>NZ_JBNRLQ010000006.1:0-362322 GCF_055804875.1 Enterobacter sp. K510 | reverse complement strand
CGCACCGAACATCCCCCAAAACCAAACGGAACATTCCACCTGCCCTCATCTAAAACTAAGCCTCCCCCTGCCTCCACCACACCGCCTCATACGGCCTTAACACCGCCTTCGCAGGGGCCTGCGCCACCTCCGCATAATTACTCATCACCACCCGCCAGTCGCCCGCCATCTCCTCCGGCTCCCATGCCTGATTCTCCCCGCTCAGATTCGCCACCACCAGCAGCGTCTGCCCCTGCCACTGGCGGCGATAACACCACACGAACGGATGCGCAGGCAGCAGATCCTCATAATCGCCCCAGGTCAGCACCGGTTCGCGTTTGCGCAGTGCAATCAGCGCCTGGTAGGTATAGAACACCGAGTCCGCATCGCGCAGCGCTGCTTCCACGTTCACCTGCGGATAGTTCTCACACAGTGCGATCCACGGTTCGCCGCGGGTAAAGCCGCCGTGCGGCGAGGCATCCCACTGCATCGGCGTGCGGCTGTTGTCGCGGGATTTGGAGGCGAGGATCGCCAGCAGCTGGTCGGCGTCCTGACCGGCGGCGCGGCGTTCGGCAAACATATTGTGGCTTTCCACGTCGCGGTAATCGGTGATGCGCGTAAAGTGCGGGTTGGTCATGCCGATTTCTTCGCCCTGATAGATATAGGGCGTGCCCTGCATACCGTGCAGCACCATGGCGAGCATTTTCGCCGAGATGACGCGATATTCCCCCTCATCACCAAAGCGGGAGACGATGCGCGGCTGATCGTGGTTACACCAGAACAGCGCGTTCCACGCCACCTGATGCATCCCCTGCTGCCAGTAGCGGAACAGCGTCTTCAGCGCCACGAAATCCGGGGCCGCCAGCGTCCATTTTTCCCCGCCGGGGTAGTCCACTTTCAGATGATGGAAGTTAAAGGTCATCGACAGTTCGCGGCCATCCTGTGCGGCGTACTGCCGACAGTGATCCAGGGTGGTGGAGGACATTTCGCCCACCGTCATCAGCCCGCGCGGGCGGAAAACGTCGCGGCTCATCTCCTGCAAATACTCATGGGCGCGCGGCCCGTCGGTGTAAAAACGACGCCCGTCCCCCAGCTCATCCGACGGAAAATCCTGATCTTTGGAAATCAGATTCACCACATCAAGACGCAGCCCGTCAACGCCGCGATCGGCCCAGAATTCACATACCTTCTTGAGTTCGGCGCGCACCTGCGGGCTTTCCCAGTTCAGATCCGCCTGCTCAGGGGCGAACAGGTGCAGATAGTATTGCCCGCTCTCTGCATGCCAGCGCCAGGCGCTGCCGCCAAACTTGGAGCGCCAGTTGTTTGGCGGCGTCAGCGGCGAGCCGTCGCGCCAGATATAAAATTCGCGATACGGACTGGCGGGATCCTGCGCGTGCCGGAACCAGGCGTGCTGCGTGGAGGTATGGTTTAACACCATATCCAGCACGATGCGAATGCCGCGCGCATGTGCCTGCGTCACCATCTCGTCAAAATCATCCAGCGTGCCGTAGCCCGGATCGATGGCGGTATAGTTCGCCACGTCGTAGCCGTTATCCACCTGTGGCGAGATATAAAACGGCGTCAGCCAGATGGCGTCGACGCCGAGGATTTTCAGGTAGTCGAGGCGCTGCGTCACGCCGCGTAAATCGCCGCGCCCGCTGCCGGTGGTGTCCTGGAAGCTCTTGGGGTAAATCTGGTAGATCGCGCCGGTCTGCCACCAGTGGGGAAGTGTATTCATCGTGTCGTCCCGATCGTAAAAAGGGGCGCCGTCGCGCCCCCGAAGCATCAAACAATCTGTAGCGATCCCTGGCGGGCTTTGCGCTGGTACATAAAGGTCGTGAGCACTAACGGCACGACAATGGCGATGACCATGGCGATGCCGTAGACCTGCCAGTAACCGGTCTGGATAGAAAGAATACCCGGCAGACCGCCGACGCCGATGCCGTTCGCCATCACGCCGTATAATCCGCACAGCAGCGCGGCGAGGCAGGAGCCAATCATCGCGCACAGCATCGGGAAGCGATATTTCAGGTTGATACCGTACATCGCCGGTTCGGTGACGCCGAGGAAGGCGGAGATAGCGGCAGGCACCGAAATCTCACGTTCATTCTCTTTGCGGCTGACGATGATGATCCCCACGACGGCGGAGGCCTGGGCGATGTTCGACAGGGCAATCAGCGGCCACATCGGTGTGCCGCCCATGCTCTGGATCATCTGCATATCAATGGCGAGCGTAGTCTGGTGCACCCCGGTGATCACCAGCGGCGCATAGAGGAAGCCAAACAGCGCCGCGCCTATCGGGGCGAAGCTGCCGGTCATCAGATGGCGCATGGCAAAGGCCACGCCGTCGCCGATCAGACGACCAAAGGGGCCGATAAAGGCATGGGCAAGGAACACTGCGAGGAGCAGCGAGCAGACCGGCACCACCACCAGATAGAGGTAGGCGGGGACGATACGCTTCAGCTGCAATTCAATATAGCCAAGCGCCAGACCCGCCAGCAGCGCCGGGATGACCTGCGCCTGGTAACCCACTTTATCAATGCTGAACAGGCCAAAGTTCCAGGCTTCCGGCACCTGCTGGCCCAGTAAGTAAGCGTTCATTAACTGCGGCGAAACCAGCGTAATGCCGAGCACGATACCGAGGATCGGCGTGCCGCCCATTTTCTTCACCGCCGACCAGCAGATCCCCACCGGCAGGTAGAAGAAGATCGCCTCGCCAATCAGCCACAGGAAGTCATAAATGGTTTTCAGCGCCGGGGACATTTGCGCCAGCGTCTGGCCGTTGCTCATCGGCAGATCGCCGATAACGTTGCGGAAGCCCAGGATCAAACCGCCGCTGATCAGCGCCGGCAGCAGCGGGAAGAAGATCTCCGCAAAGTGCGAGATCAGCTGCTCGTACCATTTCATATTCTGGCGCGCCACCCGTTTGGCGTGCTCTTTATCCGCATGAGCCTGACCGGTGGTGGCGAGCAGGACTTTGTAGTAGTCGCCGACATCGGGGCCGATCACCACCTGGAACTGTCCGGCGTTGGTAAAGCAGCCCTTCACCATTTTCAGTTTTTCAATGGCTTTCGGATCGGCTTTCGCCGGGTTATCAAGCACAAAGCGCAGGCGGGTAATACAGTGGCTGACGGTGGCGATGTTATCCCGTCCGCCAACCAGCTCGATTAATTTATCGATGTCAGCTTGATCTACTTTTTTGCTCATCGTGAAGCCTCACAGAGGTTTTGGAATTATGCGTAGGGAACAGCTGAAAGAGTATCTGCGGATCGGCAAAAGCGAAAAGGGAACGTTCCCAAAATCGGTTAAGGATCACACTAAATCATACAAGCATAGATTAACCGAGGCGGGCGGGGACGATAATGGTGCGCGGTTCGGCGCGGCCGGTGATCTGATCGATCAGCTGGGTGGCGGCCATACGGCCCGCTTCAGCGTAGCCGGGATCGACGGTGACGATTTCCGGATGCAGGAATTTCATCAGCGGCGTATTGCCGACGCTGGCCAGTTGCAGGGCGGTGATGCGCTGCTCCTGTAAGTACTTACTCGCGCCCAGCGCCAGAGTATCAGTGGCGCAGACCAGCGCAGTAGTGTCCGGCGTTAAGACGCGGGCGACGTGCTCATACCCCTGTTTCATGGCCAGGCCCGGCAGCACGGCGACGGGCTGCATCTGATGCTGTGCGCAAAAATGCAGATAGGCGTCGTGGCGGCGCTGGCCGGTGGTGGTGTCGCTGGCAGGTACGCCGAGATAGCTGATATGCCGGTGCCCCTGGGCGTAGAGCTTTTCCAGCAGCATCTGGATCGCCCGTTCATCGTCATAACAGACGGAGGCAAAACCGCTGGCGTCCCGCGCCATCAGCACCAGCGAAGACTGCCAGGGCGCAAGCAGGGTTTCCGTGAGGCCGGTAAAGCCGAACAGCACCACGCCGTCGATATTGCGGCGACGTAACATGCCAAGATGCTCTTCCACCAGCGCCGGCGAGAACTGACTTTCCATCATGATCGGATCGTAACCCTGGGCGTAAAACGCTGGCAGCATGGTCTGTACCGCAAGATTTTCCGACAGCGAATCGAGGCGCGTGACGATGATCGCCACGATGTTATCGCTCTGGCCGCGCATTGCCCGCGCCGAGCGGGACGGGGAGAAGCCATGCTGTTGCATGACGGCTTCCACGCGCTCACGGGTCTGGACGCTGACGCCGCTCTCATTATTGAGCACGCGCGAAACGGTGGATTTACCCACGCCGCTTAAGCGGGCGATGTCTTTGATTGTCAGTCGGTTTTGCATGCGTCCATTCCTGTCAGGGTCGGTATCAGCGTAATGCTACTGAAGCAAAATACAATGCGCAAAGTCTGGTTTATGTCCGGTTTAGTTGCGGGACGTTATCATGCGCCGCAACTAAACCTTATCACTTTTACCGGAGGCAACATGGATCCTGATCCCACCCCTCTCCCCGACGGGAGTTTTCCCGCGTCCCGGTAAGCCAGTTCTCGCTGCCTTGCCAGACGCGTAGGGCAGCGACGTTTTACGTCCCTGCAAAATAACATTTGCGCCTGCGGGCGCAGAGGGACTTTTTATGCTGAAAAATTTTATCCGGCAGCGCATTTTTGCGCTCAGCCGCCATTTACCACGCCGTCTGGTTGACCGCAGCCCGCTGCCGGATGCCACCATCGCAGGCGTAACCCCGATCCCGGCTTCGCTCAGCAATCACTGCCTTAACGTGGCGGCGATGGATGAGTCTCAACTGTGGCGCAGCTTCGGCAGCCATCCTGAAGGGCTTAACCCCCAGGAAGTCACTGCCAGCCGCGACAAGCACGGTGACAACCGCATTCCGGCGCAGGAGCCATCGCCCTGGTGGGTGCACCTGTGGCTGTGCTATCGCAACCCGTTCAATTTATTGCTGACGCTGCTCGGCGTGATCTCTTACGCCACCGAAGATCTGTTTGCCGCGGGGGTGATCGGCCTGATGGTGGCGATCGCCACGCTGCTCAATTTTATCCAGGAAGCGCGATCCACCCGCGCCGCCGACGCGCTGAAAGCGATGGTCAGCAACACTGCCACCGTGCTGCGGGTGATCAACGACAAAGGCGAAAGCGCCTGGTGCGAACTGCCGCTGGAAGAACTGGTGCCGGGGGATATTGTCCGGCTGGCGGCGGGGGATATGATCCCTGCCGATTTGCGCGTGATACAGGCCCGGGATCTGTTCGTGGCGCAGGCCTCGCTGACCGGCGAATCGCTGCCGGTGGAGAAGTTCGCCGTCACACGTAATGCCGCGCAAACCAATGCGCTGGAGTGCGACACCCTGTGCTTTATGGGCACTAACGTGGTGAGCGGCACGGCGCAGGCGATGGTCATCGCCACCGGCGGCAACACCTGGTTTGGTCAGCTGGCCGGGCGCGTCAGCGAACAGCCCACCGAGCCGAATGCGTTCCAGAAAGGCATCAGCCGCGTCAGTATGCTGCTGATCCGTTTTATGCTCGTCATGGCGCCGCTGGTGCTGTTGATTAACGGCTACACCAAAGGCGACTGGTGGGAAGCGGCGCTGTTTGCGCTGTCGGTGGCGGTGGGCTTAACCCCGGAAATGCTGCCGATGATCGTCACCTCGACGCTGGCACGCGGCGCGGTGAAACTGTCTAAACAGAAAGTGATCGTGAAACATCTGGACGCCATCCAGAACTTCGGCGCGATGGACATCCTGTGCACCGATAAAACCGGCACCCTGACCCAGGACAAAATCGTGCTGGAGAACCACACGGACATCGCCGGAAAAGTTAGTAAGCACGTACTTCACACCGCGTGGCTGAACAGCCATTACCAGACCGGTCTGAAAAACCTGCTGGATGTGGCGGTGCTGGAAGGGGTGGACGAAGACAGTGCGCGGGAGCTTTCCACGCGCTGGCAAAAAATCGACGAGATCCCTTTTGATTTTGAGCGCCGCCGCATGTCGGTGGTGGTGGCGGAAACGCCGGATGCGCCCTTGCTCATTTGCAAAGGGGCGTTGCAGGAGATGCTCAGCGTCTGTAGCCATGTGCGGCATAACGGCGAGGTGACAGCGCTGGATCAGGCTATGCTGCGCCGCATCGAGCGCGTCACCCAAACCCTGAACCGTCAGGGCCTGCGCGTGGTGGCGGTGGCCAGCAAATACCTCGCGGCGCGGCAGGGGGATTATCAGCGTTCCGATGAGTCAGACCTGATCCTTGAAGGCTATATCGCCTTTCTCGATCCGCCGAAAGAGAGCACCGCACCGGCGCTGAAGGCGCTGCACGCCAGCGGCATCACGGTGAAAATCCTTACCGGCGACAGCGAGCTGGTGGCGGCGAAAGTGTGCCACGACGTCGGGCTGAACGCGGGCGAGGTGGTGACCGGCAGCGATATCGAAGGGTTAAGCGATGACGAGCTGGCGGCGCTGGCGCAGCGCACCACGCTGTTCGCCCGTCTGACGCCGATGCACAAAGAGCGCATCGTCACGCTGCTAAAACGTGAAGGGCATGTGGTGGGCTTTATGGGCGACGGCATCAACGATGCCCCGGCGCTGCGGGCAGCGGACATTGGCATTTCCGTGGACGGTGCGGTGGATATCGCCCGCGAAGCCGCCGACATCATTCTGTTGGAAAAGAGCCTGATGGTGCTGGAAGCAGGCGTGATCGAAGGGCGTCGTACTTTTGCCAATATGCTCAAGTACATCAAAATGACCGCCAGTTCTAACTTCGGCAACGTGTTCAGCGTGCTGGTGGCGAGCGCATTTCTGCCATTTTTACCCATGCTGCCGCTGCACTTACTGATCCAGAACCTGCTGTACGATGTGTCACAGGTGGCGATCCCCTTTGATAACGTCGACGATGAGCAGATCCAGAAGCCACAGCGCTGGAACCCCGCCGATCTGGGGCGCTTTATGCTGTTCTTTGGGCCGATCAGTTCGATCTTCGACATTCTGACGTTCTGTGTGATGTGGTGGGTGTTCCACGCCAACGTGCCGGAAGCGCAGACGCTGTTCCAGTCCGGCTGGTTTGTGGTGGGGCTACTGTCGCAGACGCTGATTGTGCATATGATCCGCACCCGCCGCGTGCCCTTCTTCCAGAGTCGCGCCGCCTGGCCGCTGCTGCTGATGACGGCGGTAGTGATGGTATTGGGCATCGGGCTGCCGTTCTCGCCGTTGGCAAGCTATCTGCAACTCCAGGCGCTGCCGCTGGCGTACTTCCCGTGGCTGGCGGGGATTTTGCTGGGGTATATGGCGTTGACGCAGCTGGTGAAAGGATTTTACAGCCGCCGGTACGGGTGGCAGTGAGGGGAGTTGTGCTTTAACCTGTTTGCCGGGTGGCGCTACGCTTACCCGGCCTACAGGTTAGACGTAGGCCCGGCAAGCGTAGCGCCGCCGGGCAACGATGCTTTAACGGCGTACCGCAATCGCTTCGATTTCAATCTTCACATCTTTCGGCAGACGCGCCACTTCGACGCAGGACCGCGCAGGGAAGGTGGCGTTATGCTCGGTAAAGAACGCTTCATAGGTGGCGTTAACGGTGGCGAAATCGTTCAGATCTTTCACAAACACTGTCGTTTTCACGATGTCGCCCACTTTCAGGCCCGCTGCTTCAACGATAGCTTTCACATTTTCCAGCGACTGACGCGCCTGGGCGGAAACGTCGTCCGGCACGGTGCCGGTTTTCGGATCCACCGGGATCTGCCCGGAAGTGATGATCATACTGCCCAGATCAACACCCTGAACATAAGGACCAATGGCTGCTGGTGCATTTTCCGTCGCGATGGTTTTAGTCATGATTTCTCCTGAATAACAGCGAAAATAAGGGGTTCCGCGCCATTATAGGCAGCGCAGAACCCATTACCAACCTCAATTAGCTGGCCAGCACCACATAATGGGAAAACTCTTTTTCACAGTATTTGCATTTGAGCGCGATGTCGCTGGCGCGTTTTTTTACTGCAAAACTGGAGAAAACCGGTTCGGCATGGCTGATGCAGTTGCTGTTCGGGCACACCAACACGGCGTCGATGCGCTCCGGCAGTTTCGGGCGCGATTTTCCCACCACTTCATACTCATCAATGCGGTTTACCGTCGCGTCCGGCGCATATAAAGAGAGCTGATCCACCTGCTCATCGGTAAGAAAAGTGTTCTCGATTTTGATCAGATCTTTGCGGCCCATTTCGCCTGACGGCAAATTCAGGCCGATGGTGATGCGCTGATCGGTTTCGGTCAGCTTGAACAGCGTCAGCAGCTTAAAGCCCACCTGCGCCGGGATATGGTCAATCACGGTGCCGCGTTTGATGGCTTCGACCTGGAGTTTGTTATCGTGTGTCATCTCATTGCTCCTTACAGAACCAAATCGCGATTAAGAACCAGCGCCAGCAGCGCCTGGCGGGCAAAGATGCCGTTACCGGCCTGCTGGAAGTACCAGGCGTGCGGGGTTTTATCGACATCGGTGTGGATCTCATCCACGCGCGGCAGCGGGTGCAGCACTTTCATATTGGCGCGCGCATGCGTTAAGTCGCTGGCGCGCAGTACAAACTGCGCCTTCACGTTGGCGTATTCCGACGGATCCAGGCGCTCTTTCTGCACGCGGGTCATATAGAGAATGTCCACTTCCGGCATCACCTCGTCGATGCTCCCGTGCACGCTCCACGCAATGCCCTTTTCGTCGAGCATATCAAGAATGTACTGCGGCATCGCCAGCGCGGCAGGCGCGATAAACAGGAAGCGGTTGCCGCTGAATTTCGCCAGCGCCTGCGCCAGCGAGTGCACGGTGCGGCCATATTTCAGATCGCCGACCATCGCGATATTCAGATTTTCCAGGCGGCCCTGGGTTTCCTGGATGGTGAACAGATCGAGCAGGGTTTGCGTCGGATGCTGGTTGGAGCCATCCCCGGCGTTGAGCACCGGAATGCCGCCGGAAAACTCCGTCGCCAGCCGCGCCGCGCCCTCCTGCGGGTGGCGCATGACAATCGCATCGACATAGGTGCTGATCACCGAAATGGTGTCCGCCAGCGTTTCGCCTTTTTTGCCAAGCGACGTGTTGCTGCTGTCGGAGAAGCCCACCACGCTGGCCCCTAAGCGGTGCATGGAGGTTTCAAAAGAGAGGCGGGTGCGCGTGGAGGCCTCAAAAAAGCAGCTGGCGATCACTTTGTGCTTCAGCAGCTCCGGTTGCGGCGTGGCCTTCAGTCTGGCGGCGGTTGCCAGCACCAGTTCCAGTTCTTCGCGACTGAGATCATTTATGGAAATGATATGTTTTTGATAGAGCGGATTAGCCATCGTTCTCTCCTGACGCCTGCGCAAAAAAAAGCCCCTCAATAAGAGGGGCTGTGAATATCGTGAGCAACGGGAAGAAAAACGGCAGGCCTGCGTCTGTTTTCAGACGCGGTAAGACGCGATGTCGTACGCAGTTGACCATGCTTTCCTCCCGGCAAATTGCCCGGCATTATACTCAGCTGCTTTTGCGGATCAAGTGATTCAATGCACGATTTGTATAAGGCAAACGGTTATTTTGCATATTAATGCATTCTTAATAGATAATTAACGCGCTTGTGCACCAGCGCCGTGCGCGACACATCCCGTGGCGCGACCCAGACAATGCTGCTGCTCGCCACCACGCCAAGGATGTCCGGGATCGCATGGTAATCCAGTATCCTGGCGACGGCGCGCCCGTATCCGGCGGCGGTATGGATAAGGATAAACTCGCTGTTGTGTTCGACGCTGACCACCATTTCCGACACGGATCGCGCGGCATCGGGTGCCGGGCGTAACTGTGGATTCACGGAATAAATCTTTTGTCCTTTCGCGTTGCGAATTTTTATCACGCCCAGCAGCTTTAACAGCCGCGAAACGGTGGACTGACTGATGCTGTCAAAACCATGCAGCTGTAAATCGCGGCGGATCGCCTCCTGCGATAAATAGCTTTTCTCCACAATAAGACGCTGGCAGACAGCGAGCTGAAGTTGCTCTCTGGCGGTGCATTCTGCGTATTCCTTCATCGTTTTATTCCAGTTAGTTGCCAAAATGCCCGGTGGCGCGCGCCATCCGGCGAAAACTAGAGCAGGGCGCCAAGACTTAACACAACGGTGATCACCACCGTCAGGATCAACAGCAAGGGCGCAACCCACTTCAGGTAACGCACATAAGGTACGCGCGCAATGGCCAGGCCGCCCATCACAACGGCAGAGGTGGGTGTGATCAGATTCACAATGCCGGAGGCGGACTGGTAGGCCGTAACCACCAGATCGCGATTGACGTTAGCGAAATCCGCCAGCGGGGCCATGATCGGCATGGTCAGCACCGCCAGACCCGAGGACGACGGCACCAGAAAAGAGAGCACCACTTCCAGCCAGTACATGACATTGATAAAGGCGACGGTGGACAGCCCGCTCACCAGCCCTTCGGCGCTGTGCAGAATGGTATGGGTGATCATGCCTTTGTCCATGATCACCACGATGCCGCGCGCGATGCCGATGATCAGCGCCACGCCGAGCAGATCCCGCGCGCCGTTGATAAAGGTGGAGGTCAGCTCCTCTTCGCTCATGCGGGCGATCAGCCCGACGATAATCGCCGCCGCCAGAAACACCGCCGAGATCTCCGCCATCCACCAGCCGAGCACCGCCACGCCGTAGATCATCACTGCGAAGGCGAGGGCGAAGATCACGAGGATAAGTTTGCGCACCGGGGTGAATTCCAGCATCTCCTGCGGCTTATCGCCAAGAAAATGCGCGCGGTTTTCGTCAATCTTATCAGCCACGATCGAGCAGGCCGGATCCAGGCGTACTTTACGCGCATAACGCATCACCCAGGCCACGCAGATCAGCCAGCCTACCGCCAGCAATAGCACGCGCAGTAAGATGCCGTTGGTAAAGGGGATCCCGGCGGCGTTGGCGGCGATCACCGTGGCAAAGGGATTGATGGTGGATCCGAGCGTGCCGATCCCCGCGCCAAGCAGAATGGTTGAAGCAGCCACCACCGGATCAAAACGCGCCGCCAGCATCACCGGCACCAGCAGGGTGTAAAACGGCAGCGACTCTTCCGCCATGCCGTAGATGGTGCCGCCCGCAGCGAACAGGCCCATCAGGATCGGGATCATCCACTCTTCGTGGCCGTGCAGTTTCAGGGTGACGCGGGCGATCCCGGCATCGATCGCCCCGGTTTTGGTGACGATCCCCAGAAAGCCGCCGATGATCAGAATAAAGAGCGCCACGTCTATCGCGCCCGCCTGGCCGGTGATGGGATCGTACAGCCCGCCGATGGGGGCCATCAGCACGGCAACCAGCCCCTGCGGATGGGCGGCGACCTGCGCGTAGGTGCCGGCCACCGGCACTTCTTTGCCGAGGGTCTCGTTCATCATCATCTGATACTGCCCGGCGGGGACGATCCAGCTCAGGGCGGCGACCAGCGCGATGAGGATAAATAAAATGGTGTAAGCGGAAGGAAATTTGAATTTGCCCATGGGGTGATCTCCCTGTGCGGGCGCGCCAGTTCACCGGCGCGCCCGGATAATTACTCGCCGAGTGTCGCCACCATGACCGCTTTAATGGTGTGCATTCTGTTTTCTGCTTCGTCGAAAACGATGGAGTTCGCCGACTCAAACACCTCTTCGGTGACTTCCAGCCCTTTCAGCCCGTAGGCGATTTCGATTTCCCGGCCCATGGTGGTGTGCTCGTTGTGGAACGCGGGCAGGCAGTGCATAAATTTGACGTGCGGATTACCGGTGGCTTTCACGACGGCGCTGTTGACCTGATAAGGTTTCATCAGGCTGACGCGCTCGGCCCAGGCCTCTTTCGGTTCGCCCATCGACACCCAGACGTCGGTGTAGAGAAAATCAACGCCGTTGACGCCTTCTTCGACGTCCTCCGTCAGCATGATGCGCGCGCCGGTTTCACTGGCGATAGCGCGACACTGCGCCACCAGCGCCTCTTCCGGCCAGAAGGCGCGGGGCGCCACCAGACGGATGTCCATGCCCATTTTCGCCGCGCCCACCATCAGATCGTTGCCCATGTTGTTACGGGCATCCCCCAGATAGGCGAAGCTTAGTTCCGGCAGGGTTTTGCCCGGCGCGTGTTCCAGCATGGTCATCAGGTCGGCGAGGATCTGCGTGGGGTGAAATTCGTTGGTCAGGCCGTTCCATACCGGCACGCCCGCGAACTCGCCCAGCTCTTCCACAATGGCCTGTCCGTAGCCGCGGTATTCAATGCCGTCATACATGCGGCCCAGCACGCGGGCGGTGTCTTTCATCGACTCTTTGTGGCCGATCTGCGAACCGGACGGGCCGATATAGGTGACCTGCGCGCCCTGATCGAAGGCCGCCACTTCAAAGGCGCAGCGGGTGCGGGTGGAGGTTTTTTCAAAAATCAGCGCGATGTTTTTCCCGGTCAGGGTTGGCTTTTCACGTCCGGCTTTTTTGGCGGCTTTCAGTTCGATAGCCAGATCGATAAGCGACTGGATCTCCGCCGGGGTGTAGTCCAGCAGCTTGAGGAAATTGCGGTTTTTCAGGGAGTGGGACATAGCTAATTCCTTTTCGTGTTTATTTGCACCGGATGGCGGCTTCGCCTTATCCGGCCTACGGTCTGTAGGCCTGATAAGCGCAGCGCCATCAGGCAAAAGGACTCAAAATTAATGCCGGATCAACGTACCTTTCTCACCGGCGAGGATCGCCGGGCCGTCCGTCAGCGCGCCTATCCCGGCGATGCCGTGGCACTCGTCGACAAAACGGCAACAGGCGGCGACTTTCGGTCCCATGGATCCGGCATCAAAGGTCATTCCGTTAAGCTGTTCTGGCGTGACCTGGGTGAGCGGGCGCTGGGCTGGCGTGCCCCAGCCGACATAGACCGCATCGGCGTCGGTGAGGATCAGCAGCGCATCGGCTTCGATCTGCCGCGCCAGCAGAGCCGCGGAGAGATCTTTGTCGATCACCGCCTCGATGCCGTGGTAGCCGTCGGCTTTCTCCACCACCGGCACGCCGCCGCCGCCGTTGCAGATCACCAGATGGTCACGGCCGATCAGCGCGTTAATGGCATCGCGCTCGACGATGCGCCGGGGCTGCGGCGAGGGCACCACGCGGCGGAAATAATTCCCGTCGGCTTTGAAGGTCCAGCCTTTTTCCGCTTTCAGCGCGGCGGCCTGGGCTTCGTCATACCCCGGGCCGATGTATTTGGTCGGCTGGCGGAAGGCCGGATCGGCAGCGTCCACTTCCACCTGCGTGAGCAGCACGCTGATCTCCCGCTGCGGCAGCAGGTTTTTCAGCGCCTGTTGCAGCATGTAGCCGATCATTCCCTGGCTTTCCGCGCCCAGCACATCCAGCGGGTAGGGCGTAACCTTGTCATAGGCGCTGTTTTGCAGCGCCAGCAGGCCAACCTGCGGCCCGTTGCCGTGCACCAGCACCACGCGCCAGTCATGAGTCAGTCGGGCGATGGTCTGCGCCGCGAGCAGGATATTTTTGCGCTGAATGTCGGCTTCCAGCGGCTCGCCGCGTTTTAACAGCGCATTGCCGCCGAGGGCGACGACGAGAGTGGGTTTCAGTTGCATGGGCGTCTCCTTAAATGCCGTCGCGTTCAAGCGGGCAGCTCATGCAGCGCGCGCCGCCGCGACCGCGGCCCAGTTCGTCGCCGGGGATCGGCAGCACGGTGATGCCTGCCTTATCGTATTTTTCGTTGGTCCAGATGTTGCGTTCATAGCCCACCACCACGCCGGGGCGCAGGGTCAGCACGTTATTGGCGTCGTTCCACTGCTCGCGCTCCGCTTCAAAGGCGTCGCCGCCGGTGGTGATCAGGCGGATCTGCGTCACGCCCAGGGCTTTTTCCAGTGCAGGCAACAGGCCAGGCTCCTGTAAACGGCTGATGCCGCCGCGTCCGTCCGGGGTCAGCGTCCAGCACTGGGCGTCTTTGCGCACCACTTCCGGGTAGACGGAGAAGGTATCGACGTCGATATGGGTCATCACGGTATCGAGGTGCATACAGGAGCGGTGCTTCGGCAGTTCCACGGCGATCACCCGCTCGGCCTGGCGATGTTTAAACAGGGCGCTGGCGAGGAATTCCACCCCCTGCGGAGTGGTGCGTTCCGACATACCGATTAATACCGCGCCGCGGCCAATGACTAATACGTCACCGCCTTCGATGGTGGCATGGTCATAATTAATGTTTTCATCGCCGAAATATTTAATAAAATCGCCGTCGGCAAACTGTGGATGCCAGCGATAAATTGCGCGCAGATTATTGGTTTCCCGCTGACGCGCCGGTTTCGCCATCGGGTTAATAGACACGCCGTTATAGATCCAGCAGGAGGTATCGCGGGTAAATAAATGGTTAGGCAGCGGCTTCATAATAAAGTCATTCGCCGGATGGGTATCCACCACCATATTTTTGATAAAGGCCGGTATTTCGCCGTAGGTCAGGCCGCCGCTTAAACGTCGCGCCAGTTCGCGATGCGGCATATCCGCCAGCCAGCCGCGCACGTCGGCGGCAAAGGCAGGCCCGAGGCGGTAATCCGACACCTGGGTTTGCAGCAGCCAGCCTTTGGCGTCCGGGACGTCCAGCGTCTGGGTGAGCAGATCGGTGAGCAGTAACACTTCCACGCCCTGATCGCGCAGCGTAGTGGCAAAAATATCGTGCTCCTCGCCTGCACGCTCAACCGATAACACGTCATCAAATAACAACTCCTGGCAATTCGATGGCGTCAGTCTTTTCAGGCTAAGATTGGGGCGATGCAACATCACGCTACGCAATTGGCCAATTTCAGAACCGACATAATGCTTTTCCATATTTATTCCTTGCACTTTTTTAGAAATAAAGGGGCCAGCGTTATGAAAAGACTATTTTCATAACCCTTCGTGTTCAGGTGAATTCGGCGGTAATACTAATGGCTGTCGCTATTAATAATGTGATATTGCTCACGTGAAACCGGCACTGCTGAGGTTTATTTCTTATTGCATGACGGGCATCAGAGAATACTCAAATGGCTATTTTAAAGCGGTGCATTGCTACGCATTAATTGCTGTCATTATTTTTGGTTGTTAATATTTTGTACGTTGGGTTATTAATTCTTCTTTGTCTATCCTGTTGAAATTTATGGATAAAATATATGTTTTCGCATGACTATGCAAAATGGCTAATAAATTATTGCGGCATTAAGTCGAATTAAAAAATAAATATGAAATCGTGCGCCTGAATATGCCGTACGGCAAAGTGTGAGCGGGAAGTGGTTTTTTTGATAAGCACAGTATTTTCAGCAGGTTGCAGAGCAAGGCGCAAAGCCGGCGCAAAAAGTTATGCAGTATTACTGCATATGCCAGGACGCAGCGTTAACAGTCTGGTAACAGGCTTGCCGATAAACATGCGTTATCGCAAACCTTTTCCATTTAGAGGTGGTGCAGCAAAAGGATTTTTCGTATAACACATAAAAATGAAACGGTGTTTTATGTGAGGAGTTCATCATGATCGTTGGCAACATCCATAATCTTCAGTCCTGGCTGCCGCAGGAACTGGCACAGGCTATCGACTACGTTAAGCAGCACGTTACGGACGCAACCCCGACCGGGAAGCATGATATTGATGGCTCGCGCCTGTTTTATCTGGTGTCTGACGATATGACGCAGCCGTTCGCCGAGCGCCGCGCCGAGTATCACGCGCGCTATCTGGATATTCAGATCGTGCTGAAGGGGCAGGAAGGAATGACCTTCAGCACCCTGCCGAACGGTACGCCGGATACCGACTGGCTGGCGGATAAGGACATCGCGTTTTTACCGGCAGGCGAGCAGGAAAAAACGGTGGTGCTGAGCGAAGGGGATTTTGTGGTGTTCTATCCGGGGGAAGTGCATAAACCGCTGTGCGCCGTAGGCGAGGCCGCGCCGGTGCGTAAAGTGGTGGTGAAACTGCTGGTGGCATAATGGTGTTGCCGGGTGGCGGCTGCGCCTTACCCGGCCTACGGTGCGGATGGTTCACTGTTTTGCCGGGTGGCGGCTACGCCTTACCCGGCCTACGGTGCGGATGGTTCACTGATTTGCCGGGTGGCGGCTACGCCTTACCCGGCCTACAACATCTTCAACATCGATGGTAATCGTAGGCCCGGCAAGCTTGCGCCGCCGGGCGATACATCATTCCGCCAGGGTCGCCACCATCACCGCTTTAATGGTGTGCATACGGTTTTCCGCCTGATCAAACACCACGCTGTTTGCCGATTCAAACACCTCGTCGGTGACTTCCATGCCGCCACGAAGGCCATAGGTCTCCGCCATCTGCTTGCCGAGCGTGGTCTGATCGTCATGAAACGCGGGCAGGCAGTGCAGGAATTTCACCTGCGAATTGCCGGTCAGCGTCAGCATCTGGCGGTTCACCTGGTAGCCGCGCAGTAGTGCAATGCGCTCCGCCCACTTCTCTTTGGCTTCGCCCATCGATACCCAGACGTCGGTATAGATAAAGTCAGCGCCTTTCACGCCCGCGGCGACATCTTCCGTCAGCGTGATATTGCCGCCGTTTTTCACCGCCAGCGCCGTGCACTCGGCCACCAGGCTCGCGTCCGGCCAGCAGGCTTTGGGCGCGACCAGACGCAGATCCAGGCCAACCAGCGCGGCCGCTTCCAGCATCGAATTGCCCATGTTGTTACGCGCATCACCGGCATATACCAGCGTCATCTCATTAAAGGCTTTGCCCGGCAGATGCTCCTGCATGGTGAGCAGATCCGCCAGCAATTGCGTCGGGTGGAATTCGTTGGTCAGGCCGTTCCATACCGGCACGCCAGCATATTCTGCCAGCGTTTCAACAACTTCCTGCCCGAAACCCCGGTACTGAATGCCGTCGTACATGCGTCCCAGCACGCGGGCGGTATCCTTAATTGATTCTTTATGCCCAATCTGACTACCGGCAGGGCCGAGATAGGTGACGCGCGCGCCCTGGTCAAATGCGGCAACTTCGAAAGAGCATCGGGTGCGGGTTGAGTCTTTTTCGAAGATGAGCGCGATGTTTTTACCAGTAAGCTTCTGTACTTCTTTACCTTTTTTCTTATCGGCTTTCAGTTGTGCGGCGAGCGCCAGCAGGGTGTGGATTTCAGCGGGTGTAAAATCGAGCAGTTTAAGAAAGTGCTTCCGGAATAATGCAGACATATTTCCCTCACATGGCTTAGGCCACTTATTGAATTAAAATTCACTTTATATGTGTAAATATTCATTTGCAACCCTGTTTAACAAATCTTTTCGGTCAGGAGTGGAGGCATTGTCAGCGGTGTGTGAAAATAAGAGTATCTGCCGCACATTATGAGGAACGATCCATGGCAAACCCGGAGCAACTGGAAGAGCAACGCGAAGAAACGCGTTTGATTATTGAAGAACTGCTGGAAGACGGCAGCGATCCTGACGCGCTGTACACCATCGAGCATCATCTTTCCGCTGACGATTTCGAAACGCTGGAGAAAGTGGCGGTCGAGGCGTTCAAACTGGGTTATGAAGTCACCGAGCCGGAAGAGCTGGAAGTGGAAGAAGGCGAAGTGGTGATCTGCTGTGACATCCTCAGCGAATCCGCACTCAAGGCAGAGCTGATTGATGCGCAGGTTGAGCAACTGATGACGCTGGCAGAAAAATTCGACGTTGAATACGACGGCTGGGGCACCTACTACGAGGATCCTAACGGCGAAGAAGGCGACGACGATGAAGATCTGCTGGACGAAGACGACGACGGCGTTCGCCACTAAGTAAGACGTGCGGCGGCGCCCGCTGCCGCACAGCAAGGATTTCCATGGATTACCCGCACATACTCTCCCCGATACACCAGTTTCTGCACTGCCCGACGCCGCAGGCGTGGATCGATCGCGCGCGCGATCCGGCTAATCTGCCGCTGCTGTTAACCGATCACCTGGTTTGCGAACTGAAGGCGGCGCAAACGGCCATGCTGCTGGTACGCAAATACGTGGCGGACAAAAGCGGCGGCGACACGCTGCTCGACTGGCTTAAACCCTATGAAGCCTTTACCTTCCGCGAAGGGCCGGAGCCGGATTTCCTCGCCCTGCATAAGCAGATTGGCAAAAGCGTGATGCCGCAGACGGACGATCCCTGGGGGCGGATGCTCATCGACAGTATGGTGCTGCTGATTAAAGAAGAATTGCACCATTTCTGGCAGGTGCGCGAAGCGATGATGTTGCGTAACATCCCCTACGTCAAAATCACCGCCAGCCGGTATGCCAAAGGGATGCTGAAAGCTGTGCGCACGCACGAGCCGCTAACGCTGATCGATAAACTGATTTGCGGGGCCTATATCGAAGCGCGCTCCTGCGAACGTTTTGCCGCCCTGGCGCCCTTTCTGGATGAGGATTTGCAGAAATTTTACCTGTCGCTGCTGCGATCGGAGGCGCGCCATTACGAAGATTATCTGACGCTGGCGCAGCAGGTTTCTGCGGAAGATATTACGCCCCGCATCCGGCATTTTGGCGAGGTGGAAGCGGCATTGATTTCGACGCCGGATACGGAGTTCCGCTTTCACAGCGGCGTGCCGGTTTAAATTCCCCTCATTCCGGATGAGGGGAAGTGTCGTCACAGCGTCTTCAGCATGCGGACTTCGCAGTCCACGTGCCCGGTGCAGCCCAGCGGCGCGTCGATATGCGCAAAGCCCAGACGCTCATATAAGGCAATGGCGTCTTTCAGAAAGGCCGTGGTTTCGAGGTAGCAGCGGGTAAAACCCTGCTCACGGGCGAAATCCAGGGCAGAAAGGGCGAGCTGGCGCGCCAGGCCTTTACCGCGAATGCCCGGCAGGAAATACATTTTTTGCAGTTCGCAAATGTCCGGATCGCTACAGGTCAGCGGCGCGATACCACCGCCCCCCACTACCTGGCCGTCCTGCTCCACCACCCAGTAAGCATGGCGTGGCTGGCTGTAGAGCTGGAACAACGCGTCCAGATTAGGATCGGCCACGGTGTAGCCTTTATCCGCCGTGAGTCCGAATTCAGCCGAAACCTCGCGGATCACGCGGGCAATGGCCGGATTATCTTTTTCCTGGAGAGGGCGAAGCCGTAATTCGCCTGTCATACTGAGTGCATTATTCTGCATGGGATAACCTGGAAACGTGGGACAGTAAAAGTCTTTGGACAAGCCCCCACTATAAAACAGACCTCGCGGGATGAAAAATAAAAGCCTGCATTAACACTTTTCCATTTTATTGCCGGTATACGGCAATGAAGTTCAGCGCAGTACATTGTGCTGCGTGACGTTAATTACCCCTTGTAATAAGGGTTTTAATCATTCATTTCAGGACGAAAAAGTATGGATTCCTTAACTAAAACACAGCGTCATCAAATCAAGTTTCACGGGGATGGCGGCAACTATTTTACAATATGGCTGGTGAATATCTTCTTGTCTGTTATTACCCTCGGCATATATTCGGCCTGGGCAAAAGTCAGAACCTACCGTTATTTTTATGGCAATACCGAACTGGCGGGCGATCGCTTTGATTATCATGCCCGTCCGATGCAAATTCTGGTCGGTCGTATCATCGCCTTTGTTGGCATCGTTATTTTCTACCTCTGTTTCATGGCAAGTGAAGTGCTGGGAATGGTGATCATGCTGGCGTTTATTGCGTTGCTGCCGTGGATTATTATCCGCAGCTGGCGCTTCAATGCCATTATGTCCAGCTACCGCGGCGTGCGTTTTAACTACCTCTGCCGCGTTGGTCGCGCCTACTGGGTATTCCTCGGCTTCCCGCTGCTGGCTTTCGCGGCGCTGATTGTTATCGTGTCGCTGGTGAATTTTTTCACCAACCCGATGCTGGGTATTCTGCTGATGGTGGTGATTTTTGTGCCGGGCGCGATCCTCATTCAAGGGATTAATTCCGCGCTGACTTACGACCTCTACGTGAACAACCTTTTCTTTGGCGATGCCGCGTTCAAAGGCGACATGAATAAAGACGCCTTTGTCAAAATGGCCTTTAAAGCCGCGCTCTTTGTGGTGCCGGTGCTGATTATTCTTGGGCTGATCTTCGCCAAAATGTTTTACTCCATTATGCAGGCGAGCGTCTACGGTGGTTCTGAAGATGCGATCGCCATGATGGTGCTGAGCAATATAGGCCTGATTATTCTGGCTTATGTGGTGGCGCTGGCAGGCGGCATGATGGCGGCGGCCTGGCTGATTGTGGCGCACCGTAATTACGTGGCAAATCAGACCACATTGAACGGCGGCGCGCTGCGTCTGCACTCCAGCATGAAATTCACCTCCTACCTCGGCCTGCTGTTCACCAATGCGCTGATCGTTATCTTCTCTTTAGGCATTGCCTCGCCGTTTGCTCATGTGCGTCATGCGCGTTACCTGCTGCAAACGCTGGAGGTGGAAGGGGATCTGGATCTGCTGACCGTACGCGCCCACGGTGAACAGGCTCCCGCTGCCGTGACGGAAGAGCTGGTGCAGGCGCTGGATATCAATGTCGGGCTGTGATCTCAGCGGCTTTTATCAGTATCCCGGTCGGGCTGCCCGTGAGGCGGCCCGTCTGACGTTGCATGACGGGGCGGTGACGCTGCACCGGGATAGCGGCGACGAGACGTACCCGCTGGCGGCGCTGACCGTGTCAGAGGCGCTGGGAGATATTCCGTTGTCGCTCACCTTTGCCGACGGCGGCCGTTTTGCGCCGGGTGACGATAAGGCGTTTCGCCAGTGGTATTTCCGCCACCGGCGTCCGGGGCTGGTCCACCGCTTAGAGCAGCACAAACGCGGCGTGGTGGCGATGCTGCTCGCCACCGTGCTGGTGGGGGTATTTTACGTCTGGGTGCTACTGCCGTGGCTGAGCGGCGTTATCGCCCATCAATTACCGGTGAGCGTTGAGCAGCAGCTTGGCCGCTACAGCGCCGCTTATCTGGAAGAGCAGGGCCTGACGGAGAGCAAACTGAGCGCGGCGCGCCAGCAGCAGTTGCAGACGCTGTTCCGGACGGTGATCCCGCAGGATATGCGCGATCAGACGGGCCTGCGCCTGCGCATCATGCATTTCCCGCTCGGGGCGAATGCGTTAATGCTGCCGGATGGCACCATGATGCTCAGCGACCAGCTGGTGCGGCTGGCGAAAAGCGACGATGCGCTGGCCGCCGTAATGCTGCATGAGATCGGCCATTACCGTTACCGGCATTCAATGCAGATGGTGGTGCGCTCATCGCTGATCTCCATCACCCTGATGTGGGTGATGGGCGACGTCAGCGGCATCGGCGATACCCTGTTGCAGTCAGCGGTGCTGGTGAACGAGATGCGCTTCTCACGCAGTATGGAGAGCGAAGCGGATCGCTTTGCGCTGGCGGAAATGCAGCGCCAGGGACGACCGTTAAGCGCGATGCTGCAAATTTTCACCGCGCTGGGCGAGCAGGGCAAGGATGACGATAAGTGGGCGATCCCGGACTGGCTCAGCACGCATCCGGCGATGCAGGAGC
The DNA here is from genome assembly GCF_055804875.1 of Enterobacter sp. K510. NCBI lineage: Bacteria > Pseudomonadati > Pseudomonadota > Gammaproteobacteria > Enterobacterales > Enterobacteriaceae > Enterobacter > Enterobacter sp. K510. Next base: position 340,978 of record NZ_JBNRLQ010000006.1, on the reverse strand, counting down.
GGCTGGAGACCATCCGCAACGCCACGCAATAAAAGGCATAAAAAACCGGGCGCAGCGGCCCGGTTTTTTATTCACGATGAACCGCTTACAGCGCGGCGATCACGCCCTGTTGCTCAATCAGCTTCGCTTTGGCCTGGGCAAATCCGTCCAGACGTTCGCGCTCTTTGGCAACCACGGCTTCCGGCGCGCGCGCCACAAAACCTTCGTTACCCAGTTTGCTTTCGATTTTCGCGATTTCCTGCTCGATCTTCGCCACTTCTTTTGCCAGACGCTCCAGCTCTGCGGCTTTGTCCACCAGACCCGCCATCGGGATCAACAGTTCGGCACCGTCAACGATTTTGGTGACCGATACCGGCCCTTTGTCGTCAGCAGGCAGCACGGTGATGCTTTCCAGGCGCGCCAGGGTTTGCAGGAAGCTGCGGTTTTCCGTCACGCGACGGATAACCTCATCGCTGCAACCGCGCAGCAGCAGCGCCAGCGGTTTAGCAGGGGAGAGGTTCATCTCAGCGCGGATGTTACGCACCGCGACAATCGCCTGTTTCAGCCACTCGGTATCCGCCAGCGCCGCGTCGTCTGCCAGTGCCGAATCAAACTGCGGGAAGGGTTGCAGCATGATGGTGTCGGCGGTAATGCCTTTCAGCACTTTCACGCGCTGCCAGATGGTTTCGGTGATGAACGGAATAATCGGGTGCGCCAGACGCAGCAGACCTTCCAGCACCGTCACCAGCGTATTACGCGTGCCGCGCAGTTCCGCTTCGGAACCGCCGTTCATTACCGGCTTGGTCAGCTCCAGATACCAGTCGCAGAACTGGTTCCAGGTGAACTCGTACAGAATGCCCGCGGCGATATCAAAGCGGTAGCTGTCCAGCGCTTCACGGTAGGCTTTCACCGTACGGTTGAACTCGGCGAGGATCCAGCGATCCGCCAGCGACAGCGTCAGTTCGCCGCCGTTGAAGCCGCAATCCTGATCTTCGGTGTTCATCAGCACAAAGCGGCTGGCGTTCCACAGTTTGTTACAGAAGTTACGGTAACCTTCCAGGCGCTTCATGTCCCAGTTGATGTCGCGGCCGGTAGAGGCCAGCGCCGCCAGGGTAAAGCGCAGGGCGTCGGTGCCGTGCGGCTCGATGCCGTCCGGGAACTGTTTCTCGGTACGCTTAGCGATTTTTTCCGCCAGCTGCGGCTGCATCATGTTGCCGGTGCGTTTTTCCAGCAGATCCGGCAGGGAGATCCCGTCCACCATATCCAGCGGGTCAATGACGTTGCCCTTGGATTTGGACATCTTCTGGCCTTCGTCATCGCGGATAAGACCGGTCATATAGACGGTTTTAAACGGTACCTGCGGCTTGCCGTTTTCATCTTTGATGAAGTGCATGGTCATCATGATCATGCGCGCGATCCAGAAGAAGATAATGTCGAAGCCGGACACCATCACGGAGGTCGGGTGGAACTGGCGCAGCGCGTCAGTGTTTTCCGGCCAGCCGAGGGTGGAGAAGGTCCAGAGCGCGGAGGAAAACCAGGTGTCCAGCACGTCTTCGTCCTGGCGCAGGGCAACGTCCGCAGAGAGGTTGTTTTCGCTGCGCACTTCTTCTTCGCTGCGGCCAACGTAGACGTTGCCGTCGTTGTCGTACCATGCCGGAATACGGTGACCCCACCACAGCTGGCGGGAGATACACCAGTCCTGAATGTCGCGCATCCAGGAGAAGTACATGTTTTCGTACTGCTTCGGCACAAACTGGATATCGCCGTTTTCTACCGCTTCCACCGCCGGTTTCGCCAGCACGTCGGCACGGACATACCACTGGTCGGTCAGCATCGGCTCGATCACCACGCCGCCGCGGTCGCCGTAAGGCACGGTCAGATCGTGCGGTTTGATCTCTTCGAGCAGGCCGAGGGCGTCAACCGCCGCCACTACCGCTTTACGGGCAGCAAAACGTTCCAGCTTCTGGAACTGCGCCGGGATCGCGCCTGAGTAAACGTCGGATTCGTTGCCTTTGGTGTCGTACACTTCGGCTACGTCACGAATGTCGCCGTCAAAGGTCAGGATGTTGATCATCGGCAGCTGGTGACGACGACCCACTTCGTAGTCGTTAAAATCGTGCGCCGGGGTGATCTTCACACAGCCGGTGCCTTTGGTCATGTCCGCGTGCTCATCGCCGACAATCGGGATGCGACGATCCACCAGCGGCAGCATGACGAATTTGCCGATCAGATCTTTATAACGCGGATCTTCAGGGTTAACCGCCACGCCGGTATCGCCCAGCAGGGTTTCCGGACGGGTAGTGGCGACCACCAGGTAATCTTTACCGTCAGCAGTTTTCGCGCCGTCAGCCAGCGGATAGCGGATGTGCCACATGGAGCCTTTCGACTCGCGGTTTTCCACTTCCAGATCGGAAATCGCGGTGCGCAGTTTCGGATCCCAGTTTACCAGGCGTTTGCCACGGTAAATCAGATCTTCTTTATACAGGCGCACGAAGACTTCTTTTACGGCGTTGGACAGGCCTTCGTCCATGGTGAAGCGCTCGCGCTCCCAGTCCACGGAGTTACCGAGGCGACGCATCTGACGGGTAATAGTGCCGCCGGATTCCGCTTTCCACTGCCAGATTTTTTCGATAAAGGCATCGCGGCCATAATCGTGGCGGGTTTTACCTTCTTCGGCGGCAATTTTGCGCTCAACCACCATCTGCGTGGCGATACCGGCGTGGTCGGTACCCACCTGCCACAGGGTATTTTTGCCCTGCATACGCTGGTAGCGGATCAGGGTATCCATGATGGTTTGCTGGAAGGCGTGACCCATATGCAAACTGCCGGTGACGTTCGGCGGCGGGATCATGATGCAGAAGCTTTCCTGGCTTTCATCGCCATTCGGTTTGAAATAGCCCTGCTGCTCCCAGTGCTCGTAAAGCGGCTGTTCGATATCTTGTGGGTTATATGTCTTTTCCATTATTTCCAGGTTGCCGTATTCAGGTTAAAACCAGCCAGGCGATAGGCTTTATAGCGCTCGCGAGCCAGTTGTTTCAAAGTTTCTTCGTAGGGGACGAAGTCTACCACTTCTGTGAAAGCGGTGGCAAAATCTGCAAAGTTAACGCGTAAAGCGATTAACAGATCGCGCGGGCTGCTGTTGCGTTTTTGCGGCCAGGCGATCTCCACCGGCGCGCCGCCCCGTGGTCCTTCACCCGCCAGATTATGCGGCACAAAACTCTCCGCCGGACGCGCCCACAGGGCCTCGTCAAGACGGATCGCCTGTTGCTCATCCTCGCAGGCGATCAGCACGCGCTTGCCGTTGCGCCAACGTTCCGCGGCAATTTCACACACCAGTTGTTCAACGGCGCTGAGGCCATCTACGGTGTCGTCATTGTCCAGAAGGTAGAACGTCGCGTTTTTCATGATATGGGGCTTCTTTGATGGATTTAAATGTGAAGCCGGGTGGCGCACGCTTACCCGGCCTACGGTTGAGTGGCGTGTAGGCCGGGTAAGGCGAAGCCGCCACCCGGCACTTTACATCACTCGTCGCCGTTAAAACCCGCGCGATTGAGCAGGAACTGCGACAGCAGCGCCACCGGACGACCGGTCGCGCCTTTGGCTTTGCCGGAGCGCCATGCGGTGCCGGCGATGTCCAGGTGCGCCCAGTTATATTTACGGGTGAAGCGCGCCAGGAAGCAGCCCGCGGTGATCGCCCCGCCAGGACGGCCGCCAATGTTCGCCATATCGGCAAAATTAGATTCCAGCTGTTCCTGGAACTCATCGGCCATCGGCAGACGCCACGCGCGGTCGCCCGCCTGTTCGGAGGCGCTGATCAGTTCGTGCGCCAGCGGATTGTGGTTCGACAACAGACCGGTGATGTGATGGCCCAGCGCGATGACACAGGCGCCGGTGAGGGTCGCCACGTCGATCACCGCTTCCGGATCAAAACGTTCAACGTAGGTCAGCACGTCGCACAGCACCAGGCGGCCTTCGGCGTCGGTGTTCAGGACTTCCACCGTCTGACCGGACATAGTGGTCAGCACATCACCCGGACGATAAGCGCGCCCGCCAGGCATGTTTTCACAGCCCGCCAGCACGCCCACGACGTTAATCGGCAGCTGGAGTTCCGCCACCATCCGCATGACGCCGTACACCGCCGCCGCGCCGCACATGTCGTACTTCATCTCGTCCATGCCTTCGGCAGGTTTGATGGAGATACCGCCGGAGTCAAAGGTCAGGCCTTTACCCACCAGCACAATCGGACGCGCGTCTTCGTCGCTGCTGCCTTTGTATTCGATAACGGACATCAGGGATTCATTCTGGGAACCCTGACCCACCGCCAGATAAGAGTGCATACCCAGCTCGCGCATCTGCTGCTCGCCAATCACGCGGGTGACGACGTTCTGGCTGAAGGAGTCCGCCAGCTGGCGCGCCTGGGAAGCCAGATAACCGGCATTACAGATGTTTGGCGGCATATTGCCGAGATCTTTCGCCGCTTTAATACCGGCGGCAATCGCCAGTCCGTGCTGAATAGCGCGCTCGCCGCTGGTCAGTTCACGGCGGGTCGGCACGTTGAACACCATTTTACGCAGTGGACGGCGCGGCTCGCTTTTTGTGGTTTTCAGCTGATCGAAGCTGTACAGCGTCTCTTTTGCCGTCTCCACCGCCTGGCGTACTTTCCAGTACGTATTGCGGCCTTTAACGTGCAGTTCGGTCAGGAAGCAGACCGCTTCCATGGAGCCGGTATCATTCAGGGTATTTATCGTTTTCTGAATGACCTGCTTATACTGACGCTCATCCAGCTCGCGCTCTTTACCACAGCCGATCAGCAGAATACGTTCGGAAAGCACATTAGGAACATGGTGAAGCAATAACGTTTGTCCCGGTTTGCCTTCCAGTTCGCCGCGACGCAGCAGCGCGCTGATATAGCCATCGCTTATTTTATCGAGTTGTTCGGCGATGGGAGAAAGTCGGCGTGGTTCAAATACGCCAACAACGATGCAGGCACTCCGCTGTTTCTCCGGGCTACCGCTTTTTACACTGAACTCCATGCACTACGCTCCTGAATCTTAAAGACAACAGCCATGGCTACGGATAGAATTGCAAGCTTTCGTAACTCATGTCCGCTGTTGCGGTGACTTCGTGTTAATCTTAACGTTATTACGGTTCAACACGTCAGAACTTATTCTAAACCGCGAATCCGCTGAGTTTTGTTATCTTAGCGATGATTTCAACGACTCAAGAGAATAAATGACGTTTAAGCCATGAAACAAGCGATTTTCCTGCAAAAAACGGGTTTTTACGGGCGTATTTAAAGTGATAATCATAAGATATTTGGTGCGGGAGACGCTCAAAAGCCAGTTGGCGATCCTATTCATCCTGCTTCTGATTTTCTTCTGTCAGAAGCTGGTCAGGATCCTCGGCGCGGCGGTGGACGGTGAGATCCCGACAAACCTGGTGCTCTCTTTACTGGGCTTAGGCGTGCCTGAAATGGCGCAGCTGATCCTGCCGCTCAGCCTGTTCCTCGGGCTGTTAATGACGTTGGGTAAACTCTACACCGACAGCGAAATTACGGTGATGCATGCCTGCGGCCTGGGCAAGGCCGTGCTGGTGAAAGCCGCGATGATCCTCGCGCTGCTGACCGGTATCGTGGCGGCGGTTAACGTCATGTGGGCCGGGCCGTGGTCGGCGCGTCATCAGGATGAGGTGCTGGCGGAAGCCAAAGCCAACCCTGGCATGGCGGCGCTGGCGCAGGGCCAGTTCCAGCAAGCCACCGACGGCAACTCCGTACTCTTTATTGAAAGCGTGGACGGCAGCCGCTTTAACGACGTCTTCCTTGCGCAGATCCGCCCGAAAGGCAATGCCCGCCCGTCAGTGGTGGTGGCGGATTCCGGCGAGCTGTCGCAGAAAAAAGACGGCTCGCAGGTAGTGACGCTTAATAAGGGCACGCGCTTTGAAGGCACGGCGATGCTGCGCGACTTCCGTATCACCGACTTCCAGGACTATCAGGCGATTATCGGCCATCAGGCCGTGGCGCTGGATCCGGACGATACCGAGCAGATGGACATGCGTACGCTGCTCAACACCGATAACAAACGTGCCAACGCCGAGCTGCACTGGCGCTTAACGCTGATCTTCACCGTCTTTATGATGGCGCTGATGGTGGTGCCGCTGTCGGTGGTTAACCCGCGTCAGGGCCGCGTGCTGTCGATGCTGCCCGCCATGCTGCTCTATCTGGTGTTCTTCCTGCTGCAAACCTCGCTGAAGTCGAACGCGGCGAAAGGGCGAATCGATCCGCTGATCTGGATGTGGGCCGTCAACCTGCTGTATCTGGCGCTGGCGATTGGTCTGAACCTTTGGGACACGGTGCCGATGCGCCGTCTGCGCGCCCGTTTCACGCGTAAAGGAGCGGTATAATGCAGGCATTTCGCGTACTCGACCGCTATATCGGTAAAACCATTTTCACCACCATCATGATGACGCTGTTCATGCTGGTGTCGCTTTCCGCAATTATTAAATTTGTCGACCAGCTCAAGCGCGCCGGGCAGGGCAGCTACGACGCGCTGGGCGCGGGCATGTATACCGTGCTCAGTATCCCGAAAGATATTCAGATTTTCTTCCCGATGGCGGCGCTGTTAGGCGCGCTGCTGGGGCTGGGGATGCTGGCGCAGCGCAGCGAGCTGGTGGTGATGCAGGCCTCCGGCTTTACCCGTATGCAGGTGGCGCTGTCAGTGATGAAAACCGCTATCCCGCTGGTGCTGCTGACCATGGCCATCGGCGAATGGGTCGCCCCGCAGGGCGAGCAGATGGCGCGTAACTACCGCGCGCAGCAGCTGTACGGCGGCTCGCTGCTTTCCACCCAGCAGGGCTTATGGGCGAAAGACGGCAATAACTTTGTTTATATTGAGCGCGTCACCGGCGATGCCTCCCTTGGCGGCGTCAGCATCTATGGCTTTAACGATCAGCGTCGTTTGCAGTCGGTGCGTTACGCGGCTTCCGCCACTTTCGATCCCAATGCCAAAGTGTGGCGTTTATCGCAGGTGGATGAATCTAATCTGACCGATCCGAAACAGGTTACCGGCTCGCAGACGGTGAGCGGCACCTGGAAAACTAACCTGACGCCGGACAAGCTGGGCGTGGTGGCGCTGGATCCGGATGCGCTGTCGATCACCGGCCTGCGGGATTATGTGAAATACCTCAAGTCCAGCGGCCAGGATTCCGGGCGCTATGAACTGAACATGTGGAGCAAGATCTTCCAGCCGCTGTCGGTGGCGGTGATGATGCTGATGGCGCTGTCGTTTATCTTTGGCCCGCTGCGCAGCGTGCCGATGGGCGTGCGTGTGGTGACCGGTATCAGCTTCGGCTTCGTGTTCTATGTACTGGATCAGATCTTCGGCCCGCTGACCCTGGTGTACGGCATCCCGCCGATTATCGGCGCGCTGCTGCCCAGCGCCTCGTTCTTTGCCATCAGTCTGTGGCTGATGCTGCGGCGCTCCTGATAAGTCATCCCCTCTCCGCCCTGGAGAGGGGACATTTCCCCCCCGATAATTCTGTACTTTGCGACGTTCTCTGCTACGCAGACTATGCTATGCATACGGTTAACTAAATTATCAGGTAGTTATGTCCAGATTTTTCTTTAATGACCGCAAGCAGCTGGTCAACGACGCCATTGAAGGCCTTGTCATCTCCGCCCCTCACGCCAACCTTGTCCGCCTTGATATTGATCCTGCCATCCGCGTGGTCGCCCGCAGCGACTGGAGTAAAAGCCGTGTGGCGGTGATCTCCGGCGGCGGCTCCGGCCACGAACCGGCCCATGCGGGCTTTGTCGGCAAAGGGATGCTCACCGCTGCCGTTTGCGGCGATGTCTTTGCCTCGCCAAGCGTGGACGCGGTACTGAACGCCATTGTCGCAGTGACCGGCGATCGCGGCTGCCTGCTGATCGTCAAAAACTACACAGGCGACCGCCTGAACTTCGGCCTCGCAGCGGAGAAAGCCAAGCGCTACGGCCTGAAAGTGGAAATGGTGATTGTCGCCGATGACATCGCGCTGCCGGATAACAAACAGCCGCGCGGCATCGCCGGTACGGCGCTGGTGCATAAAGTGGCGGGTTTCGCCGCCGAACAGGGCAAATCCCTCAGCGAAGTGCGCGAACTCGCGCAGCAGGCCTGCGACAACGTCTGGAGCCTCGGGCTGGCGATGGAAACCTGCAACCTGCCGGGCAGCGACGGCGAAGAGGAAAACCGCATTCAGCGCGGTCAGGTGGAACTCGGCCTCGGCATTCACGGTGAACCCGGTGCCACAACGGTGGATTCGCACAACAGCAAAAAACTCATCGACACCCTGGTCGGCCCGTTAAAAGAGAAGGCGGGCAATGACCGCGTGGCGGTGCTGATCAACAACCTCGGCGGCGTCTCCGCGCTGGAGATGGCGCTGCTCACCAAAGAGCTGGCGCACTCGGCATTAAAAGATCAGATCGCCTATCTGGTCGGCCCCGCGCCGCTGGTCAGCTCGCTGGATATGAAAGGGTTTTCGCTGTCGCTGCTGCGCCTGAACGACACCTTTGAACAGGCGCTGTGCGCTGATGTCGAGACCGTCGGCTGGCAGAAACCGGTGGTCTTCGCGCCGATGCGCACCGTCAGCCACAACGCCATTCACGACAGCCTGGAAATTCAGCCGTCGGATAATCCACAGGTGAAGGCGCTGGTGAAAACCGCCACCGACACGCTGATTAACCTTGAGAACCGCCTGAACGCACTGGACGCCAAAGTAGGCGACGGCGATACCGGCTCGACCTTTGCCGAAGGGGCGCGGGACGTGGCGCAGCTGCTGGCGGACGGCAAGCTGCCGCTTAACAACACCGCGCAACTGCTGCAACTGGTGGGCGAGCGCCTTGCGACGGTGATGGGCGGCTCCAGCGGCGTGCTGATGTCGATCTTTTTCACCGCCGCCGGACAGGCGATCCACGACGGGCAGCCGCTGCCGGAAGCGCTGTTAAAAGGGCTGAAGCAGATGAAGCATTACGGCGGGGCCGATCTGGGCGATCGCACGCTGATTGACGCGCTGCAACCGGCGCTGGAAGCGCTGCGCGATCAGGATCTGACGGCGGCCATTAGTGCGGCGAAAAAGGGCGCGGAAAGTACTGCGTCGATGCAAAAAGCGGGGGCGGGACGCTCGTCTTACGTCAACCGCGAAAACCTGGAAGGGGTGACCGATCCGGGCGCGGTCGCAGTGGCTGAAGTCTTTGCTGCTCTGAAGAAGGTCTGAATACGCAGGCCCGGCAAGCTACGCGCCGCCGGGCGTTTTACCCTTTAAAAATCCGCTTTTAACACCACGCGATAACGGGCTTTGCCGTCACGCACATGTTGCAGCGCTTCATTAATTTTTGACATCGGGAACAGCTCGGTGGTCGGTGCCACCTGCGCACGACCGGCAAATTTCATCAGCTTACGCAGTTCGTACGGCGTACCTGTGGCAGAGCCGGAGATGCTGCGGTCGCCGCCAATCAGCGTAAACGCCGGCACCGGCAGCGGTTTCAGCACCGCGCCAACGGTGTGGAAGTTGCCGCCATAGGCCAGGGCTTCAAAGTACGGCTGCCATTCCAGATCGACGTTAACGGTATTGATGATCAGATCAAACTGACCGGCCAGCGCTTTCAGGGCTTCCGGATCGCGGCTGTTCACCACTTTATCTGCGCCAAAGCCGCGCACTTCTGCTTCTTTCGCCGGGTTGGAGCTGAACGCCGTCACTTCGCAGCCCATGGCGCGCAGCAGTTTAATGGCGATATGGCCCAGACCGCCGATACCGATCACGCCGACGCGGCTGGTAGCGGTGACATGGTGCATCAGCAGCGGTTTGAATACCGTGATACCGCCGCACAGCAGCGGGCCTGCGGTTTCAATATCAATGCTGTCCGGCAGCGGGATCACCCATTGCCAGTCGGCGCGAATTTTATCGGCAAAACCGCCACGGTTTAAAATGGTCGGCACCGCGCCTTCCAGACAGTTGATCTGGTTGCCGCTGATACAGGCATCGCAGTGCCCGCAGCTGCGCGCCGTCCAGCCGATACCCACGCGCTGGCCCACTTTCAGACCCTTGTCCTGCGCATCGCGGCCAAGGGCCACCACGCGGCCAATCACTTCATGACCGGCAACCAGCGGGTACTGCGACATGCCCCACTCGTTATCGATCATGGATAAATCAGAGTGGCAGATACCGCAGTAATCAACCTGAACTTCAACGTCAGCCGGCAGCAGTTCACCCGCATCAAATTCATGTAGTTCCAGATCGGCACCGGCCTCAGGCGCGGCGTAACTTTTTATGATGCTCATCACAATTTCCTTCGGTTGGCATTGATTAGAAAGAAGTGTAGAGCATTCCGTAAGGGGCGACTTAGCGGAAGAGGGCATTCCGCCATGTCGTCTTATACTTCATGCTGATGAACAGTGACCGGAGAACCCAATGACCTTACGCGCGGCGATAGTGTTGCTGACGGGCGGGCTACCTTTTTTCGCCTCAGCCCATAACTTTGTGGAAGGGGAACGCGTGCCGCCGGTGGGGGTGGCAGATCGCGGCGAGTTGCAGCTTCAGCAGGAGGCGATCCGCTATCAGGTGTGGAACAGCGCGCGCCTCGGCGGGAAAGTGGGCGTGGTGCTGCATATGGCAGGGCGACTCTCCGCCAAAGATCAGAATGCCGCGCTGATCGACGCTATCGGCAAAGCGGGGCTGCCCGCCAGCCGGTTTGCGGTCACCACCATCGTCAATACCGATGACGCCATCCCCGGCAGCGCGCTGTTCGTGCGGCGCAGTCTGGAGGAGAGCAAACGGGAAACCCCGACGGCGCAGTTTGTGGTGGACGATCGCGGTTCGGTACTGCGCGCCTGGCAACTGCAACCGGGCGGCTCCGCCGTGGTGGTGCTGGATAAGGGCGGACGGGTGCGCTTCGCCAAAGACGGCGCGCTCTCCGCTGCGGAGGTGGATCAGGTGATGGCGCTGCTGCGGGAACTGCTGGCGTAGCCGTGCATTGTTAAATCAAGGTAAATAGTTGTGATGAAGGCGTTGCGTAAAAGCAAATATCTGTAGAGTGCGCTACGCTTTTCAGACAAAGCAGGATGCAAATAAACAGGCAAGCGGCTGTTCAGGCTGCAAAAGTTCCTGGTCAGATTATGACGGCTCAATGGCAGCCGTCACATGCGCCATTCGCATCATACCGCCACGACGAGGAACCATGACCGTAACGATGAAGGTTAACGCCGATAACTGCCTGAACCATGAAGATGAGTTACAGGCGCTGCGCGAGGCGCTGCAAATCCGCCTCGATCAGCTGTTGCCTGCGGGCCAGCAGCAGGATCTGGTCTATACGGCGATGCGCGAAGGCACGCTGGTGGCGGGCAAACGGGTACGCCCGTTGCTGCTGGTGCTGGCAGCGCGCGACCTCGGCTGTCATGCCGATCAGCCAGGCCTGCTCGATCTCGCCTGCGCGGTGGAGATGGTGCACGCCGCGTCGCTGATGCTCGACGATATCCCCTGTATGGACAATGCGCTGCTGCGTCGCGGCCGCCCGACGATCCACCGCCAGTATGGCGAAAACGTCGCTATCCTCGCCGCCGTGGCGCTGCTCAGCCGCGCCTTTGGCGTGGTGGCGGAAGCCCAGTCGCTGTCGCCTGCCTGCAAAACCCTGGCGGTGGCGGAACTCTCCACCGCCGTCGGGTTACAGGGACTGGTACAGGGGCAGTATCTCGATCTGCACGAGGGTGCCGGGACGCGCAGCGCCGAAGCGATCCTGCTCGCCAATGAACTGAAAACCAGCCGTCTGTTCGACGCCACGCTGCAAATGGCGGCGATCGTCGCCGATGCCCCGCCGCAGGCGCGTCAGCGGTTGCGCTGCTTTGCGCAGGATCTGGGGCAGGCGTTCCAGTTGCTGGACGATCTGGCCGACGGCCTGAACGGCACCGGCAAAGATGTGAATAAAGATCACGGCAAATCGACGCTGGTGGCGATGCTCGGCGCGGAAGCGGTGCATCAGCGGCTGCGCGATCATCTGCGCAGCGCGGATGAACATCTCACCAGCGCCTGTCAGCGCGGTGTCTCCACGCGGCGCTTTATGCACGCCTGGTTCGACAAGCAGATGGCGCTGTTCGGCTAACACGTTTTATCTCAGGACGCCACATCGACTGGAGCGGCAATGAAGGACAGGGAACTGACTCAACGCAAAAACGATCATCTGGATATCGTGCTGGATCCGGCGCGGGCGCTGAAAAAGCGCGGCACCGGTTTTGCCGACTGGCGTTTTGAACACTGCGCGATGCCGGAGCTGGATCTGGACGCCATCGATTTAAGCACCACGCTGTTCGGCAGAACGCTGCGCGCGCCGCTGCTGATAAGCTCGATGACCGGCGGCGCCAGCCGCGCCAGGGAAATCAACCGCCATCTGGCGGAAGCGGCGCAGGCGTTAGGGCTGGCGATGGGCGTCGGCTCCCAGCGTGTGGCGCTGGAAAGCGAAGACAGCTGGGGCCTGACCCGCGAACTGCGCCAGGCCGCGCCGGATATTCCGCTGCTGGCGAACCTGGGCGCGGCGCAGATTGCCGCCCACCATGGCATCGACTACGCCCGCCGCGCGGTGGATATGATCGAGGCGGACGCGCTGATTATTCATCTCAACCCCTTACAGGAAGCCTTGCAGGGCGGCGGCGACCGCGACTGGCGCGGCGTGCTGGCGGCGATCGCCGGCACGGTGAAGGCTCTGCCGGTGCCGGTGGTGGTGAAAGAGGTCGGCGCGGGTATTTCGGTGCCGGTGGCCCGCCAGCTGGCTGATGCGGGGGTGGCGATGCTGGACGTCGCCGGTTCCGGCGGCACCAGCTGGGCAGCGGTGGAGGGCGAACGCGCCGCGACGCCGCATGACCGCGCCGTGGCGATGGCCTTTGCCGACTGGGGCATTCCCACCGCCCGCGCACTGCGCGATCTGCATCACGCGCTGCCGCAGATGCCGCTTATCGCCTCCGGCGGCGTCAGCGACGGCATTGATGTGGCGCGCGCCATCGCGCTGGGCGCGACCCTCGCAGGCCAGGCCGCAGGGGTGCTCGGCTGCGCCACTGCCTCCGGCGACGCGGTGATCGCCCATTTTCAGATCATCATCGATCAGCTGCGGGTCGCCTGTTTCTGTACCGGCAGCGCCAGCCTGAGCGCGCTGCGGCAGGCCAGACTGGTGCGCGTCGGGGATGAGGAATGAGCCATTACGCGGTTATCGCGCCACCGCTCTACAGTCACGTGCGCGCGCTGGAAGCGCTGGCGCAGGCGTTAATCGCCCGCGGCCATCGCGTCACCTTTATGCAGCAGGCGGAAGCGCGCACGCTGCTTGACGACGCGCGCATCGGTTTTTATCCCCTTGGCGAACGCAGCCATCCCCCCGGCAGCCTGGCGCGCACCCTGGCGTTAACGGCGCACCCGTCAGGACCGGGTATTTTTCGGCTGATTGAAGACATGGCGAAAACCAGCGACATGCTCTGCCGTGAGCTGCCCGCCGCGCTGCAACAGGCGGGTATCGACGGGCTGATCGTCGATCAGATGGAGGCGGCGGGCGGGCTGGTCGCCGAAGCTCTGGGCCTGCCGTTCGTCTCGGTCGCCTGCGCCTTGCCGGTAAACCGTGAGCCGCATCTGCCGCTGCCGGTGATGCCCTTTAACTACGCCACCGGTCCACGCAGCCAGAAACTTTATGCCACCAGCGAGCGCATCTATGACTGGCTGATGCGCCGCCACAGCGAGGTGATCGCACGCCATGCGCGCGCCTTTGGCCTTGGCGAGCGGCGATCGCTGCACGACTGTCTGTCGCCGCTGGCGCAGATCAGCCAGACGCTGCCTGCTTTTGATTTTCCCCGTCGCCAGCTGCCCGCGCACTTTCACGCCGTCGGGCCGCTGCGCCACAGCCACGCCGCGCCGGAGGAGGTACAGACTTCCGCGCAGCCGCTGGTATTCGCCTCGCTGGGCACCCTTCAGGGCCACCGCTACAGGCTGTTCCGCACCATCGCCCGTGCCTGCCGCCAGCTGAACGTCCGGCTGCTTATCGCCCACTGCGGCGGCCTGAACGAGGCGCAGGCGGCGAGACTGCGGCGCTATGGCGCGGAGGTGACTGATTTTGCCGACCAGCCTGCCGTACTGCGCCAGGCGCAGGCGGTGATCACCCATGGCGGACTCAATACGGTGATGGACGCCATCGAGAGCGCCACGCCGATCCTCACTATCCCGCTGGCGTTCGACCAGCCGGGCGTTGCCGCGCGCGTGGTTTACAGCGGCATTGGCCGCCGCGCTTCACGCTTCACCACCGCAGGTGCGCTGGCGAAAAACCTGAACGCGCTGCTCAGCGATGCCCGCTACCGCCAGCAGCTACGCCTGATGCAGACGCAGCTTGCCAGTGCTGGCGGCGCGACCAGCGCGGCGGAAATAGTGGAGCAGGCGCTCAACAGCCGTCACCCGATCCTGGCGGCCTGCGCATGACACAGTACGATCTGATCCTCGTCGGCGGCGGGCTGGCCAACGGGCTGATCGCCTGGCGGCTGCGCCAGCGTCAGCCGCAGCTGAAGGTGCTGCTGCTGGAGGCAGGCGCGGAGGCGGGCGGTAATCACACCTGGTCATTCCATCACGAGGATCTCACCCCGGCGCAGCACGGCTGGATAGCACCGCTGGTGGCGCACCGCTGGCCCGGCTATGACGTGCGCTTTCCGGCGCTGACCCGCCGGTTTGACGGCGGCTATCTGAGCATCACCTCTGAGCGCTTCGCACTTGAGATAGCGCAGGCGCTGGGGGATAGCCTGAGAACGCAGACACCGGTCAGCGCGCTGACGCCCCGGACGGTGACGCTGGCGGACGGCACGGTGCTGCACGCCGGTGCGGTAATCGACGGGCGTGGCTATCAGCCGGGCGAACATCTGACCATAGGCGCACAGGCGTTTCTGGGGCAGCAGTGGCGGCTCAGCCAGCCGCACGGGCTGACGCGCCCGCTGCTGATGGACGCCACCGTGGATCAGTCGGCGGGCTACCGCTTTGTCTATACGCTACCGCTCTCCGCCGACAGCCTGCTGATTGAAGATACCCATTACATCGATCGCGCCACGCTTGGCGACGATCAGGCGCGCCAGCATATCGTCGATTACGCGGCGGCGCAGGGCTGGGCGCTGGAGACGCTGGAGCGGGAAGAGCAGGGCAACCTGCCGATCACCCTGGCGGGAGACTGCCGCGCGTTCTGGCGGCAGAAGGAAGGCCAGCCCTGTAGCGGCCTGCGCGCCGGGCTGTTCCACTCCACCACCGGCTACTCCCTGCCGCAGGCGGCGGTGCTGGCGGATTTGATCGCTGACCAGCGCGACCTGTCGTCCGGCGCGCTCTTCGCCCTGACGCGGGACTACGCGCAGCAGCAGTGGCGTCGCCAGCGTTTTTTCCGCGTGCTCAACCGTATGCTGTTTCTTGCCGGACGCCCTGACAGGCGCTGGCAGGTGATGCAGCGTTTTTACCGACTTAACCCAGGGCTTATCGCCCGCTTTTACGCCGGTCAGCTTACCCTGGCCGACAAAGCGCGGATCCTGACGGGCAAACCACCGGTACCGGTGGGCGAAGCCCTGCAGGCCGTACTCAAACACACTCCCCGGCTGCGAGCGTTCAGTGATGAATAAAACAGTAGTAATAGGCGCTGGTTTCGGCGGCCTGGCCTTAGCGATCCGCCTGCAGGCGGCAGGCATTCCCACGCTGCTGCTGGAGCAGCGCGACAAGCCCGGCGGCCGCGCCTATGTTTATCAGGATCAGGGTTTTACTTTTGACGCAGGCCCCACGGTGATCACCGATCCCACCGCCATCGAAGAGCTTTTTACGCTGGCGGGCAAGCGCATGGCCGACTATGTCGATCTGCTGCCGGTGACGCCCTTTTACCGCCTCTGCTGGGAGTCGGGCCAGGTCTTTGACTATGACAACGATCAGGCGCGGCTGGAAGAGCAGATCCGCCGCTTCAACCCCCGCGACGTTGAAGGCTATCGCCGCTTTCTGGCGTACTCGCAGGCGGTGTTTAAAGAGGGCTACCTGAAGCTTGGCACGGTGCCTTTTCTGTCGTTTCGCGATATGGTGCGCGCCGGTCCGCAGCTGGCGCGTTTGCAGGCGTGGCGCAGCGTTTACGGCATGGTGTCGTCGTTTATCGAAGATGAGCGCCTGCGCGAGGCGTTCTCCTTCCACTCCCTGCTGGTGGGCGGCAACCCGTTCGCCACCTCGTCCATCTACACGCTGATCCATGCGCTGGAGCGCGAGTGGGGCGTGTGGTTCGCCCGCGGCGGCACCGGCGCGCTGGTGCAGGGGCTGGTGCGGCTGTTTGAAGATCTCGGCGGCACGCTGGAGCTGAACGCCGGAGTCACCCGGCTGGAAGCCCGCGGCAACGAGATCGGCGCGGTGCAGCTGGCAGACGGGCGGCGCATTGAGGTGGCGGCGGTCGCCTCTAACGCCGACGTGGTGCACACCTATGAAAAACTGCTCGGCCATCATCCGGTGGGCGCATCCCGCGCCGCGTCGCTGAAGCGCAAGCGCATGAGCAACTCGCTGTTCGTGCTCTATTTCGGGCTTAACCATCATCACAGCCAGCTGGCGCACCATACCGTCTGCTTCGGGCCGCGCTATAAGGCGCTGATTGACGATATTTTTAACCGCGACGCCCTGTCGGACGATTTCTCGCTCTACCTGCATGCCCCCTGCGTCACCGATCCTTCTCTGGCGCCGCCCGGCTGCGGCAGCTATTACGTGCTGGCGCCGGTGCCGCATCTCGGTACCGCCGATCTCGACTGGAATGTCGAAGGGCCGCGCCTGCGCGACCGCATCTTCGCCTA
Organism: Enterobacter sp. K510; assembly: GCF_055804875.1. Taxonomy (NCBI): domain Bacteria; kingdom Pseudomonadati; phylum Pseudomonadota; class Gammaproteobacteria; order Enterobacterales; family Enterobacteriaceae; genus Enterobacter; species Enterobacter sp. K510. Next base: position 324,170 of record NZ_JBNRLQ010000006.1, on the reverse strand, counting down.
CCTGGAGCAGCACTATATGCCCGGCCTGCGCGACCAGCTGGTGACGCAGCGTATGTTCACGCCCTTTGATTTCCGCGACAAGCTCGGCGCACATCATGGCTCGGCTTTCTCCGTCGAACCGATCCTGCGCCAGAGCGCCTGGTTCCGCCCGCACAACCGCGATAGCCGTATTCCCAATCTCTACCTGGTGGGCGCGGGCACCCATCCGGGCGCGGGTATTCCCGGCGTGATCGGCTCGGCAAAAGCCACCGCAGGCCTGATGCTGGAGGCGCTGGCGCCATGAACAGCACGCTGATGGAACACGCCACCGATACCATGGCGGCCGGCTCGAAAAGCTTCAATACCGCCGCAAAACTGTTTGACGCGCCGACCCGCCGCAGCGCCCTGATGCTCTACGCCTGGTGCCGCTACTGCGACGATGTGATCGACGGCCAGGTACTGGGCTTTCGGGATGCCTCTGCCGTTACCGGCAGCGCCACGCAGCGGCTGGCGATGCTGAGAACCGAGACGGAGCGGGCGTACGCGGGCGCACCGATGCAGGAGCCTGCTTTCGCCGCCTTTCAGGAAGTGGCGACACGCCACGCTATTCCGCCACAGCTGGCGTTCGATCATCTGGAAGGCTTCGCCATGGACGTGCGCGACACCCACTATGAGACGTTCGGGGATACGCTACGCTACTGCTATCACGTGGCGGGCGTGGTGGGGCTGATGATGGCGCGGGTGATGGGCGTGCGCAACGAGGCGGTGCTGGATCGCGCCTGCGATCTGGGGCTGGCCTTTCAGCTGACCAACATCGCGCGGGATATTGTGGAGGATGCTGAAGCCGGGCGCTGTTACTTACCGGGGCAGTGGCTGGCGGAGGAGGGTATCGAACGCGAACAGCTCGCCGATCCCGCGAACCGTGAGAAGCTGGCGCGACTGGCGGCGCGACTGGTGGACGCCGCCGAACCCTATTACGCTTCGGCGCGCGCGGGACTCGCCGGTTTGCCGCTGCGTTCCGCCTGGGCGATCGCCACGGCGCACGGGGTGTACCGGGAGATTGGCGTGAAGGTGAAAGCCGCCGGCCCCCATGCCTGGGATCGGCGGCAGGGCACCAGCAAGGGTGAGAAAATCGCGCTGCTGCTCAAGGGCGCAGCGCAGGCGGTCAGCTCTCGCGCCGCGTCGACGTCGCCGCGTTCTTCTGCGCTGTGGCAGCGTCCGCGGCATGACGATCGCGCGGTATAGCCTTCTCGCCCTGCGGCGGTCTGCCGTTACGGCTGCGCAGGATCGCCTGGAGCTTTGAGACCGGCGGCGCATAGAGAAAGCCGAAGGAGACGCAGTCCTCTTTGCCACGCACCGCATGATGCAGGCGATGCGCCATATAGAGACGTTTCAGGTAGCCGCGGCGAGGAATATAGCGAAACGGCCAGCGCTGATGCACCAGCCCGTCATGCACCATAAAATAAATGGCGCCGTAGAGCGTCATGCCTGCGCCGATCCACTGGAGCGGCCAGACGCCGGACGTGCCGACAGCGATCAGCGCTATCGCCAGCACGGCGAACACCACGGCATAGAGATCGTTGACTTCAAACCAGCCGGTGCGCGGTTCATGGTGTGAAAGATGCCAGCCCCATCCCCATCCATGCATGATGTATTTATGCGCCAGCGTCGCCACGATCTCCATTGCGGCGACGGTCGCCAGCACAATCAGGGTGTTCCACAGCACGAGCATCGTGACTCCTTGTTTTGAGATGATGCAGAGTATAGCAAGGGAGTCACCATGCTGCCGGGCGGATGGGAGACGGGCAGGGCTAAGGCGAAATTTTCGGCACTTAGCGCACGCTACGGACAATTGAGGTTGCGAAGGTGGCCGGTAAGGGTATAATCCTCAACGTTTTCCGCATACCTTTCCGTGCCGGAGTGGCGAAATCGGTAGACGCAGTTGATTCAAAATCAACCGTAGAAATACGTGCCGGTTCGAGTCCGGCCTTCGGCACCATCGGAATGCTAATTAAGTCGCCTGAGGGCGGCTTTTTTTGTGCCTGCAATGAAGTAATGGTAAGACTTTTCTGGCGATTCATCCCACCTAAAGCATGGTCTAATTACTTAACATAATGTAGCCCTCGAATGTGATTATCTGGCGATAACACATTTTGCTGGAATATGCTTAAAACCTTATATTTTCAGTAAGATAAATCACTTTTTTTTCACATTGCTATAACTAAAACCTCTGAAAAAATCTTTGCTATGAAAATCCAGTATCTACAGTTACATTTATGTGTGATACTGTTCATAAACACAGTGATAAATCAGTAAAGTGGTTGATATAAACATGAGAGCTATTATTATCCCTTTAATCTTACCGCCAATTCAGAAAGGTTAAAAATGTCTTTATCAAATTGTCTACCTTTAGATTTAAAAATTGATGCTAAACATGTTACTCATGTTGGTGGTAAAGGGGAGTTTCTCCACGATTGGTATGCATACCTTGAAGGATATTCGTCTGAATTTGTCCGTTCCGTTTTGAGAACATATATGCCTCATGCGACTAGCATACTAGAACCGTTTGCAGGTGTAGGAACAACTCCGTTAACCCTCGGGCTACAGGGTGTTCAGACCTTTTATAGTGAAATTAATCCAGCAATGCGTAAAGTTATTAATGCTAAATTAACCATAGCTGCTTTACCAAAAGAAAAGAAAATAAAGCTCTATCATGAAATTATAAACCTATCGAAAGAATTGCCTTTTTTATATGCTGATTGTGAAGAAAAACACGAGCTGAAAATGCACTATTATGCAGCATTTCAAAATAGCGAGTATTTTGACAGGGAAATGTTTTCTAAAGTTTTAAAATTTAGAACATTAAATGACGCATTATTAGCGAAAAAACCGATCCTAGGATTGACGCTTGAAGTTGCAGTTATTTCAAAACTAATTCTTTGCTCTCGTTTAAAGCGCGCAGGAGATGTTCGTTTTAAAACTCCGAAGGAACTATTGAAAGGAGTACCTGAGTTTGTAAAGTCAGTTCAAGAGCAATTAATGCTTTTGGCAGATGACTGCTTGCGTTGCCCCACATCTAATGTCGAAGCTAAATTAGTGGCACATAACGCAAAACAATTACATGAGTTAAGACCACTTGGAGTAGATGGTGTAATTACAAGCCCGCCATACCTTAATGGGACCAACTATTTTAGGAATACTAAATTAGAGCTGTGGTATATGGGATTTATTTCTTCAGCTACCTCTTTGCGTGCTTTTCGTGATGAGGTCGTGACGTCAGGGATTAATGATGTTACAAAGAACAAGGGTAATGTAGTTCATCCGGCTGCACGTGCTGTTGTCTCTGAACTTGAAAGTAATGCATATGATGGGCGTATTTCTAAAATGGCTGCAGGTTATTTTGAAGAAATGGGACTTGTATTCAAGGGGCTTGCTAAGCACATGAAAACAGGCGGGATTGCTGCTATTGATATTGGTGATTCTATCTATGGTGGAGTGCACGTGCCGACTCATGAAATACTCAGTGAGATAGCTAAAGATTCTGGTTTTGGAACAATAGATATTGTAACGTTAAGAAGTAGAAAGTCTAAATCTGGAGCCGCTTTAACTCAGTCATTAATTGTGTTGGAAAAGGCTCAGATTGATAAAATATCTGTTTTTACAGGACATACACAAAGTACGGATGTTCCCCAAAAGTGGAACATGTTTAAAGAAACACTTCCTCACCTTCAACATCCTTATTCTAAACGTAATTGGGGTAATCCCTTACACTCGGTTTGTTCTTATCAAGGGAAGATGAAACCTGCTTTGGCATTTAAATTGGTTGAAGCATTCTCAAATATAGGTGACAAAATCCTCGATCCCTTTAGTGGATCGGGAACAATCCCTTTTGAGGCTGCGCTAAATGGACGTCAATCCTATGGTATGGATATTGGTCTGCTGGCTACAAGCCTTAGTAACGCTAAAATAAAAAGACCAAATAGGGATAACGTAACAAAAATTATTTGTTCTTTGGAAAAATATATTACCAGCTCAAAACCTAGTTGCGTATCTATCAAAGACGCTAACGAAGTGAAGTTTAATAAAACTATTCCTGAGTACTTTCATGAAGATACGCTTTTTGAAATACTTTGTGCAAGAGATTTTTTTAGGAAAAATCATGTCGTCGAGTCTGCTGACTGGTCTTTAGTTATGTCATGTATGTTACATATTTTGCATGGTAATCGACCTTATGCATTGAGCAGAATAAGTCATCCAATTACACCTTATGCCCCTTCTGGGGATTATATATATAAAAGTTTAATTGGGAAGCTTTGGGATAAGGTTAATAAATCTTTGGATACTAAAATTGGTGACGGTTTTGTTGAGGGGCACTGTTTTCAAGCTGATATCCTTTCTACGTGGCCAGAAGAAATTAAAGATATAGATGCTATCATTACATCACCTCCTTTCTTTGATAGTACAAAATTCTATATGACTAATTGGATGAGGTACTGGTTCTGTGGTTGGACTAGAGAGGATTTTGAGACTTATCCAAAAAGTTTTGTTGAGGTTATTCAAAAGAAATCATTTGATGTTTATGATTACATTTTCAAGCAGTGTCATGAAAGATTGAAAGATAATGGTTACGCTGTGTTTCACTTAGGGCATTCTGATAGATGTAATATGGCAGAGTCTCTCAGGCCCTACGCAGAAAAATATTTCAAAGTGATTGATATATTTACTGAGTCTGTAGAGCATTGCGAAAAACATGGTATTGCTGACAAAGGCGGAGTGATAGGTCATCAATACTTAGTTTTGCTTAAATAAGTAGAGTATCTTTTGTAAAGGAAGGGTAATAAAGAAGTACCCTTCCTCATATCGGTTAAACTATAAAATCAGTATCTTCACTCATATCAAATGTAATGTGTTGACCACGTCGACGATTATATTCTTCAACGAAGGAAAATTTATATTGAACTGTTTGTGAACGTAATAAAACTTTATCCAATGCCTTTACAACAAGTTCCGCTGTAATTTTACCATCACGTTCTATGAGTAAAGATGGCTTTGCTAGAAATACATCGTAAAACCAATCCAAACGTTTAAAAAGCTCTTGAATGACCATATGATTTGGTTCAGGAGCCATAAGTTCGTCGAAAGATAATCCTGTCAGAAGTGAAAGGCGTTGGATCTGTTCTTGTTTGTAAAATTTTGATGGAGGCCTGTCACGTTTACTTGTATTACAAGTTGCACATAAAGCAGTCGCTGTTCCATCTAGCGGCCATAAAAGTGCTAACGGACGCGTATGGTCAAGATGCATTTTCTGTTTGTTTTCTAAAATTTTATTACAGTTAAAACAATGACCATTGAATCTATTCCATATGTCATCCAATAATTCACGGCCTGTTATGTTCCGATAGTTAAGTTGCGAAGATGCTTGATATATTTCAGCTATTAACAATTCAAAATTCCTACGCCGTTGGGCATCCTCTTTCATTTGTGCAGCAGTCCTTTGCCAGTTGAGTGGCATATTCACATAATATTTTTTGCAAAATCGGCATTCAAGTTGGTAGCCGAAGTGCAAATTTTTTGTGTTATGTGTATCTACATCTCGAAGTATTCCGAAGCCTTTATGCTTACAAGGTGCCTTAGCTACGCAATGATTAGAAAAACATAACTGCTCACGTTCATTTTGAATATTTATAGGCAGGAATCTGGCGCAGCGATTGCAGGACTTAAGGTGAAAAGAAACATCATTGTATTCACATTTTGATTTAGACTCAGAAATAATTAATATCTCTCCATGCGTTTTGTAAAAGCCTGCTTCGGGCATAATTGAATACATATCCTTAAGGTATCCGACTTGACCATTTTCGATAGCTTTGTCAAATGCCTCATGCCAAATTAAACCGCATTCAAGTCCATATAAAGCAACAAATGTATCAACGTCCGAAAGGAAGGTAATGGTAACATTTTTCGAATGTCCATTGCCTTGCCACATTGAACCAAATTTTGACGTGTCAGGAAACTTACTATGGGTAAGCACATTGTTCATTGAATTCGGGTTATCGAGTATTACGTTTACAAATTCCTCGCATTGGAAAAAACCCCCAAAACCTGTATATAATTGGCCATCATTTTCAGGAAAACGAAAACTGACAGTGAGAGGCTTGCCCGCTGCCAAAGATATAGGAGTTACTATTTCTTGTCTATATTCTCCACCAGTACTTTCTGGATGACTTTTGAAGCCCGACCTTCTGGTGGTAGTCCTTCTTATGCCTGAGTATGCCGTTTTGCCCGGTAATTTTGCCATAAAATCCTCTAAAATTTCCAGAAAAAACTGATTGTGATATATGGAAGGCATTTTGTCTACGCAAAACTCAATTAAATTGCGCTAAAAACTTCTAAACAAAAAGTTTTAAGAAATAAATATTGTAAGAATTAGGGATATCAATCACAAAGAAAAATAGCATAGTCTAGAGAAAGGTTTACTTAGAGGCTTAGTGAGTACTGATGACGGAAGAAGGGTGTTTATTTGAACGCCTATAAAAATAATAGGGGTATGGATGTATATGCTAAACTTATTGGTGAAAACGCTCTTTATTTATTAAATTTTTTTATTTCTGAGGATGTTTGTTTGAGTTGTGAAACGTCATAAATTTTGGTGGCCATATTGATATGTAGCATTGTAGGTTCTATTAAAGAAACTAAATGTTGGATGTGTTTGCGGGGGAATGAAATTATGCATGGCTTACATGCTTACATGCTTACATGCTTACATGCTTACATGCTTACATGCTTACATGCTTATACTTTAATTAGTTTCTGTTTAATTTTATCTCGAATTTATTAATGCAACATTGGCGGAAAATAATGATAATGTTTCTTCATAAGCGTAATGCTTATTGTTTTTTTAAAAAAAGATTGCTGTTTCTTTCTTTTTTAATATCTACCATGTCCAGCATTAGTCTTGAATGCCAATGTTTTTATTTTGCTATTTCTATTTTAACCTGATATATGCATTTAATGCAGATAACATTTAAATGTTTCGTGATTTATCGTATGTTATGATTTTTTCACATGCTTCAATTATGTTTTTAAGAATATATCAGACAGTTATGTATTATTCTTGATGATGAAATACCTAAAAATAAACGAGTTAATAATTCATTTGTAGTGATATTATTTTTGCCACTATTAATTTTTTTATTTACTCTCCTGTGTAGGTATATTGATACGTCGCTTGATTTTTTTAAATGTATATTTTGTATGTAATGCTTTATTTTTTTATAAGGAAAGGGGATGCTGGTGTGCCTGTAAGATTTATGCTTGGTAAGTATTAGCATAGTTGTAGTTATTAATAATTAGCGTCTGGTAATGTATATTATATGTGAGCTTGTGGAAGTATTTTATCGCTAATTTTTACCTCATTCTTATTTTTAATAAGTTGAAGCTGTATGGGGCATTTTAATAAATTTTATTATATAAATTTTTAAGTTTTTTAGAGGATGATTTTTAATATAGGTAAAGCTACTTTTGTCGGCTTTACCCATATTAACTATGCTAATTTTTACCTCTGCTTACTCATCAACCTTCTTCTATCAACTTTCTTCCCATCCTGCCCCACATATCTTTCCGGCCATATCACGCTCGGCTCCACCCCCAACGCTTCCGCAATCAAACGCTCCCCTTTAGGCCACGGACGCGTAAGCGCATTTGCCAGCGTGGAGGAACTCAATCCCGACGCGCGCGACAGCGCTGCAAGAGACGTCCCTTTTTTACGTAAGCCCGCGATGATGTCAGCCGGATGCCATCCTGTATTCATGATCCTCTCCATTAATCCTGATAACGACTCTTGTTAGCTCGCGGAATAATGTAAAAGGAACCAAACCCCCTGGATAATACGTAGTTCGTAGTCCCGTCTTCCCCCGTCCCACCACCCCCATAATCACCACCGTCAGCTCCTCCACCGCCGCATCCGCCTCCAGTTCGCCGGTTTTCGCCGCATAGCTCAGCCCTTCGGCTGCGCCGAAAATCGCCCATAAACCGGCATCGGGCAGCGCCTTATCGGGCGAGAAGGGCAGCAGAAGGTCGCGGCACAGGTTCACGAAATCCCGCGCGTATTCGAGCTTAAACACCTCCATCTCTGGCGATGCGCTCAACGCGGCGAGCACCTCGGGGATCTCAATGCCCTGGGTCAGTACGCAGTTGATGTACGCCCGGGCGATGGCGCTGGCTTTGTCGTGCAACGTCGGGCCGCTGCGGGAAATCGACTGGGTAAAGATTTGCGCCTGGCGCGCTTCAAAGTCCCGGTATAGCGCAATAAACAGCCCGGTACGCGAGCCGAAATGGTTATACACCAGCGGCTTGGTCACGCCAGCAAACTCCGCCAGCCTGCCGGGTGTCAGGGACTCGGTGCCCTCCTGGCCAATAAGTTTCCAGGCCGCTACCAGTAATTGCTGAAAACGGTCTTCTTTGCTCATGCGCTTTTGCGTCATCGTCGGGTCTCCTGTTGACAACGGCATCATCCATCGCTAAGTTACTATTGGTAAGTTACCAAAGGTAACTTCAGCGTTAAGAGTAAAAGAGTTCCCCGGCAGAAGCAATGAGGAAAACCTATGCAAACTCTGATCGTCACCTCTCACCCGTCTCTCACCTCGCTCACCCGCAGCGTGGCGAACCATATTGCCGACGGCATCACCAGCGCCGACCGCGCTCATCGCGTGGAGATTGCCGACTTACATCAGGAGAACTTCGCGCCAGCGTATCAGGAGGTGGATTACCAGGCGTTCAGCGGCCAGCGTAAGGTGCCTGACGACGTGCGCCGGGAGCAGCAGCGCATCGACGCCGCCGACAATCTGGTGCTGGTGTTCCCGATTTACTGGTGGTCGATGCCCGGCATGATGAAGGGCTGGATCGATCGCGTGTTTACGAATGGCTGGGCCTACGAAGAGTCGCCTGACGGTAAGCTGCTGAAAAAACTCGGTCGGCTGAACGTCTGGCTGGTGGGGCTGGGGGCGGCGACGGAGGACGTCTACCAGCGGCACAACTATTTTGAGGCGATGAAAACGCAGCTGGAGCACGGTATTTTTGGCTACTGCGGCGCACAGTTCCGGGCGGCGGAGTGGATGTTGCCCTCGCACTTGCCGCGCCCGGAGGATTATCTGACCGCCGCCCGCGAACTGGGGCAGCGTATCGGCAGTGGCGCGCGCTAAACGGCAGCCCCCGTCGCGGGACGGGGGCGTCGGGTTATTTTTTGCCGTTCGGTTTTAACTGCTCGCCCGGTTTGAGTTTAAACAGCTCATCGTCGCGGGTGGAGTAACGCACCGTGCCGTCCGCCAGCAGATACGCGCCCTCGGTGAAACCAGCACCGTTAAGGAAAGGGGCCACCGCGTCGGGTTGATTACGGAAGGCGGCTTCCAGCGCCAGTAGCGCGTAAGGCGCGATATTGTCGATGCTGGCGAACTCCGCCTGCGGGTCGTCGACGAAGAAGCCGTTCAGACGACGGGTATTCAGGATGTTGGTCGCCACGCGGTCCGCCAGCGTCAGATAGTCTTTATTGCCGGTGGACTGCCACAGATCGATAAGCGCGAAAATGGCGTACGGCTCGTTGTTGTCGGTGTTCAGGTTCAGCTTAGTGTCCGTGCCGCCCGGCGCGCCGATGTCTCCCAGGCCCTGACCCTGCGCAATACCGCGCGCCACTATCCACATCGCCGGATCCGGCTCCAGCGTCCAGGCTCTGGCATAGGAGAGCAGGAACTCGTTGCCCGCGGGATATGGTTTCAGCGTGGTGCCTTTTTTGCCGTAGTAACCGTCCCGTTTTAGCTCATAGCCCGACAGATCCGTGCCATTCGCCAGCATCGGGCGGAAGGTGTTGGTCTGTGCGTCATAGGCATGAGTGGCGAAGGCTTTCAGGCCGTCGAGCGTCCATTTTTTGATGTCGTCGCCATCCTTACCGAGGGATTTTGCCAGCGCCAGCTGCATCAGCGCGTTCTCGGAGTAAAGCGTGCTGGTGCGGCCTTTCAGCATCATATTGCCTTCCAGCGCGTCGGCGCCCAGCTCAGGCCCGAACTGGCGCCGGGCGCGGTCGCCGTATTTCGAGTTAGTGTCCGTGTCGTCGGTGGTTTCCGCGCGTTTGAGCGGCTGCGTGAACTGATAAACCCCAAGGCCGGTCTTTTTATCGCGCGGTAACACATACTGTTCCGCCAGACGCTTCGCCCAGCGCAGCGCCCCTTCATCATGATCGTACTGATAGAGCAGCGAGGCGGAGTAGATCAGATCGTTTCCGGCATTCAGGAAGCTCAGCCCTTTGGTGGCGAAAAACGGCGGCTGTTGCTCAAAATCGTTCTCCCAGAGCTTGCCCATCGCTTTGCCGTATTCCCCGTGGCGGCTGGTTTCCAGCGTTTTCCAGTCGTTAACATGCGCATTCCAGAACGCTTTGATAAAGCGCGTGGTGGCGGGTTTATCCACGGCAAACATCAGATCGTAATAGGGGTAAGCGTTTTTCAGCTCATGAACCATCTCTTTTTCGCTCGGGCCTTCCGGCTGGAGCGTTTTCAGATCCACAAAACGGTGGCCGCCCCATAACAGCAGGCCGCTGGCATCCTGATAATGGTCGAAGTAGTAGCGCACATTGTCTTCGGCGCGCTGTTTATATTTTGCGTCGCCGGTGAGATTGCTCAGGCCGACCAGCACGCGCATCAGGTTCTGCTGGGCAGAGAAGTTCGACAGCACGGCTTTTTTGCCGTCCGGGAAGATCCACTCCATCTGTTTGCCGGTGCGCGGATCGACGCCGTTAGCCAGCAGCGGCACGTTGTGCCCGTATTTATCCCCCGCCTTATCAAAGACGGTGTTCGCGAACGTTTTAACGCTGTTCAGGCGTTCGCTCTCCTGCGCCATGGCGTGAGCAGAGAACAGACTCACACAACTTATCGCCAGTGCTAATCCTGAAATTTTCATTATTTGCCTCTCAGTCAAATAAGGGTTTTATTTTTATGCTGCTGCCCGGATGTCATCAGAAAGAATATTTCACGCCGACGCGGTAACGGGTTTGTCTTTCATCGGTAAATTTGCTGCCGGAAACATTACCAATCGCCATATAGGGTGACCAGTTCTTATCCCATTTGTAGGTCAGCTTAAAATCGTGCGTCCAGTCGTGGTTGTCGTTATCGGCCAGCACCACGCCTGCGGAATTCGCTTTTTTATAATCCAGCTCATAATCCAGCTGATAGTCTTTCAGGAATTTCCATGACAGTACGCTGGTCAGGTTGTAGCCGTTCTCTGAGGTATCTTTCTGCGAGCCGATATTGCCGGAGTTACGCTTGAAGTAAGGCCGGTAGCGCAATGACGCGCTGACGTCATCGGTGAGATTGGCTTTGCCACGCAGATACGGGCGGTAATTGTTGGATGACGAGCCGGTATCCAGTGAAAAGCCCGGTTCTATCTGAAAGGTTTTATTAATTTTATGAACGTAGCTCGCCACTACCTCGGTGCCATTACTGACGGTTTCGTCAAAGGCTTTGTCTTTATCCTGGGAACCTTTCCATTTCCCTTCCAGCGATAAGCCAAAACCATTGGCAAAACGGTGTGATACCGCCAGACGATCTTTATGATTATTTCCACCGCTGTCGTTCATTTCGTGACGATAATCAAAGGTCACTGCCTGAGCCGCAATACTCACGAAAGGTACAGTTAATAATAACAATGAGCGCAACATAGGATCCCCTATTTTTAGTAGTCCACAGGTATAAGATGTTCTCTGCCAGTCAGCAGTTTGAGGTTATTTTGATTTTGTGGAATAGACTTTTTCACAAAATGAAATGCCGTTTTGAGACTGTGATCAGAGTATTAAGAATGCGCTCAAATTAATTAAATGGGTATTTATAAAGATATTCCTGGTGATTTATATTCAATGATATCAATGCGATAACTTGGGTGGTTTCTATTTTTACGAGCCGAATTAACGTGATTTACAGTAGAGGTCATGTTTGACAATAAATTTATTCCTGGATAATAAGTTATTTCGCATTTGAAAATAGCGTGTCATGGCTGGAGGCATAATATTACTGGTATAGAGACAGCAAAATGTCATCCCACGCTAACTTAAACAAAGCTTAAACAAGCAGGAACATCACGCCGATGGCCTGCACAAAATTCAAAAAAGTCTTCCACGCAGAAGACCGATAACTATATTACCTCTGGAGCCCGAATATGACCGTCTACGGAAAAGATCGTTTCTACATTTACGGAATAGAGAAAATCCTCAATCAACTGTACCAGGAGCGGGGCGGGGGGAGCCGCGCAACGCCGTCCTGCATCTATGTCACCTCCGGCATGGATATTGTGGAGATCTACGCCCTGTATTTTTCTCACCCGCCCGTTCACCACGCTATTTTCATTACTGACGAGCGCCATTTCGACGCGATAAACCGTCTGTTTCCCGGACTGATAAAACTGAGTCTGGCCGAAAACCTCGGCGTGGAGGAGCTACGCCAGGCGCTGACCATCATGCTCCTGCTGGCGGAGCAAAATCAGCGCGCGGGTTACCATGCCGCGCCCTTTAAATTTACTGCCGCCGAGCAGCAGATCATGCGCTTGTTACTGCGCGGGCATTCGCTGGAGGAGATCGCCAGAATCCGCGGCGTCAGCCCGACCACCGTCAGCGTGCAGCGCAATGGCCTGATGAAGCGCACCGGCACCAAAAGCCTGCTTGAGCTGTGCTCGCTGTACAGTGCCATGCGCGTCGGGCAGCGCCACGCCAACCCTTGACCCATGACAAGGCGGCCAGGCCTGCGTCCTCTTTATAATCAGGGCCGTTTATCTTCTCGCAGGCAGGATCGTATGGCGTACCAACTGAATCTTAACTGGCCGGAATTTCTTGAAAAATACTGGCAGAAACAACCCGTTGTACTGAAAAACGCGTTGCCGAATTTTGTCGATCCCATCACTCCGGACGAACTGGCGGGCCTGGCGATGGAGCCGGAGGTGGACAGCCGCCTCGTCAGCCACAAGAATGGTCAGTGGCAGGCCAGCAACGGGCCGTTTGAGGATTTCGACGGCCTGGGCGAAACCGGCTGGTCGCTGCTGGCGCAGGCGGTGAACCACTGGCATGCGCCTTCTGCCGAACTGGTTCGTCCGTTCCGCGTGCTGCCGGACTGGCGGCTGGACGATCTGATGATCTCCTTCTCCGTGCCGGGCGGCGGCGTGGGGCCGCATATCGATCAGTACGATGTGTTTATCATTCAGGGGATGGGCAGCCGCCGCTGGCGCGTGGGTGATAAGCTGCCGATGCGTCAGTTCTGCCCGCATCCGGCGCTGCTGCATGTCGATCCTTTTGAACCGATCATTGATGAAGACCTGGCACCGGGGGACATCCTCTATATTCCGCCGGGCTTCCCGCACGATGGCTTCACTTATGAAACGGCGCTTAATTATTCAGTGGGCTTCCGTGGGCCGAACGGCCGCGATCTGATCAGCAGCTTCGCCGATTATGCGCTGGAAAACGATCTGGGGGGCGAGCATTACAGCGATCCGGATCTGACCTGCCGCGAGCATCCGGGCCGGGTGGAAGAGTATGAGCTGGCGCGTCTGCGCGGGATGATGATCGATATGATCAACCAGCCGGAAGATTTCCGGAACTGGTTTGGCCGCTTTGCCACCACGCCGCGCCACGAGCTGGACATCGCGCCTGCCGAGCCGCCCTATGCGGAAGACGAGGTCCTCGACGCCTTACAGGGCGGCGAATTGCTCTCCCGCCTGAGCGGGCTGCGGGTGCTGAATATCGGCGGGCGCTTCTTCGTCAACAGCGAGCCGCTGGACACCGTGGATCCCGTCGCCGCCGATGCGCTCTGCCGCTATACGCTGGTGGGGCAAAACGAGCTGGGCGATGCGCTGAACAATCCGGCGTTCGTCGCCGAACTGACCGCGCTCGTTAATCAGGGCTACTGGTACTTCGACGAATAATCCCGCCATGCCCGGCGGCGCAGGCTTGCCGGGCCTACAGAAATGCCTTCCCCTGCAGGTCGGGTAAGCGCAGCGCCGCCCGGCAAAAGGTTTCACGACTCACTCCTCCAGCGCAATCTGCACCGCTTCGCCGAGCTGTTTAAGCGCCTGGCGGTGACGCTCGTCGGTGGGCAGGGCGCAGTTGATGCGCAGGCAGTTGCGGTATTTGCCGGAGGCGGAAAACAACGAGCCGGGGGCGATCTGGATCTTCAGCCGGCTCAGCTGTTTTGCCACGCATACCATGTCGACCGTCTCGGGGAGTTCGATCCACAGCATAAAGCCGCCTTTCGGGCGTGTGACGCAAATTTCACAGGGAAAATACTGGCGCACCCAGCAGGTAAAGGTGTCCATATTATGTTGATAGAACTGCCGCATACGGCGCAGGTGACGATGATAATGCCCGTCGCGGATAAAAGCCGTCATCGCCATCTGCGTGGTGGGCACATTGGTGCCGCTGGCGGCGTATTTCATATGCAATACGCGATCGTGATAGCGGCCCGGCGCGATCCAGCCGATGCGCAGGCCGGGGGCGATAGTTTTGGTAAAGGAACTGCACAGCAGTACGCGGCCATCAATATCAAAAGACTTCAGCGTGCGCGGACGCGGGTAATCAAAGGCCAGTTCGCCGTAGACATCATCTTCAAAAATCACAATATCGTGCCGCTGCGCCAGGGTGAGCATCGCCCGTTTGCGCGCGTCGAGCATGACAAAGCCCAGCGGATTATTGCAGTTGGGCACCAGAATGACGCCATTGATCGGCCACTGTTCAAACGCCAGCTCCAGCGCTTCCACGCTGATGCCGGTATCAGGGTCGGTCGGGATTTCAATGGCTTTGATACCCAGCCCGCGCAGCATCTGCATGGTGCCGTGAAATGACGGCGACTCCACCGCCACAATGTCCCCTGGTTTACACACCGCCAGCAGCGCAATGGCCATGGCGCTGTGACAGCCGCTGGTGATGATGATTTCGTCGGCGCTCAGCACCGCGCCGTTGTCGAGCATCAGCCGGGCGATCTGCTCGCGCAGTTCACGCCGCCCCGCCAGGTCATCGTAGCTGAACGCATCGTGCATATGGTGCTGCACCACGCGGCTCATCTCACGCCACAGCGGTTTCAGGGTGGCCTGGGCAATGTCCGGCGCGCCGCCGCCAAAGGAGGTGATGGCGGGATCGCTTCGCGCGTCCAGCAGCGTCAGCACTTCGTCCCATTGGGTGATCTCGACCGGACGCTGTACCGGGCGCGACATCGCCGGTACCGGCGGTTGCACTTTGCGGGGAGCCACAAAATAGCCCGAGCGCGGCTGCGGCAGGATCAGCTGGAGATTTTCCAGCACCCGGTAGGCTTCCTGTACGGTGCTGATGCTGACGCCGTGCTCCTGGCTCAGGGCGCGCACGGAAGGCAATTTTTCGCCGCTGCGGTATAACCCCTGCTCAATGCGTTCGGCCAGCAGATTGGCCAGATGTTGGTAACGCGTCATGCTGTATCCTTTATCAGACCCGTACAGATCGCAAGACCAGTACAGAGCAGCGGCAAAAATGCCATTCAACTGCTGTTTTAGCGGATCTGTATGGTTAAGAAAAGCATTTTGTGCATCTGTATTGCTGGCCGGTATTTCCCCCATGATAAGGATCTGTTCCGGCGTGGAGAGCAATCATGGAATTCTTTGAAAACCGACCCAAACGGCCTTTTATCGGCTTTGTTCTGATCTGGCGGGCGTTTAAGCAGTGGCGTCTTCGGGCAAGGACGCAGCGCATACTCAGCCAGATGAGCGAAGCCCAGCTGCGTGATGTGGGACTTAAACGCGACGATGTATGCTGATGACATAGCCCGGCGGCGAGCGCTGACCGGGCCTTTTTTTAACGTCTTTATGTGATCACGATCACTTTTTCGCATTCCATGCTCTCTTGTTGCCGCTTTCTTGATCCTTCCCCTGATAACCATTAGCTTAGCCGGCTGCCCGTCTGCACAGTAACCACGAAGATATAATGATGATGACGCCTGAACAAAAATTTGCCCGCTGGGTAAGGGTGAGTATTGCCTCTTTCCTGCTGATGTTTGTCTATTTTATTGTCGCGGACATCTGGATCCCGCTGACGCCGGATGCCACCGTCATGCGGGTGGTGACGCCGGTCTCGTCGCGCGTGGCGGGTTATGTCGCGCAGGTGCACGTGCATAATAACAGCCCGGTAAAGAAGGGCGATCTGCTGTTTGAGCTGGATCCCACGCCGTTCATCAACAAAGTGGAAGCCGCGCAAATTGCGCTGCAACAGGCGCGTCTCACCAATCAACAGCTGGACGCGAAAATCGCCGCCGCCCAGGCGAGCCTGAAAACCGCCACGCTGACCGCGCAAAACGATAAGGTCACTTATGACCGTTATCAGCGTTTAAGCGCCATGCAGAATGTATCGCAACAGGATCTGGATAAAGTGCGTACCGCCTGGCAGAGCAGCGAACAGTCAGTCAATGCGCTGCGGGCGAACATCAGCGAGCTGATGATTGAGCGCGGCGAAAAAGACGACAGCCGCAACGTGACGCTGCAAAAATACCGCAACGCGCTGACCCAGGCAGAGCTGGATCTGGCGTGGACCAAAGTGCGCGCCGAAGCGGACGGCATGGTGAGCAACCTGCAATTAAGCCCCGGCTGGAACGCCGCTGCCGGATCCGCGGCGCTGGCGCTGGTCAGCGAGCAGACGGATATCATCGCCGATTTCCGGGAAAAGAGCCTGCGCCATACGCGCCCTGGCTCCGACGCGGCGGTGGTGTTTGACGCGCTGCCGGGCCAGGTGTTTCATGCGCACGTTACCAGCCGCGACGCGGGGGTACTGGCAGGGCAGGAAGCGGTGAATGGTGAGCTGTCGGCGCCGGAATCCTCTAACCGCTGGGTGCGTGATGCCCAGCGTATGCGCATTCACGTCGCGCTGGATGAGCCGCTGGATCAGCGGCTGCCGACCGGCGCGCGCGCCACCGTGCAGCTGTATAACAGCGAAGGTCCGTTCGCCCGCTTCTTCTCCGGGCTGCAAATCCATTTAGTCAGCCTGTTGCATTATGTCTATTAACAACACGCTGACCCGCGTTTTCACGCCGCACGATAAGATCGTCTTTACCGCCAACGATCTGCGTCAGACGATGCGTATCGCGGTGGCGGGGGTGATCGCGCTCAGCATCTCAAGCTTTTACAACACCCAGTACGGCGTCTTTTTCGTGGTTTATCCGCTGATGCTGATGGCACTGGTGCCGATGTTTAACCGGCACGTGGCCAAACAGTTTATTTTGAGTTCGGCGATCAATTGCATCGAAATGGTGCTGATCATCGGCTATCTGTCGCAGTGGCCGGTGATCATGACGCTGGTGGTGTTTGGCCTGTACGTGATCCGTTTTCGCTTTATGAGCCAGGGGCCGCTGTTCCTGTTCGGCTCCATGGGCGTGGTGTGCCAGAGCGTGATGCTCAATTTTATGAGCTACCCCACCAACGACTGGCATGTGCTGCTGTTCTCCAATATGGAGGCCAGCGTAATGGCGGTGTGCCTGAGCGCGGTGCTGCACTACCTGATCCCGGATGTCGAACCGCGCACGCGCCCGCCGCTGATCGAGAAAAACGCCGCCCGCGTGCGGCACGAATCGCTGTTGTCCGGCACGGTGGCGACGATGATTTTTATCGTCTTCCAGGTCTGTAATCTGAGCGATTCGCTGTCGGCGCTGATGGCGGGGATTTTGTCACTCTTCCCGATGCATTATCGCGGCGCGGTGTTAAGTTCGCTGTGGCGTATCGTCGGCGTGGTGCTGGGCTGTATGTATGTGATGGTGGTGCAGCTGGTGCTCTACGATCACAGCAGCCATATGTTATTGATGATGCCGCTGATTGGTCTCGGCATGGCCTTCGGCGCGCGCCTGCACACCATGGAAAAAGTCGGAGCGGGCGTGGGCTTTGCCAGCGTCACCACCCTCGGCATTATGTTCGGACAGAACATGCATCCGAATCAGGATCTGGTGTTCAGCGACGTGTACCGCATTGCCTCGGTAACCGTCTCACTGCTGGTCACCCTGACCATGGTCTTTCTGGTGCACCTGATCCTCAATCGCTTTGAGGCGACCCGTTACGTGATCGATCCGCCGCAGGCCGGAGTGTGACAAGGCGCGTTACAGGCTGAAAGAGAAGCGTGAAAACAGCGCCGGAAGCTGTGACAGCAGGAATAAAATCAGCCCGATAGTGCCGCCGACCAGCGTGCCGTTGACGCGGATAAACTGCAAGTCCTTGCCGATGTTCAGTTCGATCTGCTGCGACATATCTTTCGCGTCCCAGCTTTTTACCGTGTCGCTGATATGCCCGGTGAGGAAGCGGGCGAACTCCGGCGCAACGCTGCGCGCGGCCTGCTCCAGGTGCTGATTCAGCGACGCGCGCAGGGCGCTGTCGGCGACAAGGGTTTCGCCAAACCACAGCCCGGCTTCGGTGATGCGCTGTTTAACGCGGGAGTCGTCACTTTGCATATCCGCTTTCAGCCAGCCGCGCAGATCGCCCCACAGTTCCCCCAGATAGCGGTTAAAGGCCTCATCCTCTTTCAGATAGGTTTTGGTACTTTCGGCTTTTGCCGCCATTTCCGGATCCGTTTTCAGCCGCTCGATCAGCCGTACCGTGGCACGATCAAAGGCAAGGCGGATCTGGTGCGCCTGATCGGCGCTGATGTCTGCCAGCAGGGAATTCACCGCGCTGGTGACCAGTTCGGCGCTGTGCTCGCCGAGCCATTCCGTCGGTAGCAGCCGCGCTTTGTTCGGATGTTCGGTTTTGAGCCAGCGCACGATCTGCGCGGCGATAAAGGTACGGGTGCTCTCGCGGCCTAACAGCGTGACCAGCTGCGCAATAAGCGCGTCCAGCAGCGCCTGATGACGATTGTTTTTGGTCAGGCTTTCCAGTACCAGCGCGGAGGTGCCGCTGAGATCCACCTTATCGATGGCCTTATGTACTGCGCGTTTGAGCAACTGCTGAATGCGCGAGTCATCAGTCAAATCGAGAAAGCCGCTCATCACCTGCAAAAGGTTCTGCCCAATGCGCGCGGCATTTTCCGGTTTACTGAACCAGTTACCGATGATCAAAGCCGGTTCGTGACGCCGGATCAGATCAATAAGCGACTGGGTATCGAGAAATTTTTCCTGCACGAAAACCCCGAGATTTTCGCCGATGCGGTCTTTATTGCGCGGGATGATCGCCGTATGGCGGGAAATGAACGGCAGCGGGACGCGGCGAAACAGCGCCACCACCGCGAACCAGTCCGCCAGCGCGCCGACCATCGCCGCTTCGGCCACCGCCTTTACGCCGCTGACCCAGATCGAGGGCGGCAGAAACAGGGTCGTCACAAAAGTCGCCGCTGCAATCAGCAGTAGCGACAGCGCCAGACGCTTGGCGCGTTTAAGTTCAGCGAGTTTATCCATGGTTTAAGAATAGATCTCCTGACCGTATCCAACAGATTAAATTCTCTCACATTTCTGTCGAAATAAAATCGTGCTGAAAAAACGCGGCATTACAGGTATCGTCTTTTTATGAAACGGAGAGTTAAAAAGATGAAAAAAAGAGTCCTGCTCATCGCCAGCGTCATCCTGTTGTGCTGGGTGTTGATTTTTCCGATGTCGCTACTGTTTTCACGCTACAGCATCGGCGAGCCGACCATCAGTTTTTATAATATTTTTAATGTGCTGGTCAGTGCGCTGGCTTTTGCCGGGCTGGTCACCACACTGGTATTACAGATTGAACAAACACGCCGCAGCAATATCGATAGCATCGAACGAAGCGTATTTGAACTGTTCAATACCTTTACCTCGGACAGTTTTCAGGCCGTCAAAAACGACGCGTTTTTATGCCTGTTAATTGCCGTGAGACATAAGCCTTACGGCATGTTTTTAACGAGCCGACTATTCCCGGTCGGGCGTTTGCCTTTTCCAGAAAAGGCACGGCAGATTTACACGCAATTCCGGCCAGAGCTGGCAACGGCGTCTGACAAAGAACTGGCGGATGTGGATCGTGCTGCCCGCCTTCACCTCGATAACATACTTAACTTTTTTTCAATGCTGGCGCAGCGTCAGGCCGCGCACTCGGTGATCAAACAGGTTAACTTCGCCTATGACTGGTGGCGGCCTACGTTATTGATCATTGCCCAGTTACAGTATGAAATCTGGACGGGATCCGAAACCGTGCGTCAGTCCTGCCGGACGCCGTTACTCCGGGAAACCCTGAAAACACTTGATGACATTTACGGATATGAGCCGCTGGAGCCGGGACCAGCAGTTTATGCTTATTTGCGAAGCCATCCATGGCTGCGTGAAGAAAAGCTCGATAGCGCCTACTGAATCAGGGCTGCCAGCGGCGAAGCGCAGTGTGCTGTTCATAGGGCATCGGCGAGGGGCGGGTGATCATTTCGATAATGCCGCCCCAGGGCGTACGGCCATAGCAAAAGGCGTTGCCGTCGCCGCGCTCGGGGGGAAAGCTCAGCGCTTTCGGCCCGGTGAACATTGCGCCGCCCGCCTGTTCGAAGCTTTTAATGGCCGCCTCGATGTCATCCACATACACGGCAAAATGTTGCAGACCATAGTCATTCGCCCGGGGCGGCTCCCGTTGATCGTCGCCGTGCATTTCAAACAGCTCAATGCCGGGACCGTGATGCAGTTTCAGCATACGCACCGCTTTCACCTGCGTGCCGGGCGTTAAACGCAGCGTTTTCTGCTGCGCCTCCTGATCGACCTCATCCCCTGGCGCGACGGAGGTGTATATCACTTCAGCCCCCAGCGCGGCGCAGAAAAAGGCTGTCGCCTGTTCTATATCCGGGACGGTGATCCCGATGTGATCCATTCCACGAACCGCTGATTGCGACATGATGCCTCCTCTGTTTTCTGCCATTTTTCAAAGTAATAAAGGTAGAAGGTAAGCCACGTAAAACGCCATACAGAAATGAAAAATCATAGGTTTATACGAAACTTTACGCTTAATAGTAGTCGTTGCGTCTACCATTAATAACCCAGATAGCATTTTTTACTGCCCATCAGGAGGTATTTGATATGGCGTACCAGACAATGAATCCTTTTACCAACGAGCTTGTAAAAGAGTATCCGCCCCACAGCGATGCCGACGTCGAAAGCGCGCTGCAAAAAGCCGATGCGCTTTATCACTCCGACTGGGCGAAAGGGGATATTGATCAGCGGCTGCCGATCCTGCACCGCCTGGCCGATCTGATGGAAGAGCAGCAGGAAGAACTGGCAAAAATTGCCACCCAGGACATGGGTAAGCTGATTGAACAAAGCCGTGGCGAAGTGGCGCTGTGCGCGAAAATTGCCCGCTATTACGCGGATAACGCCAAAACCTTCCTTGCGCCGGTGAAATATGACTCCGATCTGGGCGACGCCTGGGTTGAGCATCACCCGATTGGCGTACTGCTGGCGGTGGAGCCGTGGAACTTCCCTTATTATCAGCTGATGCGTGTGCTGGCGCCAAACCTCGCCGCCGGTAACCCGGTGCTGGTAAAACATGCGAGTATTGTGCCGCACTGTGCCGAAGCCTTTGCGCATCTGGTGCGTGAAGCGGGCGCGCCGGAAGGGGCGTACACCAACCTGTTTATTTCATCCGATCAGGTATCAAACATTATCGCCGATGACCGTGTGCAGGGCGTAGCGCTGACCGGTTCAGAAAAAGCCGGTGGCATCGTCGCTGCGCAGGCGGCGAAGAAACTGAAAAAATCGACGCTGGAGCTGGGCGGTAACGACGTGTTCGTGGTGCTCGACGACGCCGATATGGAAAAAGCGGTGAAAGTGGGTGTCATGGCGCGGTTGCAGAACGCCGGGCAGGTCTGTACCGCGGCGAAACGCTTTATCATCCATGAGGCGGTGGCGGATAAGTTCCTTGAAAAATATACCGAGGCGTTCCGTCAGGTGAAGATGGGCGATCCGCTGGATGAAAGCACTACCCTTGGCCCGCTATCCTCGAAAGATGCCGTCGAAACCCTGACCAAACAGGTGGAAGAGGCGGTGAAAAATGGCGCGACGCTGCACTATGGCGGTAAGCCAGTCGACCACAAAGGTAACTTCTTTGAACCGACCATTCTCACCAACATCACCCGCGATAACCCGGCGTACTTTGAAGAGTTCTTCGGCCCGGTGGCGCAGATCTATGTGGTGAAAAATGATGATGAAGCGGTGAAGCTGGCGAACGATTCCCACTACGGTCTGGGCGGCGCGATCTTCAGCCAGAACATCGAGCGGGCCAAAGGCCTCGCCTCGCGTATCGAAACCGGGATGGTTTACATCAACTCGCTGACCGACACCGCGCCTGAACTGCCGTTCGGCGGCGTGAAGCGCTCCGGCTTTGGCCGCGAGCTGTCGGATCTGGGGATCAAGGAGTTTGTGAACCAGAAGCTGGTGGTGGTGAGTAAGTAATTACTGATTAGCATCATGGCCCTCCCGCAGGGGAGGGCCAACCTCCTTCCGCTTTAAGCCTCTTATTCCCCAGATTCAAACGTCATATTAGCGATGTGCTAAAACTGTGAAATAATAACCAGCATCAAGAATGATACGGGAAAGAGCGATGTCGACTGAACTGCTGGGGCTGACCTGGGACGCAAGCGTGATCCCGGAGGTTAAAAACGTGGGTACCCGCGTGGCGTTATTTACCTTTAAAACCCATATGGCAGGTTTTGTGTGGGACGCGGCACAGCTGGAAAATAACCCCTATACCTATGTTGAAGTTAAAACCCTGCTGGATGGCGTTACCGTCGGCGGCCATAAAGTCAGTGATACCGAACAGGTGTTAAACCTTGCTGACAGCAGCAAAAAGCTGATTGAGCTGGTGCAGACCGGGCGGTTTGATCTCGATAAAAAAACCTTCACGCTGCTGCACAGTATTATTGCCCGTAACGAAGCGCTGGAATGGGGCGTTTTCCGGGGCGAAGGGGATGAGGTGCATTATCAGGCCCGCGTTCACCTGGGGGAACTGGGTACGCATTTTCCGCCCGCAACGGCAGCCGGCGCTCCGGAACTTAACCGGATATTTTCAGAAGGTGCCCGCCAGATCAAAACCCTGCCGCCTTTTGAAGGCGCGCTGGCCATGTTCCTTTTTGGCGCTTATTTCCAGTTTTTCTTTGACGGTAATAAACGCACCAGTCGTCATATGATGAATGGCTGGTTGATGCTGCACGGCTTCAATCCCATCAGCATCCCCGCTGCCCGTGCGCTGGAATTTAACGCCCGAATGGTGCGTTTTTATCACAGTAAAGATGCCACCGAAATGATGGAGTTTCTGGTGGAGTGTTATCAGGATTAACGTTATGCCGGATGGCGGCTGCGCCTTATCCGGCCTGGATTATTTCTTCAGCCCCGCAAAGGCCGCTCTGATCTCGTCTTCCGGCAACTGTACCCCGATAAACACCAGCTGGCTGTGCGGTGGCTCGTCGCCCCACGGACGGTCCCAGTCGGCGCTGTACAGGCGCTGCACGCCCTGGAACAGCAGGCGGTTTGGCTCGCCGTCGATCCACAGCATCCCTTTGTAGCGCAGCAGCTTTTCCGCGAAGCTCAGCAACAGGTTTTCCATCACCCGCGACACTTCGCTGATGTCCACCGGGTAATCCATCTCCACCACAATAGACGCAATATCATTCTGTTTATCGCCCATAAAGTGGAAGCGCGGCTTCGCCGGGACGATGGTTTCTTCCAGCATAAAGCCGCTGGTGTTAAACAGCAGCGCCAAATCGGTTTCGCCGTGGATCACGGTGTAGATGGGCGCGCGGGCGTTGATGCGCGTCAGCCGTTCGCGCAGCGGTTCGGCCTCGCCTGCAATATCGGTTTTGGTGAGCAGAATGCGGTCGGCATAGCCCACCTGCGACTGGGCCAGGGTGAACTGGTTCATCTGCTCATCGGCATGCACCGCGTCCACCAGCGCGATCACGCCGTCCAGCAGGTAGCGCTGGCAGATAATTTCATGATTGAAGAAGGTCTGAATAATCGGACCGGGATCGGCCATGCCGGTGCATTCGATCACCAGACGGTCAAATTCGATGTCGCCTTTGTCGAGGCTGTCGAGCAGATCCAGCAGCGCGTCCTGTAATTCATTAGAACGACTACAGCAGATACAGCCGTTGGTCAGGGTTTTGATCTGCGTGGCGCGATCGCCGATCAGCTGAGTATCGACGGAGACTTCCCCGAACTCATTTTCAATGACGGCAATTTTATAACCGTGCTGTTCATTGAGGATATGGCGCAGCAGGGTGGTTTTTCCTGCGCCAAGAAAACCGGTGAGAAGGGTGACGGCAATCGGGGTCATGAGGTTTCCTTCTTAACAGCAGCTGCTTCCGCCGCTGCCATAGCGTGCTTCCTGACGTTCACGGAAGAACTCGTTATAGGTCATACAGGGCTTGTCCGGGTGATTGGTTTTCATATGTTCGACATAGTTGTCGTAATCAGGGATCCCAATCAGCATACGCGCGGCCTGGCCGAGATACTTTTTTGCTTCGCCTAAGTTACCAAACATTTTCCATCCCGATAAGAAAAAGCCCGGCGGCGCTACGCGTGCCGGACCTGAAGTATTTTGTAGGGCGGGTCAGCGCAGCGCCACCCGCCAGGCTACTTAGTGATGCGAGGAGGTTTTCACGCCGCCTTCCGGCACCGGCACGTACGGCGTTTCTTTATCCGTGCGTACCGTGCTGTTGCGGGCTTTCATCCAGGTTTTGAAACCGTAGAAAATGATGCTGTACACCACCACCAGGAACAGAATGCTCAGGCCTGCGTTGGTGTAGTTGTTCACCACGATGTGGTTCATGTTCGCCACTTCCTGCGCGGTCAGCTCGCCGCCGGCGGCAATACGCGCTTTGTACTGGCTGGCCATGTAGAAGAAGCCTTCCATCTGCGGATTGTCGCTGAACAGCTTCAGGCCGAGCGCCCAGGTGGTGCAGATCAGCAGCCACACCGCCGGAACCACCGTCACCCAGATGTATTTAGTGCGCTGCATTTTCACCAGCACCACCGTACCCAGCACCAGCGCCACGGCGGCCAGCATCTGGTTGGAGATGCCGAACAGCGGCCACAGGCTCTTCACGCCGCCCAATGGATCGACCACGCCCTGATACAGCAGGTAGCCCCACAGTCCCACGCAGCCCGCCGTACCGATAATACCGGCCACCAGCGAATCGGTTTTTTTCAGGAAAGGCACGAAGTTACCCAGCAGATCCTGCAACATAAAGCGGCCGGAACGGGTACCCGCATCCAGCGCGGTCAGAATGAACAGCGCCTCAAACAGAATGCCGAAGTGGTACCAGAAGCCCATGTCAGCCCACGGCAGGATCTTGTGGAACACATGCGCAATCCCCACCGCCAGCGTCGGCGCGCCACCGGCACGGTTGAGCACGGACGGCTCGCCGATGTCTTTCGCGGTTTGCAGGATCTGCTCAGGGGAAATCACAAAGCCCCAGGAACTGACGGTGGCCGCCGCGTGCGCGGTGACATCTTTCAGCTGCGCCATGATCAGCGGGCCGTTTTCGCCACCCAACTCATGCAGGTTCGGCATCACGATGCCCAGACCGGCAGGTGGGGTGTTCATGGCAAAGTACAGGCCCGGCTCGATAATGGACGCCGCCACCAGCGCCATGATGGCGACGAAGGATTCCATCAGCATCGCGCCATAACCGATAAAGCGCGCATCGGTTTCACAGGCCAGCAGCTTCGGCGTGGTGCCGGAGGCGATCAGCGCATGGAAGCCGGATACCGCGCCACAGGCGATGGTGATAAACAGGAACGGGAAGAGCGCGCCTTTCCACAGCGGACCGGTACCGTCGATGTACTGGGTCATGGCAGGCATTTTCAGTTCCGGATTAAGGATCACGATACCGATAGCCAGACCGACGATAACGCCGATTTTCAGGAAGGTCGCCAGATAGTCACGCGGCGCGAGGATCAGCCATACCGGCAGCAGCGCCGAGATAAAGGCGTAGCCAATCAGCGTAAAGGTGATGGTGGTATCTTTGAAGGTCAGCGCCGGGCCCCAGTAAGGGTCGTGCGCAATCACGCCGCCGAAATAAATCGACGCCACCAGCAGCAGGATACCGATCACCGACACTTCACCCACGCGACCCGGACGCAGGAAGCGCATGTAAATGCCCATAAAGAGCGCGATAGGCACCGTTGAGCAGACGGTAAAGACGCCCCACGGCGATTCCGCCAGCGCTTTCACCACGATCAGCGCCAGCACGGCGAGGATGATGATCATGATCAGGAAGCAGCCGAACAGCGCAATGGTGCCGGGTACCGGGCCCATTTCTTCTTTGATCATCTCGCCCAGAGACGCGCCGTTACGGCGGGAGGAGATGAACAGCACCATAAAGTCCTGTACCGCACCGGCCAGCACCACGCCCGCCAGCAGCCACAGGGTGCCGGGCAGATAGCCCATTTGCGCGGCGAGCACCGGGCCGACCAGCGGGCCTGCCCCGGCGATGGCGGCAAAGTGGTGTCCGAACAGCACGTTACGGTTGGTCGGCACATAGTTCAGGCCGTCGTTGTTAATGACCGCGGGCGTGGCGCGCGTCGGGTCAAGTTTCATCACCTTCTGGGCGATGTAGAGGCTGTAGTAGCGGTACGCCACGAGGTAAACCGAAACAGAAGCGACGACGATCCACAGGGCGCTTACGCTTTCCCCCCGCCGTAAGGCGACGACCGCCAGACAGAATGCACCGAGGATCCCCAGTATCGCCCAGGGTAAGTGCTTAAGTAGCTTTTTATTATCCATATCAGACCTGGCTTTAAGACCGAAAAGGTCAATGTGTAAGTAGTGAGTTGAAGAGACAGCTTGCCGGGCAGATCATGACAAAGAGTGCGCAAAAAACGGGCGTAATCTGGCTAAGCGGTAGTTAATCGGGGGTGAGCGGTCGGCGTGAGGAGTAAGCGGTTAATAGCCGCTGTGAGCGGCGGAAAATGTGTGATTGCGATCACGTGAAAATTTACGTTTCGTAGAAGCGTATGGCAGCAGACGCTTCTACGGAAGCACTTTAAATAACGATAAAGCAGTATGGCGTGTTATCGATAGGTTGCAGCAGTACGTGTCTGTCACGTGATTTTGTCTGGTAATACTTATCGTTAAGATAACGATCAATGAGTTGGTCGAGCCGTTCGCGATCAATCAACGTAGTAATGCCCAATGTCCAGAAGCTGCGCAGATCGATTTCAGAACGTTTAATACGCGCGCTCTTTTCCAAATCCCGAATCATATTTTTCACACAACTTGTGGGATCACGGTTCTGTTTTACTTCCAGCGCGATATAAGTATCCAGTGCCCAGCCTTTTTTTCGCAGCAGAAAATCGGTGCGCAGACTATTGCGTACCGGATTTTTACGTAAATCACACCCCAACGTCTGTTCACGCCACCACTCATGCCCGGTAGAAACCAGCAGGTTAGCAAATTCAATCTGCATCCAGATTTCCCAGCCAGAGATATCATACTGGTCGATAATGTTGAGCTTCTGGCGAATATCTTCCCGTTCAAAAAAAAGATGTAGCAAGGTCGTCAAATGGTCGTAATCGCGATCAATCATGGGGTTCTCCCGAAAAAATCACATTATATGCATGGTTTTTAGGATGAAAAACCATAGTGTGATAATTGTTGTTACATCGTAACTTAATGAAAATTATCGGGATATCGTGCTGAATTAGACGACTGCATGGAAGGGGGCTACACACTCATCGACTACCGCTTATGCGATTTACCGTAAAGTTTTTCTTATCCAGGCCGACAAAGTGTTATTCGTCCAAAGGAATGAAAAACATGTTAAACCGTATCAAAATTGTGACCAGTTTACTGCTGGTACTGTGTTTATTTGGCCTTTTACAATTAACCTCCGGTGGTCTCTTCTTTAACGCCCTCAAGCATGACAAAGAAAACTTCACCGTTCTGCAAACCATTCGCGCTCAGCAGTCCACGCTGAACGGCAGCTGGGTGGCGCTGTTGCAGACCCGTAACACGCTGAACCGTGCCGGGATCCGCTACATGATGGATCAGAACAACATCGGCAGCGGCGCGACCGTGGCGGAACTGATGCAGATTGCGACCGCTTCTCTGAAACAGGCGGAAGTGCGCTGGAACGAGTATCAGGCGCTGCCGCGCGATCCTCGCCAGAGCGAAGCCGCAGCCGCCGAAGTGAAGCGTAACTACGACATCTATCACGGTGCGCTGGCCGAGCTGATCCAGTTACTGGGCGCAGGCAAAATCACCGAGTTCTTCGATCAGCCGACCCAGGGTTATCAGGATGGCTTCGAGAAGCAGTATGTGCAGTATCTGGAGCAGAACGACCATCTGTATGACGTGGCGGTCGCCGATAACGACAGCTCCTACAGCATGGCGGTGTGGATCATTATCAGCGTGCTGACCGTGGTGCTGGCGGTGATTATTGCCGTGTGGTTCGGCATTAAAAACGTGCTGATTGCTCCGCTGCAACGTCTGGTGGAAAGCATCCGTCACATTGCGGGCGGCGATCTGGAACAGGATATCAACGTACACGGCACTAACGAGATGGGGCAGCTGGCAGACAGCCTGCGCCACATGCAGAGCGAGCTGGTACGTACCGTGGGCGACGTGCGCAGCGGCGCGGACGCGATTTACAGCGGCGCCAGCGAAATCTCCGCCGGTAATAACGATCTCTCCTCCCGTACTGAACAGCAGGCCGCTTCCCTGGAAGAGACTGCCGCCAGCATGGAAGAGCTGACCGCTACCGTGAAGCAGAACGCCGAAAACGCCCGTCAGGCGAGCCATCTGGCGCTCAGCGCGTCAGAAACCGCGCAGAAGGGCGGCAAGGTGGTGGACAACGTGGTGCAGACCATGCGCGACATCGCCGGCAGTTCGCAGAAAATTGCTGACATTATCAGCGTGATCGACGGCATTGCCTTCCAGACCAACATCCTGGCGCTGAACGCCGCGGTGGAAGCGGCACGTGCCGGTGAACAGGGCCGTGGTTTTGCGGTGGTGGCCGGTGAAGTGCGTAACCTCGCCCAGCGTAGTGCCCAGGCGGCGCGTGAAATTAAGAGCCTGATCGAAGACTCTGTGGGTCGCGTTGAAATCGGCTCCACGCTGGTGGAAAGCGCCGGTGAAACCATGGATGAGATCGTCAGCGCGGTAACCCGTGTGACCGACATCATGGGCGAAATCGCCTCTGCCTCTGATGAGCAGAGCCGCGGTATCGACCAGGTAGGTCTGGCGGTGGCGGAAATGGATCGTGTGACGCAGCAGAACGCCTCGCTGGTGGAAGAATCCGCCGCTGCGGCGGCTGCCCTGGAAGAGCAGGCGAGCCGTCTGACGCAGGCCGTTGCGGTGTTCCGCACCCGTCGCGTCGCACGCCCGGCTTCAGCAGGCATCACCCCGGTGCAGACCATGGCGCCGACGGTGTTGACGCGTAAAGTCGCGACGACAGATGAGAACTGGGAAACGTTTTAACATTCAGTAAGTTGCCCGGTGGCGCTGCGCTTACCGGGCCTACAGGATCGCCTCTGTAGGCCCGGCAAGCCTGCGCCGCCGGGCATTAACGTTCAAATGGTTTGCTGATTGTAGGCCCGGCAAGCTTCGCGCCGCCGGGCATTAACGTTCAAATGGTTTGCTGATTGTAGGCCCGGCAAGCTTCGCGCCGCCGGGCATTAACGTTCAGATGGTTTGCTGATTGTAGGCCCGGCAAGCTTCGCGCCGCCGGGCACATCCAAATTTACCCGCCGACTTTCACCATTTTAATTTCCACCATCCCGATACCCAGCTGACGCGGTGAATGACCGAGAATATTGCCCTCGTTCGTGGACTGCGGATCAGGCGGGATAATCTCCAGCGTATTACTCTGCGCCGGATTACTGAAGCGCAGCGTGGTGGTGGAAAGATCGTGACCGAGCGTCAGCGTCTGTTCGCTGTTACCGACGCGCACCGGGATAGGGCGATCGGCGTTTGGGCCAAAGGCTTTGGCGGTGATCACCAGTTCAAACTCCGCGGGCAGCGGCGCTTTGTATTCGATTTTTACCGCCTTACCAAGCTGAGCGTTAGACCAGCGTCCCCAGGATTCCGGACGCGAAATACCGCTGAACTGCTTCACTTCCTCCGGCGCGCCGGCGACGTTAAACACAAAGCTGTCGGCTTTGTAGCGAATATCGTTATCCACCACTTTTAATTTATCGACGTTCGCCTTATAGCGCAGGGTGTCGATCATGGTCTCTTTGAAGGCCGTTTTGCCTTGCCACTGTGCGCGGTCAACGCGCTGTACGCGCTGCTCGCCGCCCAACTGTCCCTGGGAGACGCACCAGTCGGTGGACAGCGCCAGCTGCGGCGCCCACAGCTGCGCCATCTTGTAGCACTGATCGACCCAGACGAAATTATCCCGCGGCGCGAAATCCGCCAGCTGGAAGCGCAGCGGGGCGGAGTATTCGCTCTCCGGCAGCGGCTCGACGCGCTGATCGGAAACACGCAGCAGCAGCGGCAGGCGGAAATGGCTGCCGGAAAAGGCGATCATCTTTTTGTCGGTATCGACGGTGAAATCCTTCATCTCTTTCGGGAAGTTCCACAGCCGGATGATGTCCGGCTTCCAGGACAGCACCTTCTCTTTCATATTCAGGAAGGATTCCGACAGCGACTGGCCGGAAAGGCTGCTGCGCCCGAGGCCGATAAAGTTATCGCCGCCGAGAATATCCAGCACAGTCGCGCCGTTATCCATGGTGTTGCGCTTGAGGCCGGACACGTCCTGCTGCGGTTTATCGCCACGCAGCACAAAGAACAGGTTGTTGCGATCCTGCTTGCTGAGGTATTTCCAGGCGGTGTTATTCATCGCCAGATGATCGGACGAGACCACAATCACCGTGTCCTTGTACCAGGGCGAGGCCTGGATTTTCTGGATCAGCGCCGCAATATGCTGCTGGCTACAGGTGACCGCGCTGAACGACTGGTTAAGTTTGCCGTCCATCTCATAGCGTTTACGATCGCAGGTCCGCGAGATAAAACCGTCAGGATGATGGGTGTCCACCGTCAGGGTGAACAGCGAAAAACGTTTGCCGCTTTTGGACAGTTCTTCGTACTTTTTCCACACCTCATCCAGCACGGTGTCGTCGTAAAAACCCCAGTCATTACGGTAAGCAGGATCGGCAACCTGGCTTTTCAGCTCTTCCGCACCCACCAGATGATCGAAACCGTGGGATTTCAGGAACACGTCTTTACCGGCGAAACGCAGATTCGCACCCTGCACGAAATGGTTTTCATAGCCGGAGTTTTTCAGGATATCCCCCAGACACAGATTCTGCGGGAAGAAGCTCGACATAGATGCAGAGGCGTTGCCTTCAAAAGGCGCGAACAGCGGAATGCCGCACTGGGAGGCCACCATACCGGCAATGGTGTAATCGGTGCCGGGCAGCTGCGCGGTATGGGTAAAATCGATGCTGTTATTTTTGATCGCCCCCAGCTCCGGCGTCAGATTCGGGAAGGCGGCGTTATCGAAATAAGTGCGCTCAAGACTCTCGCCGTAGATATAGACGAGGTTGAGTTTGGGATCCGGAATGCTTTTGGCGGGCACTTTATACCAGGTGTCGAAGTCCGGCGAGCTTTCCCGCGACTGGGATTTCACCAGCTCGGTGATCTGGTGAAACGCCGGGCTGGCATCCACCGAGCCGAGCGCCAGCATCAGCGCCAGCAGGCTGTAGCCAAAATGAAAGGGCATATGGCGGCGACGGCGCAAAATCCAGCCGAGGGCGCTGAACACTGCAATCAGCGCGAGGATCAGGCCCGCGCCGGGCAATATGTACTTACTGACGCCCGCGCCGGTCAGGCTGTTGGTCAGCGTGTAGAGCACCGCATCGTTGATACCGTCACCGGTAAAGTAATCGCTGGCGTAGAGGGTGATATTAAGAACCACAAAAAGGCCGAGCACAATCAGCGTGGCGGTAAACCACCACGTATTGCGGCCTGCTTTCCAGGCGTAAATCACCACGGAAGCAAGAAAAAGGGCAAGGGAAAGCAATTCCGACACAGCCTGTCCTCATCAGTCGCCAGTCGCGCGGCTGGCCATTGCTGTTATTTTTGTGCGATACAATTTAAATGGGATGTCATACTGCTGCAATTCTAGTGTCATTAAATCGTGCAGTGATTCAGATTTGGTTTAGATGTGTGACTATTTGAAGGGCGTCGCATCTTTAAATGAGGCGGGAATAATGGCGGGCAAAGATGGAAAGTGGCAGGCGACGTCGCGTCTGTCATGAACGCGACGTTTACGCCTCTCAGGACAGGAAGCCTATCCCCTGTTTCAGTACGATATCGCAGGCTTTGGTTTTGACTTTCTCCGCCAGTGGGGAGTTGCCGATATTACTCAGGCTGAGTTGTTCACCCTCTTTGGTGTTAAGCAGTCCCTGGAGGCCATCAAGATAGTTGGTATCCTGCTGCTGCGCGGCGGGCGTACTCAGGCCCAGTTTTTCCATCACCTGATTTTTCACGTTTTCCGCATTCGTGACTGACGCCAGCTTGTTTTTGGCGCAATACTGCAAAATGCCTGCGGCATTGTTCATGTTGTCGGCGCTTAACGCCTGGTTGCCGCCGTTAAGTAAGCCGCCCAGTGACGAGAGCGACAGGCCGCCCTGCTGTGAGTCATTGTTCTGGCTGAGCTGCGTGGCAGCGCTGGAGAGAGATTCCTGCCAGGAGGCGGCGCTGGCGGCGGTGGAGAGAAGGGCGCTGCCGACAAGGGCGCAGCAAAGCATACGTTGGGCTAATTTCATCTGGCGTACTCTTGGGTAATGCCCTGACGGGCAGGATCGGCCCATTATTACAGGGCCGACGCGCATTACGGGTTCAGATTGCTCTCAATACTCTTTTCCGGTGACGCGGCTGCGGTAGCTTTCCCAGTTGAATATCACCCACAGGCTGTTGCCCAGACGCATCCTGTCCATCACGCGCTCGCCGAGCAGTTTGGTCATTTCGTCCATATTGCTGTTGGTCAGCATCCCGGTCGGGCGTTTGGAGGAGGAGCGGCGATCGACGATCTGATTGATGATCACTTTTTCGTAGCGCGATTCGGACTGCATGCCGATCTCGTCGATCACCAGCAGATCGACATTGCTCAGATCGTTGAGCAACTGCTCCTCGCTGATCTGGCGATTATTGAAGGTGTCTTTCATCGCCGACATAATATCCGCCACGGTAATAATGAGCACCGATTTGCCGCGCAGCAGCAGTTCGTTGCAGATAGCCGCCGCGAGGTGATTTTTACCGGTGCCAGGCTTGCCGGAAAAGATAAAGCTGGCGATGTTGCCGTCGAAGGCTTCCACGTACTGACGCGCTTTGGCAAGGGCGTTCATCTGGCCTTCGTTCTCGACTTTATAGTTATCGAACGAGCAGTTCTGATGCAAAGGACGGATGCCGGAGCGGTTAAAGGTGCGCTGCATTTTCATGGCGCGGTTTTCACGCGCAAGGGCAGCGGCGCGGATCTCACCTTGCTCTTTTTGCCACGCCAGCAGCTCTTCGCCCGTTTTAAATGCGGGTTTCACATGCTCTGGCATCATCTTTTGCAGACGTTTCATCAGTTCGCCGACGTTTTTCATCATCATCCTCTGAAACCGGGTGGAATTTGATTATCAGGCTCGCTCACCGTGTTCACATCACGCCTGAGCGATGCGCCCTGGCTGGCACGGCTCATCTGAACGCTGCGCGCCAGCTTTTGCTGCCACTGGATATGGTGGAAGACTTTGCCTTCCGCCTGCCAGTAGGCCACGAATGACGCCAGTTCTTCCGGCGTAACCGGCTGCGTCAGGCCGATACCCCACAGCGCCGCCTGACGCTGAAAATCCGCGTCGGGCTGCCAGGCGGGATACATGGCAAATTTCCCTATCGGCACGCTCACCGGCGCGGCCGCAGGTTCTTCATAAAACTGTGCGTCCAGCGCCACATCGCTGGCCGGGCGTTCCAGACGGGCTTCCAGTTCCAGCAACTGCGCCAGCCGCGCAGGGGTGAGCGCGTAAAAAGCCGGTGCATTATTGGCAAACACGGCCACCGTGCCGTGCGGCGCTTGCGCCAGAACGGTGGCGTGCTGGCGCGTAAAATCATCGATGCCGATGACGTTCGTGGACAGGATTCTGGAGGACATTGTGCTATCTCAAACTGACTGGTACAGACATTGCGAAGGGATCCGCAACTGATATGTGCACATAGTAGCACAGAGCGCTGCCCGGAAAGCAGTGCAGAAAAGAAAGCCGGGTTTCCCCGGCCTTAAGTGTTGACTAATCAACAGGATAAAGGAGGCGGCTGCGCAAGCGGGCAGCCGTCTTGTCCTCCCGAAAAGCCCCCTGGTGAGGGTAATAAATCAGGAAATAATGTTCAGCGTAACGTCGATGTTGCCGCGCGTTGCGTTGGAGTAAGGGCAAACGATGTGTGCTGCATCTACCAGTTTTTTCGCTTCGCTGGCATCCATACCCGGCAGGTGGATGTTCAGTTTGGCTTCGATACCAAAACCGGTCGGCAGCGGCCTGATACCCACTTCGCCTTCAATGAACGCGTCTTTAGGCATGGTGATTTTGTCGCGTGCGCTGACAAATTTCATCGCGCCGAGGAAACAGGCAGAGTAGCCCGCTGCAAACAGCTGTTCCGGGTTAGTGGCATCACCGCCTGCGCCGCCCATCTCTTTCGGCACGCCC
Organism: Enterobacter sp. K510; assembly: GCF_055804875.1. Taxonomy (NCBI): domain Bacteria; kingdom Pseudomonadati; phylum Pseudomonadota; class Gammaproteobacteria; order Enterobacterales; family Enterobacteriaceae; genus Enterobacter; species Enterobacter sp. K510. Next base: position 289,566 of record NZ_JBNRLQ010000006.1, on the reverse strand, counting down.
AGTTTCACATCAAGTACGCCGTCAGAAGAGGTTGCGCGGCCGTCACGGCCACCGGTAGCTTTGGCAACAGCGGTATAGATCACTTTTTCGAGAGACATAATGCGTTCCTTTTGTATGCTATAAAATAGCGTGCTATTTATCTGCGAGCATAATCACTCTGAATGAGTCATTATGCGCGGTGTAAGTTTTCGCGTAACTTTTCCAGCTCCAGCTTGAGCGACGTCAGCGTGGCGGTATCGCAGGCGGCGGCGCAGCCTACCTGTTCAGGAATATCCCGCGCCTGTTCCTGCAACGCCCGGCCGCTGTCGCTCAGCGTGACCACCACCTGCCGCTCATCCTGGCGGGAGCGCTGACGGCTAATCAGCCCGGCGCTCTCCAGACGCTTAAGCAGCGGCGTCAGCGTGGCGGAATCCAGAAACAGGCGCTCGCCTATCTCCGATACCGTAACGTCATCCCGTTCCCATAACACCAGCATCACCAGATACTGCGGGTAGGTCAGCTGCAAGGGCGTCAGCAGTTGCCGGTACACTTTGTTGAGCGCCAGATTCGCAGAATAGAGCGCAAAACAGAGCTGGTTATCAAGTTCCAGCACGCGGCTGGATGGAGCGGTCTTCGTCTTCATGAGATGAATATAGATAGTGCACGATTTAATTGCAAGTTATTTGTTTGCGACATGTCAGGGGCACAGATAACGCAGCACCACCTGCACCGCCATCGCGCGATAATGCGCTTCCTGGGCGGCGCTGTCGGCCCCGTCTTCAAACAGCAGGGTAAAGGTATAACTGTTGGCCACGAAGTGAAAACTGAAGCTGCTCATCAGGCGGTGGACGTCGCGCGCAGTGACCGTTTTATTAAACAGCTGTTTGCGCTGCCCGCGCTGCAAAATATCTTCCAGCAGATCCAGCGCGCTGCGGTTTACCGTGCGCAGCACCGCAGACTCTTGCATGAAGCGTCCCCGCTGCATGTTTTCCATGCAGATGATGCGAATAAAATCCGGATGGGCGGCATGATAATCAAAGGTGCTTTCAACAAGCTGCACCATGGCTTCCACCGGCGGCATACCGGCAAGGTTCAGCCGTTTTTCACTGGCGCGAATTTCCGTATAGACGTGTTCAAGCACGCGTAAGTACAGGTTTTCTTTGGTTTTGAAGTGATAGACCACCATGCGTTTGGTGGTGCCCGCTTTTTCCGCGATCTGCTCCATGCGCGCGCCGTTTAGCCCGTATTCCGCAAACAGCGTAATGGCGCTGTGAAAGATTTTATCTTTCAGACTGGCTTCGTCACTTTTCTCTGAGGGATTACTGCCATGGTGCTCCACGCTCACTCCTTATAGGCCAAAACGCAAAGGGGGATTATCACCACGGCAGCGGCAGAAAACAAATTTCAAACGCGCGGGCGCTTGCGGTAGATCCACAGTCCGGGTACCGACAGGCCAATCGACAGGGCGGCCACGATGGAAGTGGCCTTGAGGAAATTGGTCAGCAGCAGGATCATCAAATCCTCGCTGTAGCCCAGATGCCCAATCTTTACCGCTGAGATCATCGCGGTATAGGCCGAAATGCCCGGAAACATCGGGATCACCGCCGCCACGGTAAAGACTTTCGGGTGCGCCAGATACCAGCGCGACCAGCGGATGCCAATGGCCCCAACCAGCATCGACGCCATAAAGGTGGACCATTCGATATTGAAGCCCGCGGTGACCATCGTCATGCGCGACCCGTGACCAAGCGCCCCCAGTAGCGCGCACCAGGGCAGGGCGCGGTGCGGAACGTTAAACACCATGGCAAAACCCACGGCGGGAATGGCCGACAGCGCCATGTCCTGCATCAGCGCCAGCAGAAAATCGATTATGCCCATCCGCGCAGCCCCCAAACTGTCATTGCCATCACCACGCCCACGCAGGTGGCGAGGGTCAGCAGGCTGGCGATCGCCCAGCGCGCCAGTCCGGTATTAATATGCCCTTTGAACATATCCGCCACGGCGTTAATCAGCGGAAAGCCCGGCACCAGCAACAACACGCTGGCGGCCATTGATACCGTTGAGGTAAGCGCGAAGGCGGGCAGCATCAGCAATAAACCTGCGACCGTGGTCGCCACAAAAGCGGTAATGCAGAAATTGATCTGCGGATGCATATGCCGCTGCGCCAGCGTCAGGCGAACATACATGGCGATGCTGCTGGCGAAGAACGTCACCACCGCGCCGTCCCATCCGCCTTTATTAAGTCTGCAAAAGCAGGCGCAGGAGAGGCCGACCATCAGCACCATCAGCCAGCGCGGATAACGCAGCGGCTTGACATGATTGAAGCGCTTTTCAACGTCCCGATAATCGAGCAGTTTATGCTCGGCCATGATGACAATATGCTGTACCTCGGTCACCACATGCATGTTGATCCCGCGATCGCTGTTCTTGCGCGTCGAGGTGAGACATTCACCGTCTTTAATTGTCGTCAGCACGATAGCATTGGCTGAAATCGAACTTTCTACGCTGTCCATCCCCAGCGCCAGCCCAAGCCGCGTGGATAATTCTTCTACCAGCGCGCTTTCGGCACCGTGCTGTAATAGAAAAAGACCGCACTGAATACATAATCGCGTGATGGTCCGCTGTGACGCCTGCTCTGCTTGCATGTCGTGCCCTGGTAGTCAACGCCAAAACGCCTGAAGGCCAGGCGGAAAATCTATTTTTAGCACGAAGCGTCCATGGCCCGGTCAGGGGGCAGATCAATATTTATTCATTATCTTTGAGAATTCTTATCTTTTACCGGATGCAGTGCGGACGTGGCCTGACGGCTACTCCTGACCGTTTTTATATTCACTAAATGAATAATTTAATTTTTACTTAATTTTTTTTGTATTTTTTAACCATCACCCTGGTTATTTATTTTTCACAATTTATGCGATATTAGCGCGGTGAGAGCAGGATGAAATAATCTCATGGTTAATCTCTCCAGAAGGAACAGACGTGCCAGGTGGCACGCTACGGTTAGTATCCAGGGAAAAGTGTCAGAAAAGTTAAGGATGAAATCAGCGCTTATTAAAAGCGTATGTTTTCTCCTGAGTTTCTGTACTTAAAAAAGGAGACGGATAAATTATGGTTACAGGAAGTTGTAAGTTCGGAATCGTTATTAGTAAAGCACCTATCATACAAAATGGCCTTGGCAATATTATTGCCCACCATTTTCCCGAATATGAACTCTCGTATTGCCGCGCATTAGAAGAGCTTACGTTACTGCAATTGCGGCGCGCAGATTTAGTGGTTGCCGATTTGTCAGGGGACATTCGTCATCCAAAAAATCTCTGCGAACAGTACTACAAGTTATTGACTCAGTATCTTGATATTCACTGGATTTTTATTGTCCCGCGTCCGTTATACCCGCTGGCGGTAGAAATGCTGCTGCGCCCGGAAAGTACCTTACTGTCTCAGGTTGATCCCATTGAGGTCGTGGTGAACGCCATTCGCGCAGGCAGCATCAGCGCCGAGCGGATCAGCCAAAGCCTGCTGTCCCCGGAGCCAGGTGAATTTGACGAAGAAGAGGAAAAATCAGCACTGCTGACGCTGTCTGAACGCCGGGTATTACGGCTTATCGGAAAAGGTTGGGGCATCAATCAGGTCGCCATGTTGCTCAAGAAGAGTAATAAGACCGTGAGTGCGCAAAAGAATAGCGCCATGCGCCGCCTTTCACTGCGCAGCAATGCTGAAATGTACGCATGGATTAACAGTGCACAGGGAATGAGAGAGCTGAATCTGGCTTCAGCCTACGGAGAGCAAACAGAATGGAAAAGAAATGTGCAAAGCGGCATGTTGCTGTCATCGAAAGTTGTGTAATGAGTGAGATCGGGCTGTCACATCTTTTCAGCACCTCAGCCTTAAGTATGTATAAGCTCCATTTTTTTAAAGATTACCCATCGTTTGAAGCGGCCGCGCTGAAGATGCCTTTTTTTTCTGTCATATTTTCACTTTCCGGACTGCGGGCAGAGCGTATTGACTGCCTGAAGAGTCTGCTAAAACTTGCAAAAGGGTATCCGTCCGCTCAGCGAATTGTGCTGGCGCAGGATGATACCGAAGTACGTCTGATGAGTTTGCTTTCCCCTTCCAGTCTGCATGGCATCATCAGCAAAACGCTGGCGATTGGGCTGTTACAGGAGCAGCTTTCGATACTGCTCAACAATACGCATCGGCTTAATCAAAACGTGATAAACGACTGGTACGTCAGCAAAAATAATGGGCTGAGTCCGACGGAGCGCGCGATCCTGCACTACATGACCTATGGGTATTCGATGCCGGAGATCGCGCACTATTTGTCGCGTAATATTAAAACCGTGCGCGCGCACAAGTTTAACGCCATGACCAAGCTGGGCGTGCATTCGGATGCGGGACTGCTGGACGCGGCGGATATTCTGATGCACATCTCGGTTGACCGAAAACCGCCTGCGGTCCATATGGTTGCGTGAATTTTGCTATCAACCTGCACAGCTGCGCCAGACGAGACTCTGGCGCAGTCTTTTATTCACAGACATCCACCCAGGTGGCAGACGTAAGTTGCGCCATGCGCGACGGTGAAATACGCACGGCGCTGTGGGTAGCGCCTGCGGCAGGCAGCACTTCCTGATACTGCTTAAGGGATACATCGCAGTAGACGGCCAGCGGGTTCTCCAGCCCGAAAGGGCAGACGCCGCCAACCGGATGCCCGGTGGTGAGCACCACTTCATCGCTGCTCAGCATGCGCGCTTTCGCGCCAAAGGTGGATTTCAGCTTTTTGTTATCCAGCCTGGCGTCACCTTTCGCCACGATCAGGATCACTTCATCTTTTACTTTCAACGACAGCGTTTTGGCAATTTGTCCGGGTTCAACATTGTGCGCCGCTGCGGCCAGTGCCACTGTTGCAGTACTCTGACTTAGTTCAATAATTTCAATATCGGGGGCCTGGCTTGCAAAAAACTCCCGCACAGAATGCAGACTCATTGTTATCTCCTGGGAACGACTGGCAGTAATCTGGCATAAGCCTTCGTGTGCTGTAAATATTAATTAATCACAAACGGATCTGCCGGATTTCTCGATCCTCTTCACAATCACGGAAACCGGTTACAGTAACCGGTTGCAGTGTCCGTGGCGGAGATTAATACTCGTTTTACCCTTCCTCTGTCTCAGATAAAAAGAGCCGTCTATGAAACGTATCCTACTGAGCTTTAATGCTGGTCCTGCGCCCGGCATGGTTGTAAACCCGCATAATGGATTGCCGCACAGCTCGCTGTTTACCGCTGCTGCGTTTAACTTGTTCGCCTGACAGGAGAGCTGCTATGTCTGATAACCATGCTGCGTTTAATCTGATTTTCCGCTTCGTTGAAAATTACGTCAGCCCGATTGCCGGGCGAATTTCTTCCCAGCGTCATGTGATGGCGATCCGTGATGGCTTTATTTCCGCCATGCCCTTTATGATCGTCGGCTCGTTTTTACTGGTCTTTGCCTATCCGCCGTTTTCACCGGATACCACATTAGGCTTTGCCCGCGCCTGGCTGGATATGGCCAAACAGTTCGAAGGGCAGATCCTGACGCCCTTTGATATGACCATGGGCATCATGTCGATCTACATCTGTGCGGCAATCGCCTATAACCTCGGCAAGCACTACGTGAAATCGCATCAGCTTGATCCCTTCATGTGCGCCATGCTGTCGCTGATGGCATTCCTGCTGGTCGCCGCCCCGAAAACCAAAGGCGCGATGCCGGTAGACAGTCTGGGAGGCACCGGCATCTTTACGGCGATCCTCGTCGCTATCTACTGCGTAGAGATGATGCGTTTTCTGAAGGCGCATAACATTGGTATCCGCCTGCCGGATCAGGTGCCGCCGATGATCAAAAACTCATTCGACCTGCTGATCCCGGTGCTGGTGGTGGTGGTAACGCTCTATCCGCTGAGCCTGTTTATCCAGTCACAGTTCGATATGCTGATCCCGCAGGCCATCATGTCGCTGTTTAAACCCCTGGTCTCGGCGGCGGATTCACTGCCGGCTATTCTGCTCGCGGTGCTGATTGGGCATCTGCTGTGGTTTGCCGGGATCCATGGCGCGGCTATCGTCTCCGGAATGCTGCAAATGTTCTGGCTGACTAACCTTGGCATGAACCAGAGCGCGCTGGCGCAGGGCGCGCCCTTGCCGCATATCTTTATGGAAGCTTTCTGGACCTTCTTTATTGTGATCGGCGGCTCCGGGGCCACCATGGGGCTGGTGCTGTGCTATTTGCGCAGCCGTTCAGTGCACCTGCGTTCGATAGGTAAACTGAGCGTGGTGCCGAGCTTCTTTAACATTAACGAGCCGGTGATCTTCGGCACGCCTATCGTGATGAACCCGGTATTCTTCATTCCGTTCCTGCTTGCGCCTATGGTGAATGCGGTGATCGCCTGGGCCGCCATGAAAATGGATCTGATTGGCCGGGTGATTTCCGTGGTGCCCTGGACTGCGCCTGCGCCAATCGGTGCGGCATGGGGGCTGGGCTGGGATTTCCGTGCGGCGATCCTCGTGGTAGTGCTGGCCGTGGTGTCCGCCATCATCTATTACCCGTTCTTTAAAGTGTATGAGAAGCAGTTGCTGGCGCAGGAAGCCGAAGAGGCATTGCGTGCAGAGGAAGAGCGTCAACAGGTGGCGTAAAAGAGGATGGTTTTTGTAGGCCGGGTAAGCGAAGCGCCACCCGGCAAGGAAATCTGAAGGGGCGAAAGCCCCTTTTTTATTTCAGCGTGCAATCACCGCACTGCTGCACGTCCGGAAGACGGTAGCGCTGGCAGCAGGTGCGGCGCACCAGTAACCCATCACGCAGCACCACGGTGCGCCATAACGGATTATCCTGACCATCAGAAAGCTGTTTTTCAAAGAAGCAGAACTGACGCAGCGCCGCGACGCGCTCCTCGCCGAGCAGGGGTTTCATCTCGTTGAGATACCAGTTGATCAGATAACCGGTGTTGCTCCAGATAAGCTTGCCGTTGATGTCGCCGGTCGACTCCAGCGCCTGCACCACCGGCACCATCGCCCGGACAATCAGCCGCTCAATACGTTGCTGATCGGAAAGACGGGTGGTGACGTGATCCGCATGCACATCCATCCAGAAGCAGGCGGCACGTCCGGTTTCATGGAACTCAACGTGAAAATGTTCCGGAGAAACATCCGGCGCGGTTTTCTGGGTTAACAGCGCCAGCAGCAGCGGCGGCACCATCAGGCCCAGATACCACTGCGCCCATAACGACAGCAGCGGCTTATTTTCCCGCAGTTGCGTTGGCTGATTACGGTAGATGTGATCGGCATAGATAGCCTGCAACGACTGAAGCGTTGACGGCTGTGACCATTCGGCCAGCGTCATGGCCTGGTGAGGATAAGCCTCATCAAGTTTTATCACATCCAGGAAGTGCGCACGGTGCGTGGCAAACGCATCACGCAGGGCATCGGCCAGCGATACCGTTTCAGGACGAAGCGGGATACGCCAGACAGCATCTTCAGTGATCGGAGCGAAGCGATAGGCCATAGTGCGCAACTGAAATGGAATCTAAATGATAATGATTGCCAATCCTAACTATAGATAAAACCGATCGCAAGATCTTTGTCGGGAAAGTGGAGGGCGATCGCGATTCAGGCGACCTTTAGCTCGCCGCTGAACAGGATATTGTTGCGGCCCAGGTGCTTGGCTTCATAAAGCGCCTTATCCGCCTGATCCAGCGCCGCTTCAATATTGGTGTCCGTCAGCGGCGCGATGCCGATGCTGACCGTCACGTTGGTCGCCACGCTTTCGTTAAACATGTGCGGAATTTTCAGATCGTAAACCTGCTGGCGAATGCGCTCGGCGGCCATGCGCGCCCGCTCCAGATCAACATTGCTTAACAGGATCATAAATTCTTCGCCGCCGAAACGGGCGACAATATCCCGCGAACGCACGGCATCGCGGATAGCCGCCGACATGCGGATCAGCGCCTGATCACCCATCATATGACCATAGTGATCGTTGTAGGCTTTGAAATGGTCGATATCAAGCAGCAGGACATAGCGAACGCCGCTATCCAGCGCCAGCAGGTTATCGATTTTGTTTTGCAGACCGCGACGGTTGTACAGGCCGGTAAGCGGATCGAGCATGCTTAAATCATTCAGCGTCTCTCTTTCTTCCAGCAACCGACACATCAAATCAAGGGCAAACTTATCATTGCGCGACTGGATCACGTTCTGAATAGCAATACCTGCCATCGGCAGGGCGAAGGAAAATATCATCCGCACCATGTTCTCACCCTCGCTAAACCACAGGCAGCATAAAAATACCGGCAACGAGTGCAACGTGAATGCGATGATATTATTGGAAAAAGCTATGGAGCCGATAAATAACACGCTAATTAACGCAATCAGAAGATAAGGCGAGCCGGGATCGGCAAGCAGCGAAAATTTAATGGCGACATGCCACGCCCATAATGCGCCAAATAAAACTGAGATCGGCGACACATTTAATTTCTTAGCCGGAAAGCGCCAGTGCCACGCCAGCAGCGTCACGCTGATAGTAAACAGCAGACACAGCGGGATCGTCAGCGACCGCGCGTTATAGAGCGGAAGCAGAAAGGAAAAAAGCGCCGAAGCTGCATTGAGAAACAAGAACAAACGCAGGGATAAACGGTATTTCTTGTTACAAAGGGAATGCCATGAGTGTGCTGTCATCTTTAAACTTAAAGTCGTTATTAATCTGCAATTTAAAATGTAATGGTTGCCAAAACGAAAAATAACGCGGGGAATAGTTAATCGCGAAAATATTATAAAATTGTTATCTGCTTTTTCTGGGTGAGCAATTTATCACCTTAGTGAATGTATGTCATCAGGCGATGCGTAAAGTTCATGCAATCCTCATTATACCCGCTGACAAATGAGAAAACTTATCATATGATATTGGTTATCATTATCAGTGTGAGAGGCGAAAGCATGTTGCAGCGGGCGCTGGGAAGTGGATGGGGTCTTTTATTGCCGGGTATTATCGTGTCCGGACTGGCGTATGCCGATCTTTCTCTTAATGCATGGCGAGTATTGATCGTGCTGGGGCTGGTATTGACGCCAGTGATGCTTTATCACAAGCAGTTACGGCACTTCGTGCTGTTGCCGTCAGGCATTGCGCTGGTCAGCGGGATGATGATGCTGCTGATGAATCTCAAGCGGATGATGTAAGCAGGAAGAACAGCGGGAAGAAACAGAAGAAAACAAGATAATTGGTGCGAGGGGGGGGACTCGAACCCCCACATCCTAAGGACACTAACACCTGAAGCTAGCGCGTCTACCAATTCCGCCACCTTCGCACAGTTATCTTATTTTTTGATATTGCCTCGTTGGTGCGAGGGGGGGGACTCGAACCCCCACATCCTGAGGACACTAACACCTGAAGCTAGCGCGTCTACCAATTCCGCCACCTTCGCCCAGTGCGAGCAATATCATGTGATTTATGGTGCGAGGGGGGGGACTCGAACCCCCACATCCTAAGGACACTAACACCTGAAGCTAGCGCGTCTACCAATTCCGCCACCTTCGCATACCATCGATACTCTTGAAGTATCGTAACCACGGAGGCGCATTCTAGATGTTTTAGGATTTTCGTCAACAATTAATTGCGTGCCGTTTCTTCATTTGCTGCAAAAAACGGCACGTTGGCAATTAGCGTTTTGCCTGGCGCGTCATAACCGTGCGGTAAACTTTAAAACGACCGGTTTGTGCGATTACTTCGTGGAAGCCAAAGGTTTCGTCCAGCGCCTGCGGATAAGGCAGGAAGGCGTTGGCGACAATACGCAGCTCGCCGCCGCTGTTCAGATGACGTACCGCGCCGCGGATCAGGGTTTGCGCGGCTTCAAGGCTGGTCTGCAAACCATCGTGGAACGGCGGGTTAGAAATGATCATGTCATAACGCCCGGTCACTTCCGAGAACACGTTACTGGCGAACACTTCGCCTTCAATACCGTTTGCCGCCAGTGTCGCGCGGCTGGCTTCCACCGCAGCAGCGCTCACATCACACAGACTCAGACGCACTTTTGGCGAATGGCTGGCCAGTGCCACGGATAACACGCCGGCGCCACAGCCCACGTCCAGCACTTTACCTTTGGTGTGCGGCGTCAGGGTGGAGAGCAACAGTTTACTGCCGACATCCAGACCGTCGCGGCTGAAAACGCCCGGTAAGGTCTTGATGGTCAGATCGTCCAGCGGGTATTCATCCCAGAAGCTTTCGGCATCGAAAGCAGGCTGTTTTTCCAGGCGACCATGATACAGGCCACAGCGACGGGCGCTGTCAACTTTGGTCAGCGGGCAGTATGCTTCCAGCATTTGCTCGGCGCTACGCACGCCGCTGCGGTTTTCGCCAATCACGAAAATATCGATGCCCACCGGCAGCAGCGACAAAATGTTCATCAGCTGGAACTGGGCTTCCGGCTTGTTTTTCGGCCAGTAGTAGATCAGGGTATCGCTGTCCGCCACGTCAGAGGCGTCGGCGACGAGGCTGAAACGCACGCGATCTTCCATCTGACGGCTCAGCACCTGCCAGTGATGGAACTGCTGGGTGTGCGCACGGCTTGCCGCCGTCTCCAGGCGAGCAGGCAGGTCATCCTGCATATCTCCGGCAAACAGAATACGGCTCTCTTCGAAATCATCACTGTGGCGCAGCAAGACTTCACTTGCCGGGGTAAACGCAGACATTAAACACTCCTCATTAAACTCAGGCGGCGATTATAGTAGTTTGTTGGCGCAGATACGACGAATTTGCTATATTTGCGCGCCTGACAGACAGGAGTGATCCGCTATGACATCCCGACGCGACTGGCAACTACAGCAGCTGGGCATTACCCAGTGGGCTTTGCGCAGGCCCGCGGCGTTGCAGGGCGAAATTGCGATTTCGCTGCCGGCGCACATTCGTCTGGTGATGGTGTCCTCTGCGCTGCCGGCGTTAACCGAACCGCTTATCAGCGACGTACTGCGGGCGCTGACCATCTCGCCCGACCAGGTTTTACAAATTACGCCGGAACGGATCGCGATGTTGCCACCGGGCAGCCGCTGTAACTGCTGGCTGCTGGGCGCTGACGAAACCGTGGCGCTTGAAGGCGTGAAGGTAACGTCCCCGCTCTTCGATGAATTACGGGTTAACCCTGCGGCTCGCGCCGCCCTATGGCAACAAATCTGCGAACATGAACACGATTTCTTCCCTCACCACGACTGATTTGGCAGCGGCTTTTCAGATCGAAACCCGCGCGCACGCCTTTCCGTGGAGTGAAAAAACCTTCGCCAGCAATCAGGGCGATCGCTATCTCAATTTTCGGCTGATGGCGGGCGATACCATGGCCGCATTTGCCATTACGCAGGTGGTGCTCGACGAAGCCACGCTGTTTAACATTGCGGTCGATCCCGCTTTTCAGCGCCAGGGGCTGGGCAAAATGCTGCTTCAGCATCTGATTGCCGAGCTGGAAAAACGCGATGTGCTGACGCTGTGGCTGGAAGTGCGCGCTTCAAACGCCGCCGCCATCGCGCTGTATGAAAGCCTGGGCTTCAACGAAGCCACCGTCCGGCGTAACTACTACCCGACGGCAACAGGCCGCGAAGACGCAATCATTATGGCGTTGCCGATTTAACAAGACGTAAGGTGATGTAATGAACTGGGACTGGATTTTCTTTGACGCCGACGAAACGCTGTTTACCTTTGATTCGTTCGGCGGCTTACAGCGGATGTTTCTTGACTATAGCGTGACCTTTACCGCTGACGATTTCCAGGATTATCAGGCCGTTAATAAACCGCTGTGGGTGGAATACCAGAACGGCGCGATTTCCGCCTTACAGCTGCAACACCAGCGTTTTGAAGGATGGGCGGCGAAGCTTAATGTTCCGGCGGGGGATCTGAATGACGCCTTTCTTAACGCGATGGCGGAGATCTGTACACCGCTGCCGGGCGCGGTATCCCTGCTGAAATCGCTGAAAGGTAAAGCGAAGCTGGGCATTATCACCAATGGCTTTACCGCTTTGCAGGAAATCCGCCTTGAGCGTACCGGACTGCGGGACTATTTCGATCTGCTGGTGATTTCCGAGCAGATCGGCGTGGCGAAGCCGCATCCGAAGATTTTTGATTATGCGCTGGCGCAGGCGGGTAACCCGGCGCGTGAGCGGGTATTAATGGTGGGGGATACCGCCGAGTCGGACATTCTGGGCGGCATGAACGCCGGATTGTCCACCTGCTGGCTTAACGCCCATCAGCGCGCATTACCGGACGGTGTGACTCCCACCTGGACCGTGACCTCCCTTGGCGAACTGGAGCAGCTGCTGTGTAAACATTGATTGTCTGTCCTCTATTGATGGGTAAAATAGCCGCAATTTGAATTTCATGCTGCGTGGCTTTGCGCCGCGCATTGACTAAGAAGAATATCATTATGACGTTGTCTCCTTATTTACAAGAGGTGGCGAAGCGCCGCACGTTTGCCATTATTTCTCACCCCGATGCCGGTAAAACCACCATCACCGAAAAGGTGCTGCTGTTCGGACAGGCGATCCAGACCGCTGGTACGGTAAAAGGCCGTGGCTCGAATCAGCACGCGAAATCTGACTGGATGGAAATGGAAAAGCAGCGTGGGATCTCGATCACCACCTCCGTGATGCAGTTCCCGTATCACGACTGCCTGGTGAACCTGCTGGATACCCCCGGCCACGAAGACTTCTCCGAAGATACCTACCGCACGCTGACGGCGGTGGACTGCTGCCTGATGGTAATCGATGCGGCAAAAGGCGTTGAAGATCGTACCCGTAAGCTGATGGAAGTGACCCGTCTGCGCGATACGCCGATCCTCACCTTTATGAACAAACTTGACCGTGACATCCGCGATCCGATGGAGCTGCTGGATGAAGTGGAAAACGAGCTGAAGATTGGCTGCGCGCCCATCACCTGGCCAATTGGCTGCGGCAAGCTGTTTAAAGGCGTCTACCACCTTTATAAAGATGAAACCTATCTGTATCAGACCGGTAAAGGCCACACCATTCAGGACGTGCGCATTGTTAAAGGGCTGAACAACCCGGAGCTGGACAGCGCCGTGGGCGAAGACCTGGCGCAACAGCTGCGTGACGAGCTGGAGCTGGTGCAGGGCGCATCCAACGAATTCGATCAGGAGCTGTTCCTCGCCGGTGAAATCACCCCGGTGTTCTTCGGTACCGCGCTGGGTAACTTCGGCGTAGACCATATGCTCGACGGTCTGGTGGACTGGGCGCCTGCGCCGATGTGGCGTAAAACCGATACCCGCACCGTGGAAGCGAAGGAAGAGAAGTTCTCCGGCTTCGTGTTTAAAATTCAGGCCAACATGGATCCGAAGCACCGCGACCGCGTCGCCTTTATGCGCGTGGTGTCCGGAAAATATGAAAAAGGCATGAAGCTGCGCCAGGTGCGTACCGGTAAAGATGTGGTGATCTCCGATGCGCTGACCTTTATGGCGGGCGACCGTTCGCACGTTGAAGAAGCCTTCCCCGGCGATATCATCGGTCTGCACAACCACGGCACTATCCAGATTGGCGATACCTTCACCCAGGGCGAAATGATGAAGTTCACCGGTATCCCGAACTTTGCCCCTGAACTGTTCCGCCGTATTCGCCTGCGCGATCCGCTGAAGCAGAAACAGCTGCTGAAAGGGCTGGTGCAGCTCTCTGAAGAAGGAGCGGTGCAGGTGTTCCGTCCGATCTCCAACAACGATCTGATCGTGGGCGCGGTGGGTGTGTTGCAGTTTGACGTGGTGGTTGCCCGTCTGAAGAGCGAGTACAACGTGGAGGCGATCTACGAATCCGTAAACGTCGCCACGGCGCGCTGGGTTGAAAGCACTGACGTGAAGAAGTTTGAAGAATTCAAACGGAAGAACGAAATCCAGCTGGCGCTGGACGGTGGCGACAACCTGACGTATATCGCCCCGACCATGGTTAACCTCAACCTGACCCAGGAACGTTATCCTGACGTTCAGTTCCGTAAAACACGCGAACACTAATCCCGGCCCTCAGAGCGCGGCAGCCGCCGCGCTCAATGACTTTCCCTGTCTTATTAGCCTCTTGCGGAATGTTCTTAATTACCCCGCTTTTTCAGTTTGTTGCTTATTTTTTAGTCTTTCGCGCAAGCGCTTTTAATTTTGTTAGCTATATTTAACAAAGTGGTTACCGAAGGGGTGGCTGAAAGCACTGTTCAATGCGTGAATACTGACCTTTCATCCTGGCTTAACGGATAACCATAATATTAATAACTGGAGCAGGCCAGTGTGCCACGGGACATCATGATTATGTGACCGATGCCATTGAAATCTGCATTAGGTGAGCTTCACCACAGCAACGAAGCAGCCAGTAGGGCCGCTTGACGCCCGGGTGCGGGCAAACTGAAAGGAATAAATCGATGACTATGACAAGACTGAAGATTTCTAAAACTCTGCTGGCAGTAATGCTGGGTTCCGTGCTGGCAAGCGGTTCTGCACTGGCAGAAACCAGCGCCACTGATAAAGCGAAATCCACCGCAAGCGACGCAGGGCAAAAAATCGATAGCTCTATGAATAAAGTCGGTAACTTCATGGATGACAGCGCCATTACCGCCAAGGTAAAAGCGGCACTGGTGGATCATGAGAGCATCAAGAGTACAGATATTTCGGTGGAAACGGATAAAGCGGTCGTAACGCTGAGCGGTTTCGTCGAAAGTCAGGCCCAGGCTGAAGAAGCGGTTAAGGTTGCCAAACAGGTTGAGGGCGTAGCTTCTGTAAGCGACAAACTCCACGTTCGTGATGGCAAATCCGAATCCGTTAAAGGGTACGCAGGCGATACTGCGACCACCAGCGAAGTGAAAGCCAAACTGTTGGCTGATGACATCGTCCCGTCACGTAAAGTGAAAGTTGAAACCACGGATGGCGTGGTACAGCTGAGCGGTACGGTGGATTCCCAGGCACAAATTGATCGTGCGGAAAGTATCGCCAAAGCGGTCGATGGTGTGAAAAGTGTGAAGAACGACCTTAAAGCGAAGTAATGCATTGCCCGGTTGATGCCGGGTCTTGCAGGCAGGATACCGAAAAAAATCGCAGTGAGTAGCCTGAGCGCTCACGAGCAGCGGTCGACATTAATTATGGTAAAGGAGAGTCATATGTTTCGTTGGGGCATTATATTTCTGGTTATCGCGTTAATCGCCGCCGCCCTGGGCTTCGGTGGTTTAGCAGGTACCGCAGCGGGTGCAGCAAAAATCGTATTTGTTGTTGGTATCATTCTGTTCCTGGTCAGCCTGTTCATGGGCCGCAGACGTCCATAGCAGTTTGACATACCCCGATACATCGCAAAGCCAGTCCTCGTGACTGGCTTTCGTTGTTTCAGAGGCGTTAAAATTGCGCTACTTTGTAAGACACAATAATTTAACAGGGTGACAGGGTGGGACAGCGAATTCCGGTAACGCTCGGCAATATTGCACCGTTAGCGTTACGTCCATTTCGCCCGGGTCGACTCGCGCTGGTGTGTGAAGGCGGCGGTCAACGGGGCATTTTCACAGCAGGCGTGCTGGATGAATTCATGCGCGCAAATTTCAACCCCTTTGACCTGTACTTCGGCACCTCCGCCGGGGCGCAAAACCTCTCGGCGTATCTGTGTAACCAACCTGGCTATGCGCGAAAAGTCATTATGCGCTACACCACCTCGCGGGAATTCTTTAACCCGGTGCGCTTCGTGCGCGGCGGCAATCTTATCGATCTCGACTGGCTGATTGAATCCACCGCCAGCCAGATGCCGCTCGCCATGGACACCGCCGCCCGGCTGTTCGACAGCGGCAAATCCTTTTACATGTGCGCCTGTCGCGGCGATGACTTCACGCCCGGCTACTTTTCGCCCACCAGCCAGACCTGGCTGGATCTGATCCGCGCGTCGAGCGCCATTCCCGGCTTTTACCGTCCCGGCGTGATGCTGGAAGGCATTAACTATCTGGATGGCGGCATCAGCGATGCGATCCCGGTGCAGGAAGCGGCGAATCGGGGGGCGCAGACGATTGTGGTGATCCGCACCGTGCCGTCGCAGATGTACTACACCCCGCAATGGTTTAAGCGTATGGAGCGCTGGCTGGGCGACAGCAGCCTGCAACCGCTGATGGCGCTGGTGCAGCATCATGAAACCAGCTATCGCGCCATTCAGCAGTTCATCGAAAAGCCGCCGGGAAAACTGCGCATCTTTGAGATCTACCCGCCGCGGCTGCTGAAAAGCATGGCGCTGGGCAGCCGTCTGCCTGCGCTGCGGGACGACTACAAACTGGGCCGCCTCTGTGGACGCTATTTCCTGGCAACGGTGGGTAAACTACTGGCGGAAACGCCGCCGTTGTTGCGCCATGGCCCGCGCATTATGACGCCGCCAGCCGTCACCGTACCGCCTACCGTCGTGGTGCCGCCCGCCGCGGTCGCCAACGACGCCATCACCACGCCGCTGGTGGATGCGCCCCAGGCTAACGATGACGCCAGCTTTAACAGCGAGGGGACGGCGTGACCTTCCGTTTTATCGACACCCACTGCCACTTTGATTTCCCGCCGTTTACCGGCGACGAAACCAGCAGCATTAGCCGTGCCGCCGACGCAGGCGTGCAGGCCATTATTGTTCCGGCGACGGAAGCGGCGAATTTCTCCCGCGTGCTGACGCTGGCCCGCGAGCACGACGCGCTTTATGCCGCGCTGGGTCTGCATCCCATTGTTATTGAGCAGCATACCGATCGCTGCCTGCAACAGCTGGAGGCGCACCTTGCCGCCCCTGATCCACGGCTGATCGCCATCGGCGAAATCGGCCTTGATTTGTATCGTGACAACCCGCAGTTTGATCGTCAGAAACAGATCCTGGACGCCCAGCTGGCGCTGGCGAAACGCTATGCTTTTCCGGTGATCCTGCACTCCAGGCGCACCCACGATAAGCTGGCGATGCACCTGAAGCGCCACGCGCTGCCGCGTACTGGCGTGGTGCACGGCTTTGCCGGTAGCCTGCAACAGGCACAGCGATTTATTGAACTGGGCTATTACATCGGCGTCGGCGGCACCATTACTTATCCGCGCGCCAGTAAAACCCGCGACGTGATGGCGCGACTGCCGTTGTCGGCGCTGCTGCTGGAAACCGACGCGCCGGATATGCCGCTGAATGGTTTTCAGGGCCAGCCCAACCGCCCGGAGCGGGTGGCGCTGGTGTTCGACACCCTGTGCGAACTGCGCCCGGAAGCACCGGAAGCGATCGCCGAAACGATATTTGCCAACACCCGCCGTCTGTTTTTTACAGATAAAGCGCAGGCAGAATAATCTTCTCCACGCCCCGTTCCCGCAGCGCCGCCGCCAGCGGTTCCACATCCGCCGGGGTGGCGCTGCGCCATTGTGCCGCCTCGCCATAAACACCGTGGGCATGAAAGGCGTTCAGGCGCACGCTGACGTCGCCGAGGCTGACAATAAAATTGCTCAGTTCTGTAATGTGTTGCAGGAAATCGCTGTGACCGGGGATCACCAGCAGCCGTAGCTCGGCCAGTTTGCCGCGCGCCGCCAGCCAGCGGATGCTCTCTTTCACCCGCGCGTTGTCCCGCCCGGTCAACTGACAGTGGGTGGAATTGTCCCAGGCTTTCAGATCGATCATCGCCCCGTCAAACAACGGCAGCAGTTTTTGCCAGCCGGTTTCACTCAGCAGACCGTTGCTGTCCACCAGACAGCTCAGCGCTGAGAGCGTGGGATCGGCTTTTATGGCCGCAAAGAGTTGCAGTAAAAAGGGCAGTTGCGTGGTGGCCTCGCCGCCGCTGACGGTAATACCGCCGATAAATGCGCGCACTTTTTTGATCTGCGCGATAACCTCCGCCACGCTCATGCGCTGCGCCATCGGCGTCGCCCGTTGCGGGCAGCGCCGTAAGCAGGTGTCGCACTGCTGACAGACGGCTTCATCCCACGCTATCTGCCCGTTTACTATCGACAGCGCCTGATGCGCGCAGTGCGGCACGCACTCGCCGCAGTGATTGCAGCGCCCCATGGTCCAGGGGTTATGGCAGTTTTTACAGCGCATGGAGCAGCCCTGTAAAAACAGCGCCAGCCGGCTGCCCGGCCCGTCGACGCAGGAGAAAGGGATCAGCTTACTGACTAAAGCGCATCTGCTGTTCATGGCTGACCACGCGGGGTTGACGTTCCAGCATGCGCGTATTACGCGCGGCTTCTTCACCCAGCCAGGTGGTGTTAGTGCGCGATCCTTCTGCGCGGAATTTTTCCAGATCCGACAGCCGCACCATATAACCGGTAACGCGCACCAGGTCGTTGCCGCTGACGTTGGCGGTGAACTCCCTCATCCCGAGACTAAACGCCCCGAGACAGAGTTGCATCACCGCCTGCGGGTTGCGTTTGATGGTTTCGTCGAGGGTTAAAATGTCGCTGATGCCCGCCGCATACCAGGCATGATGAGGCGCGACGGTCTGCAAATGGGTGATGGGATCCGGCTCTTCGCCGTACGGCAGGCGCGCCCCCGGCGTGGTGAGGGTATCGCTGCTGATGCCGGACTGCGCATGCAGCATGGCGCGCTGCTGCCAGCCGTGCTTCACCGGCGTGCGGGCGACAAAATCCGCCAGGTATTCGCTGATGCGGTAAGCCAGTTGATTCGCCGCCTCGTCCTGCCCGTAACGGCCCGCGCTGCCGCTTTTCTCACACAGCGTGTTCACCGCTTCCGCAAGACCGTAGATACCGAACATCGGCACAAAACGTTGTGCATCGATCAGCCCCTCTTTTACCAGGAAGCTATGCTCAAAGAAACGGGACTGCTGATAAAGGAAGTCGCAGCGCGCATCAATAATGGCGATCTGCTGTGCGCAGTAGTGCGCCAGCGTGCGATTAAAAAAGTCGTCCACTGACGCGCTGCGTTCGGCAACGGCCTTCAGGTTCAGCCTGACCAGCGTACTGCCGCCCCCTGCCAGCGGCAGCGAGTTGTAACAGCTAACGATGCCGTAGCCGCCTTTTGTGAAAATTCTATCATTTACCGGGCCGTTGGAAATATGCGGTTTACTGCACTCACAGATGTTTTCCGCCACCTTCAGCAGCAGCGACTCGGGGGTGATTTCAGGATCATAAATAAAGGTCAGATTCGGCGAAACCTGCTTTAGCTCTGCGTCAGCGCGTAAAATGGCGCGGGTGACCGGCGTATCCTGCGGGCCAATATTGGCATGCATAAAGGCATCCGGCAGGGTGCGATCCAGATAGCGCCAGAAACGTTTTATGCGACTATCGATTTCGTCTTGTGTTAGAATTCTAACATAAGGTTGCAGCAGGGCATCGAGGTGGCCGAGGAACACCGGCATTGAGGTGACCGACGGCACATGGTGATAAAGAATGGTGAGCATCGACAGCGCATCGTCGAAATCTTTTGCCGGTTCCAGCTCCAGCCATTCCGAACCCTGCGCCAGAAATTTCGCGTAATCGGGCAGCACATAGCGCGGTTTGTAAGGCGCGTTGCCCTCGAACATATCGCATATCACGCCGTCATCCAGCGCCGCAAGCGCGGCCTGGGGTAAGGCGGGATAAGGCAGAGCGTTTTCCGCCTCCAGCGCCAGAAAATGTCGCTTTTGTGCGGATGAGAGTACAGGGCTTGTCACAATTTGCTGGCAACGTTGCAGCATCGTTTGGGGCGCAGACGCGGGCATGGGCTTTCCTCGGGTTCCTTGAGTGAGGCGGGCAGTGTAAGAAATGCCGGATGCACGTCTTTTGATCCTGATGGGTGCGCAGCGGAAAAACCCTGGCCCTGGTGCTGAAAAAGTTGATCTGAATCTCATATCAGTTATGCAAATGTGAATGTCGTTTTCATTAACTGTGATGAATGTCGAAGTGTCGTGGCGGGTGAATGTTAGAATACTCACACACCCGCCGGAATAAATGTTAACCGGAGAATGTTATGACTGATTTAACCGCAAGCAGCCTGCGCGCGTTGAAACTGATGGATCTGACCACCCTGAACGACGATGACACCGATGCGAAAGTGATCGCGCTGTGTCACCAGGCGAAAACCCCGGTTGGCAACACCGCCGCGGTTTGCATCTATCCGCGCTTTATCCCGATTGCGCGTAAGACGCTGAACGAGCAGGGTACGCCTGACGTGCGCATCGCCACCGTGACTAACTTCCCGCACGGTAACGACGACATTGAGATCGCGCTGGCCGAAACCCGCGCCGCCATCGCCTATGGTGCGGATGAAGTGGACGTGGTTTTCCCGTACCGCGCGCTGATCGCCGGTAACGAGCAGGTCGGTTTCGATCTGGTGAAAGCCTGTAAAGACGCCTGTGCCGCAGCGAACGTGCTGCTTAAAGTGATCATCGAAACTGGTGAGCTGAAAGAAGAAGCCCTGATCCGTAAAGCCTCTGAAATCGCCATCAAAGCGGGCGCTGACTTTATCAAAACCTCCACCGGTAAGGTGCCGGTCAATGCCACGCCGGAAAGCGCGCGCATTATGATGGAAGTGATCCGTGATATGGGCGTGGAAAAAACCGTGGGCTTCAAACCGGCGGGCGGCGTACGTACGGCTGAAGATGCCGCGCAGTTCCTGGCTATCGCCGACGAGCTGTTTGGCGCTGACTGGGCAGATTCCCGTCACTACCGTTTTGGCGCGTCCAGCCTGCTGGCGAGCCTGCTGAAAGCGCTGGGCCACGGCGACGGTAAAAGCGCAAGCGCGTATTAAGTTGTTATTTGCCAGACCACAGGCCGGGTAAGGCATCGCCGCCACCCGGCATGTCATCGTAACGCCGGGTGGCGCGTTGCTTACCCGGCCTACAGACTGGCCTTCGACTCGTTTTCCTCAGGGGGTTCCCTTGTTTCTCGCTCAAGAAATTATCCGCAAAAAACGTGACGGCATCGCATTAAGCGATGAAGAGATCCGCTTTTTTATTAACGGCATTCGTGACAATACCGTTTCCGAAGGCCAGATTGCGGCGCTGGCAATGACCATTTTCTTCCATGACATGGCGATTGAAGAGCGCGTCTCGCTCACCATGGCGATGCGTGATTCCGGCAGCGTGCTGGAGTGGAAAAGCCTCAACCTTAACGGCCCGATTGTAGATAAACACTCCACCGGCGGCGTGGGCGATGTCACCTCGCTGATGCTGGGGCCGATGGTCGCCGCCTGCGGCGGATACATTCCGATGATTTCCGGGCGCGGCCTGGGGCATACCGGCGGCACCCTCGACAAGCTGGAAGCCATTCCGGGCTTTGATATTTTCCCGAACGATCAACGTTTCCGCGAGATCATCAAAGACGTGGGCGTGGCGATCATCGGCCAGACCAGCTCGCTGGCACCGGCGGATAAACGTTTTTATGCCACCCGTGACATTACCGCCACGGTGGACTCCATCCCGCTGATCACCGCCTCGATCCTCGCCAAAAAACTGGCGGAAGGTCTGGATGCGCTGGTGATGGACGTGAAGGTCGGCAGCGGCGCCTTTATGCCAACCTACGAACTCTCTGCGGAACTGGCGCAGGCGATTGTCGGCGTGGCGAACGGTGCGGGTGTTCGCACCACCGCGCTGCTGACGGACATGAACCAGGTGCTGGCTTCCAGCGCCGGTAACGCCGTGGAAGTGCGCGAAGCCGTGCAGTTCCTCACTGGCGAATACCGCAACCCGCGCCTGCTGGAAGTGACCACCGCGCTGTGCGTGGAAATGCTGATCTCCGGCAACCTGGCGAAAGATGACGCCAGCGCCCGCGCCATGCTGCAAAACGTGCTCGACAACGGCAAAGCGGCGGAAATCTTTGGTCGTATGGTTGCAGCCCAGAAAGGCCCGACCGACTTCGTGGAAAACTACGACAAATATCTGCCGACGGCGACGCTGACCAAAGCGGTATATGCTGATACCGAAGGTTATGTGTCGGAAATGGACACCCGCGCCCTCGGCATGGCGGTGGTATCGATGGGCGGCGGTCGCCGTCAGGCCTCTGACGCCATTGATTACAGCGTCGGCTTTACTGATATGGCCCGTCTGGGCGACAGCGTGGACGGTCAGCGTCCGCTGGCGGTCATTCATGCCAGAGACGAAAACAGCTGGCAGGAAGCGGCCCGCGCGGTGAAAGCCGCCATCCGCGTCGACGACAGCGCACCGGCCCAAACCCCGGTGGTATATCGCAGAATTACTGAATAACCGCCCGGCGAGCTTCCCGTTACAGGAAGAGTTCGGGTATACTGATCTGATCGCTTTTTTACAGCGCGCAAGGTACGGAGAAACTATGAAACGTGCATTTATAATGGTGCTGGACTCATTCGGCATCGGTGCGACTGAAGATGCGGAGCGCTTTGGCGACGTAGGTTCAGACACACTTGGCCACATCGCAGAAGCCTGCGCAAAAGGTGAAGCTGACCAGGGTCGTCAGGGTCCGCTTAATCTGCCTAACCTGACCCGTCTGGGTCTGGCGAAAGCCCACGAAGGTTCCACCGGCAAGATTGCGGCGGGTCTGGATGGCAACGCGGAAGTGATCGGCGCGTATGCCTGGGCGCATGAACTCTCCTCCGGGAAAGACACGCCGTCGGGCCACTGGGAAATCGCCGGTGTGCCTGTGCTGTTCGACTGGGGCTATTTCAGCAACGAGACCAACAGCTTCCCGCAGGAGCTGCTCGACAAGCTGGTGGAACGCGCAAACCTGCCGGGTTATCTCGGTAACTGCCACTCCTCCGGTACGGTGATCCTCGACCAGCTCGGCGAAGAGCATATGAAAACCGGGAAACCGATTTTCTATACTTCTGCCGACTCAGTGTTCCAGATCGCCTGTCACGAAGAGACCTTTGGCCTGGATAAGCTGTATGAGCTGTGCGAAATCGCCCGTGAAGAGCTGACCGAAGGCGGCTATAACATTGGCCGCGTGATCGCGCGTCCGTTTATCGGCGACAAGCCGGGCAACTTCCAGCGTACCGGTAACCGTCACGACCTGGCGGTAGAGCCACCGGCGCCAACCATCCTGAAAAAGCTGGTTGAAGAGAAAAACGGCCAGGTGGTTTCCGTGGGTAAAATCGCGGATATCTACGCCCACGTCGGCATCACCAAAAAAGTGAAAGCGACCGGTCTGGATGCGCTGTTTGACGCCACCGTTCAGGAGATGAAAGAGGCAGGGGATAACACTATCGTGTTTACCAACTTTGTCGATTTCGACTCCACCTGGGGCCATCGCCGCGATGTGGCGGGCTATGCCGGTGGGCTTGAGCTGTTCGACCGCCGTCTGCCGGAGCTGCTGGAGCTGGTGGGTGAAGATGACATTATTATCTTCACCGCTGACCACGGCTGCGATCCGACCTGGAAAGGCACCGATCACACCCGCGAACACATTCCGGTGCTGATTTACGGCCCGAAAGTGAAACCTGGCTCGCTCGGTCACCGTGAAACTTTCGCGGACATTGGTCAGACGCTGGCGAAATATTTTGGCACGTCCGATATGGAATATGGCAAAGCCATGTTCTGAGGTCATTGCTGTGATTTTGTAGGCCGGGTAAGGCGCAGCCGCCACCCGGCAAAATTTTAAAAAGGAATGAAAGATGGCTACCCCACACATTAATGCAGAAATGGGTGATTTCGCTGACGTTGTACTGATGCCGGGCGATCCGCTGCGTGCCAAGCACATCGCGGAAACCTTCCTGGAAGACGCGCGTGAAGTAAACAACGTGCGCGGCATGCTGGGCTACACCGGCACTTATAAAGGCCGCAAAATTTCCGTAATGGGTCACGGCATGGGTATCCCGTCCTGCTCCATTTACACCAAAGAGCTGATCACCGATTTCGGCGTGAAGAAAATCATCCGCGTCGGCTCCTGCGGTGCGGTACGTGCCGACGTAAAACTGCGTGACGTGGTGATTGGTATGGGTGCCTGCACCGATTCCAAAGTGAACCGTCTGCGTTTTAAAGATCACGACTTCGCGGCCATCGCGGACTTCGACATGGTGCGTAACGCGGTTGACGCCGCCAAAGCGCTGGGCGTTGACGCGCGCGTCGGTAACATTTTCTCTGCCGACCTGTTCTATACGCCGGATCCGTCCATGTTCGACGTGATGGAAAAATACGGCATTCTGGGCGTGGAAATGGAAGCCGCGGGTATCTACGGCGTGGCGGCGGAATTCGGTGCGAAAGCGCTGACCATCTGCACCGTGTCCGACCATATCCGTACCCACGAGCAGACCACTGCCGCTGAGCGTCAGACCACGTTCAACGACATGATCAAAATCGCGCTGGAATCCGTTCTGCTGGGCGATAAAGAGTAAGATCCTTTGACTGTCCGCCCCGCCCGCGCATCTGAGTGCGGGCGGGGCGTTTTTTTTGCCCTGCTTTTACCCGTTCTGCTCCGCCCATTTCGCCAGCCGGATAAAGAAATCCCGCAGAATAATATCGCGCTCCACATAGCGGACATACTGCACCGGATGCCGGTTGCGCCCGCTGCGCCATGCGCCGCTGTCGTCCAGCACCGGGGCCGGGATCACCTCGCATAGCATCGCCTCCGGATGCAGCAGCCAGCCCACCGCCGCCATATCCCAGATCTCTTTCGACCAGCCCAGATGATCGTCGTGGTACAGTCGGAAGCGTGACGCCAGAAACGCGCCGATAGCGCCGTGCGGCTCAACGTAACGTTCGATTTCCGCCAGCGTCGATCGCAAATGGGTGACCACGCCTTTACACGGCACCAGCACCAGCGGCACTTTGCTGTCCAGCAGCACCTGCGCGGCGGCAATATCCTGCGACAGATTAAACTCCCACGGCTCCGGCCAGTCCAGCGCATTGCCGCCCAGCCAGACCACCACGATATTATTGATAATATCCGGGGCCAGCAGCAGGGCAGAGGCGACGTTACTGATGGCGGCAATGGCGATCACATACAGCGGCTCCTGCGGCGTGGCGCTTCTGGCAAGGGCGATTAGCCGTTCAACGGCGTCGGCGTGACGGGGGATTTTCTGCGCCGTTATATAGTCGGTGACGCCGCGATACGCGAGGTTGTCCGGTGAGATATGCATCCGCTCCAGCAAACGCAGGATCTCATCGTAGCTAAACTGCATACCCTGCGCGGGCGTCGCCGCGCGTTCGTTGCAAAAGGGGGCGGCGAATATCGCCTCGACGGTCAGTTTATCCGGCGACAATAACGCCTGGACCACCGCGAACTGATCGTCGATTTCATTGAAGGTGTCGGTGTCGATCACCACCCGGTATTTGCCTTTTACCGGTACACGAAACGTCTCCATAAAAACTCCTTAAAACGGGTTGTAGGGGATCAAGCGCGGCTCTGCGTCATAAACCGCTGCATATACTCCGGGGTCAGCAGCCACTTACGGGCAAACCAGGTATTGGCGAGGGAAATCACTCCGGGGAGCGTCCAGACAATATACACAAAGCCCTGGATCTGCGGCGCGGTGACCGGCGTACCGGCTTCATAGCCATACACCGCCAGGATAAAGCCCACTAATGCGCCGCCGATAGCCATGCCTGCCTTGAGAAAAAACATCAGCGCGCCATTCAGTACGCCGCGAATGTTCTTGCCATACTTGATGCGCCCGTAATCCGCGCAGTTGCCCGGCGACGACCAGACAATCGCCGACTGAAACTCCGCCACAAAGGTCACGGCAGCGGTGAGCGCCAGCGCTACCATCCAGCCGTCGCGGTTTACCAGCCCGCCGAGCAGCATCAGGATGCCGGGCACCACCTGGGAGGCGATAAGCAGGGTACGGATAGTGACGCGCTTCCTTTTCACGAACCAGAGCGAAATCGACGGTGAAATCATCCCCGCCACCGAGCTGGCGACCAGAAACAGCGACAGGTAATAATCGCTCTGCTGCAAATAGTATTTAACGTAGTACGCCAAGCCCGCCATACGTAGCGTGTAACAGATATTAATGCTCGCCAGAAACAGGCAGATCAGACGCGCCTGCTCATTTTCCCAAAAGGCGCTTAACTGCTGGCGGGGCGACAGGCGGGTAATAGAATCGGCGTTCTGACTTTCGATATGCGTCACCCGCTCTTTAGTGCCGTAAATACAGAAAAGCGCCAGCACCAGGGTTAATACCGAGATGCACAGCATCGAGACGCGGTAGGACTGCTGGGCGTCGGCGAAGCAGGCCATCAGGGTGGGGATCAACAGACTTATCACCAGACGCGAACCGATGGCGAGGAAAAAGCGGATGCCGTTGATTTCAATTCTTTCCGCCGGGTTCGAGGTGATCACGCCGTTAAGGGAAATATAGGGCACGCTAAAACAGGTATTACAGAGAATTAAAATCAGATAGGTAATAGTGGCGTAGGCCATTTTCGCCCACGGGCCGGGTAAATCCGGGCCCCAGAATACCGCCAGTAACGATAATGCATAAGGCACCGCCGCCCATTTCATCCACGTACGGTAACGCCCTAATTTCCCCACGAAGCGATCGGTTAATGCGCCGACCAGGGGATCGGTAATCGCATCGACAAAACGAATACTTAAAAACAATACGCCGATAAAAGCCGGAGATAATCCAAAGACGTCGGTATAATAAATGGATAAAAACATGGTGGTGACGCCCATAAAAACATTTACGCTTGCGTCGCCCAGGCCAAAACAGATGCGCTCCCGAAAGGAAACTTCCTGCGGTTGTTTATTGATGTCCATATAATCGCCTTTATTACGATAATTAAAAGGGTTACATCCTGGTGAGTTTTTCCATGACGGCGCGGTGATCCGGCATATTCGCCGCGCCTTCCCGCTCTACAGCCAGCGCCGCGAACGCGCTGGCGTAGATAATGGCTGCCTCCAGACTCTGCTTTTCCGCCAGCCGGGCGGCGAGCGCGCCATTAAAGGCATCGCCTGCGCCGGAGGTATCGACGTTAACCACCGGGAAGGCCTTAAACCGGCGGTGCCGTTTGCCGTCGAACAGCCAGCAGCCCGCGCTGCCGAGGGTGATCAGCACCTCGCGCGCGCCGCGAGCATGAATGATTTCCGCCGCCAGGCGGATTGCCCGCTCGTCCGTCAGCGGCATACCGGCAATGGCGGCGGCTTCCGTCAGATTGGGAGTGATCACCCTGGCCCAGGGGATCAAATCGTTCACCTCTTCCCGCCAGGGCGCGGGGTTAAGAATGGTGGTAACGCCCTGATCGCAGGCATATTTCAGCGCCAGCGCGGTGGCGTCCGGGTTATTCTCCATCTGGGTCAGGAAAACATCGCTTTCGGCAATCGCCCCGTAGCAGGCGCTGATTTCACTGGCGGTAAAGGTCTGGTTCGCGCCAGGGTTGATGATGATCGCGTTGTCGCCCGTCGTTTCTGACACCATCACCACCGCGCTGCCGGTGGCGCACTGCGGCTGCTCAAAACAGGTCAACTGCGCCAGCGGCGAGCCGCGCAGAAACAGCCGCGCTTTATGGGCGTACTCATCGTCACCCAGCTTGACGGCAAAATGCGTGCGGGCATTGGCCATAGCGCAGGCGATGGCCTGATTACTGCCTTTTCCGCCTGGCAGACAGCAACTGCTTAGGGTCTGAATGGTTTCGCCCGCTGCCGGAAAATCCTTTACCCGATACACCAGATCGGTATTAAAAGAGCCGATAATAAATACCTTTCCGCTTTTTTCATCGGGGGTGACAGACGAATGACTATTTTCTGTTTTCATATTGCGGTAGAGAGGGATGTGATTATTTAAATAGAGATCATGTTCAGGATGATTAATGACAGTGGCGCCGCCATAGCGCGCACGAACGCGACCCGCTGTTGCCAGTTCATGAATATCCCGTCGTATCGTCCGTTCAGCGACCATTAACGTTTTCGCCAGTATCGCCACGCTGACCTGACCCTGTTTTTTAAGCTCCGAAATAATAAATCGGTGTCGATGGTGTTTATAATAGGAAGCCATAACAACTCCTGTAATTATGGGAATTAAACAGCCAACCTATAAATAACACGCGACATAACGATGAGTTGTGGGAGTCTGCACAGAAAATCTGCACAACTGGTCATTATGACCACTGGCAGACAGGCAAAAGGGAATTATGCAGGGAGAGAAATCATACCGCCCGGAGCAGGGCGGCAGGTAAGAGGAATTAGCGCACGGTGTGCGCGATCCACGCGCCCACTTCCCGCAGCTCGGCTTCATGAGCGGGGAAATCAGCAATCAGCGCGTCACACGCCAGCTGTAACTCATCGGCACGATACAGGCAGCCCTGCAAACGAGCCGCCAGCGCCTCTAACGGCGCGGGGTTCAGGCTGTCGGTGAACACCTGCGTGCGGGTGATATGGCCTTTTTCCACATCGAAATGCAGCTCCACGCCGCCCCAGGTAAAGCGCTCGTCCAGTAAATGGCTGAAGGCCGGGGCCTGACCAAAGTTCCACTCCCAGCTGCTCTGGCGGGCAAAGGTTTCGGCGAAGTTCGGCAGATCCGGCGTCTTGTCCGGGGAGATGATCTCCGCCTCCACGCTTTCACCGTAGTGCTCGAAAAAGGCGCGGGTGACGGCTTCGCAGATCGCCTCATGGGTGATGCCGGGCAGCAGATCGACAAGGTTCGCCACCCGCCCGCGCACCGAGTTGATCCCTTTGGCCTGGAGCTTTTTCTTGTCCGGGTTCAGGTAGTTCGCCAGGCGGCTGAGATCGGCATTCAGCAGCAGCGTGCCGTGATGAAAACCACGATCCGGCGTCTCCCGGTAGGCGGAGCCGGACACTTTACGGTCGCCATCCGGGGTTTTCACCACCAGATCGTTACGCCCGGAGGCTTCCGCCGTCGCGCCAAGGGATCGCAGCGCGTTTAAGACGATGGCCGTGGAAATGCTTTTATCGTATTCCGGCTTACCCGCCATAAAGGTAAAGCAGGTATTGCCCAGATCGTGAAACACCGCGCCACCGCCGCTGCTGCGACGGGCAAGACGCACGTTGTCCTCTTCCATGCGCCGGGTATTACACTCTTTCCACGGATTCTGCGCCCGGCCAATGACCACGGTATCCGCATTGCGCCACAGGAACAGCACGCGCTGCGTGGCGGGCATCTGGCGGAAAATGCACTCTTCCACCGCCAGGTTAAACCAGGGGTCGTAAGAGTCAGAAATCAATAAACGCAGGGTGGACATAGCCAGTCTCCTTTATACGGTGTCCCGTTACGGTTCCTTTTTATCACGCTCTTCTTCTTCCGGCACCGACTTGCTGGCCGTCAGCAGGAAGGGGGATTGCTGCCAGCGGGTGCGTTTGCCCTGCAACAGGGTGCGGGTCAGCACCACGCCGATGGCGAGGGAGAGCAGCAGCATCAGGCGTAAAATATTGGTGGTGTTATCGACCTGTTTCGCTTCGGTCGCCAGCGTATGGGTATCCAGCGTCAGGCGCAGATAGCCCAGCGGGCCATTTTTACCCGGCACCGGTTCGACAATTTGTTGGTTAAAATAGCCGCCCGCTTTTTTGCCATCCAGCGCCAGCCGGTCGCGCACATCGACGCTTTCGCCCGCGCGGACCACCAGATCGCCCTGTTCGTCATAGACGCCCGCATCCAGAATGCGGCTTTCGTCGGTTAACTGACGCAGGATCTGGCCGATACGTTTTTCGTCCGGCGTTTCACTGCGCATCAGCGGCGCGAGATTCAGCGTCACCTGACGCGCCAGTGTGCGGGCCAGCTCCTCCAGCTGCGGATTGCGCGCCCGCTGGTGGCTCTGGCTGAACCAGCTGGCCCCCTGCATCAGCGCCACCAGAAGGGCGAGACAGATCAGGACAATCACGGCGCGATGCAGCCGGAATTTTAATTTTGCGCGAGCCATAGTCTACCTGTTGAAAATTTTACGCTTCCGCTGCGGCATAACGGTCCGCGCTTTTGCCCTGCCTTCAGGGCGCGATTGTTAACCTCTGCATGATACACCATCAGAGATCGTCCAGCTTCAGACCCCGGACGCAGGATCGCGAAGGCGCTTCTTAACGATTTCAACGAGCGCGGCATCTTCATCACTTAACAACGTTTGTTTAAACGGCAGCCGCTCGTTTTCAGCAATATACTCCAGCATCAGGCGAAGCGCCTCAGAAGGCGTGATGCCCATTTTTTGCAGCGCGGTATAGGCACGCGCTTTGAGTTCATCGTCGATGCGCAGGGTGATACTACCCATAATCAAACCCTTGTGTAATGACAAATGTTATTACGATTGTTGCATGGGGTTGGGGGGAGGGCAAGGTGGTGGGAAGGATGCTTAATAGTTATTTGTAATGAGCCAAGAGCAGACTTGCCATGAATAATATCAATGTCTTTACGACTATCTTTTTTATAAAAGTTAGGTTGTTGGACATAGCATCCTGAGCAAGAATTTTCGTCCCGTAAAATCAACCGCAGCCGACATGTAACCATCACATATGATTGTGGGTTCACTATGCGCAAACTCGTTCTACCGAATAAAAAAATTGTTATTGTTCTGAAGTCTGTCGAAGCCTGCAAAATTGTAAAAAATTTTAGTGTGTGAATACTACTAAAAACAGCCCTCTACTAAAGAGGGCTGTTATCTCATATAGATTATTTAGCCTCACTTTCAGGTTTGAGCGAGGAACTGTCGCTGATTCAAAAAAAGATCGGCATAGGAAATAAAGTCGAACAGCGCTTCATTTACTGACTTTTGCACCTCACCTAGTTTTTTATTTGTAACTTGCAAACCAGCCTCCGACAGGGACTGCTCTCCGTGCGCGATCTTGTTTCTTTTGTTTTTCACTAATAAAATATGTTCTGCATTACCTTTTACATTCCCTACAATAATGCCATAACTTTTAAATACCTCTCTTATTTTAAAACAGTCCAAGTTTCCAGAGAAAACAGTTTTAACTTTTTGATATTCACTTAAATAGGGAAAGGTGAGGTTGGATGAGGCAAAATCCTCAGCTAACTTTCTCTTCCTTTTTATATTGAGATCGCCATTTCCAAAGTGATAGTGTAAAAATTTATCTTTTATCTTTGGCGACAAATCAACAAAGTGACATTTATTACATTCTTCGTGAACTCTTTCAAGAATGGAGTAAATCGTGGCCTCTATATTATTATATAGAGCGACATAAAAACCAGACTTTAGAATGATAGTTATATCTACATTTCCATTTATAGAAGATACCGACTCTATATGAGATAATAGAGATTTAACAGAGTCACTTCTTTCCTGAAAATCTGCCATTACGCTATTCATTTTGAAAGCTCTATGATTCTATTCTTAACAAATTCGATTCTTTTGTTTAGGTTTTCCGTTGAGTGAGTCCTGTACTGCCCGGTTGCTGCACGGCTGAACTCTCGATCGGTGAAAAAATATTGAACCTCAATTTGTTTTTTCAAAATGAGAGGTTTTTTTTCTTCCAGTGCAAGGTGAGTCCCTACCGAGATTGCCTCAAAAAGTATTCTTGATACATCTTGTCCTTGTTTCTTAGAGAATCCATATTTGAAGTTATCACTTACAAAGTTGACCATTCTTTCAAACTTTTCCCTTTTATCTTTCTTCTCCTGATCGGTGAATGAGTCGCGTTTGTCCCCCATATAATTATCAAGGGCCTTACTAACGCTTCTTGAAAACGCATTGAACTTAGGGTAGTGATCGACCAAAGCAAAAAATCTAAGAATTAACTCTTCATGCTCCTGTCTTTTTTCGACGTTTTTAGAAAGATGCACTGCTTTTTTAAATTTATCATTCTTAGCACATTCATTATATATAAAATCTGTGAATTTACCTCTGTACACCCCTTTTCTTGTTTCCATATTCCTTAGAATATCACTGCCTTTATTTATCCTTTCGAATAAGTCATTTTTCACTTCTTCATTAGCTGCTTCGGAAAGAACAAATACAGATATCGTAGTATTGTTGAACTTTCTTCTCCTGGATATATCAAAATCAGCGAAGTGCATTCCATTCAGCTTTGTTACCTTTTCTAGCCCAGTTAGCTCAAGAGTTCCTTCAATGAAGGCGCTTAAAGTTCTTATCCTCTGAGACCCGTCAACTATCTCAAGTCTTCCGCTTTTATTTTCAGCGACAAATATAGGAGGGACAGGCAAACCTAATACTATAGACTCAATTAATTTTGATTGCCTCGAATCATCCCACACAAAATCCCGCTGATAATCTGGTACATAAATTTCGTTTTCATCATCATCTAAGCCATTATTATATTTGCTAACTAGCAGCTCAATTGTGTAATCTTTGCTATCGTAAGCCACAGTTTTTTTAAGTTCTACTATTTGATTTTCTACGTCACTCATTTAAAGCCCCTTTTTATTTCTAAAGTAAATTTAAAGAATTATTTATAATAAAATCAAAAGCTTAACTACCGTCCCTCCTTCTTATTTGCTTCGCTTTACCCTCAATGCCTAATTTTTGATACATGAGCCTTTGGGACATACTTATGAAATGAGCCAGCGGCTAATTTTAGATCGTCCATTTGCCAATGCCTAGCGTAATACATGAAACTTCCTTATCGTCAAGATGTATAAAAGTAGAGGCTATACGATCATAGTAGGCTTGCTGACATTGTTCATATTCTGTCCAATGATTACGAATCGTATAATATGCCCATCTAAGAATTTTGTCGAACAGCATGCTGTTAAAGCTTGAGCAGAAGTCGGCAATGATTTCTTTATCGTTCGTGGCCTCAGGAAGAAAAGGTCTACTAGGAAGTCCAGAGTATAAAGTTCCGGTTACAAGACTGAACTGCTTTAGTGATTAATTTAGGCGGAAACTAGTAACCTCCGCTTATGGCACAAAGCCACCCTTGAACCGAATTCCAGACCATTACCGATCCCACCATACTACTCAGCAATACTTTTTACCGCATCCTGACTTCCTTTATCGTCCCGTCCAGATCTAACGCTGCAAAACACGCCCCTAAAAAGCAAACTAGCCGGGGATGTTCATGTGGGCCCGTAATGATTAGAGGGGGTAGAAATGATCGTACAGACATCCTCCCTTTTAGACATCCTCCCTTTTTCAAACACCTTTGCGAGCCGCTACGCAAACCGTACAGCTAAATCCACTTGCCGTTAATCGACTCCGGCAGTAGCATCTTCCCGCACCTGCAAAATCAGGTGCCGGGATTAGCCTCCACGAATTGTTACAGGCGACATAATTTTTATGTCGTGCGTTCGGCTACACCTCAATGGTGGGCCGGGCGAGGGCGTCGCAAGACGCGCCGGTTTCCTGTAACACCGGTAAGGCTAACCTCGTCCGGTTCCGCCACCCGTGGGATTAGCCTCTCCGCTGGCGGAATATTAAACCGTTACAGGAGACTGCCTTATGGCTACCATCCCCGATCAGTTGTACCCATTACTTACCGTTCCTTTTACTGCTGACACCGATTTCACCCTGCTGGCGGATCATTGCGAGCACTTCGCCGAAGCGCTGATTGAAAGCGACGATCCGGCGCTGCGCCTCGCCATGTGCGGACGGCTCAATGCCTGCCTGATGCTGCTCCAGCCCACGCTGAATGAGGTGATACCGCCGCATCTGGTTGGGGCGCTCACGGTGGATACACCGCCCGCGCAACCGCCCCGTTTCGAACCGGAATCTGACCTGTTATGTGAATACTGCCTGACGTTAACGCGCGTGCTCAACAGCCAGTCGCTGCCGCCGGACATGGAAAAAAGCCTCACCGGGCTGCTCTGTGAACTGGTGTGGTATTTCACGGACATCATGAAAGCCCCGCGCTGGGTGCGAACGCAGGCGGGCGTGCAGGAACTGGAAGCGTAGCGTAACGGTAAACGTCCTGCCGGGTACCCTCTCTCCGGGCCCGGCAGCACTGCACAATTCCACATGAAGCTGTTGCCAGAAGCGATGGTTACAAGGTAGCCTCATGCGTTATTTTCCTTATACCCGTCATACTTCAGGTTGCAGGTGTGTTGGCTTTCCTCGTTCACCCCGGTCACTTACTTATGTAAGCTCCCGGGGACTCACTGCGTCGCCGCCTTCCTGCAACCCGAATTATTCAGGGTATAGACAATTTCCGACGCGAACGTGTAAACAGGAGCATTAATGCTTAACAGTCTGACCTGGTGCGATCTGCCTGAAGAGGTTTCTCAGTGGCCTGGATTGCCGCTCTCGTTAAGTGGCGATGAGGTGATGCCGCTGGATTATCATGCCGGTCGCAGCGGCTGGCTGCTTTACGGTCGCGATCTGAATAAAGCGCGCCTGACGGAGTATCAGCGTAAGCTGGGCGCAGCCATGGTGATTGTGGCGGCCTGGGGCGTGGATGAGTATCAGGTGATCCGCCTGGCCGGTTCGCTGACGCCGCGCGCCACCCGTCTGGCGCACGACGCGGGGCTTGACGTCGCGCCGCTCGGCAAGATCCCGCACCTGAAAACGCCGGGATTACTGGTGATGGACATGGATTCCACCGCCATTCAGATCGAATGTATAGATGAAATCGCCAAACTGGCGGGCACCGGCGAGATGGTGGCGGAAGTCACCGAACGCGCCATGCGCGGCGAACTGGATTTTACCGAAAGCCTGCGCAGCCGCGTGGCGACCTTAAAAGGGGCCGACGCCAATATTCTGCGCCAGGTACGCGATGACTTACCGCTGATGCCGGGCCTCACGCAACTGGTGCTGAAGCTACAGTCACTGGACTGGAAAGTCGCCATTGCCTCCGGCGGTTTCACTTTCTTCGCCGATTACCTGCGCGACAAGCTGCACCTGACGGCGGTGGTCGCCAATGAACTGGAAATCATGGACGGCAGGCTCACCGGCCATGTGCTGGGCGACATCGTGGATGCGCAGTACAAAGCGAAAACGCTGAAACGTCTGGCGGAAAAATATGACGTGCCCTTTGAGCAGACCGTGGCCATTGGCGATGGCGCTAACGATCTGCCGATGATTAAAGCGGCAGGGCTGGGCATTGCCTATCACGCCAAGCCAAAAGTGAACGAAAAGACAGAAGTGACGATCCGTCACGCTGACCTGATGGGCGTGTTCTGCATCCTGTCGGGCAGCATGAATCAGAAATAACGAGGTAAAAGTGGCAAAAGCTCCGAAACGCGCATTTGTATGTAATGAATGTGGTGCCGATTATCCGCGCTGGCAGGGGCAGTGCAGCGCCTGCCATGCCTGGAACACCATCACCGAAGTGCGTGTGGCGGCATCGCCCGTGGTTGCCCGTAACGAGCGCCTGAGCGGCTATGCCGGTAATGCGGGCGGCTCGAAGGTGCAGAAGCTCTCCGAGATCAGCCTTGAGGAATTGCCGCGCTTTTCCACCGGCTTTAAAGAATTCGACCGTGTGCTGGGCGGCGGCGTGGTGCCGGGCAGCGCAATACTTATCGGCGGTAACCCCGGCGCGGGCAAGTCCACGCTGCTGCTGCAAACGCTGTGCAAGCTGTCGGAGCAGATGAAAACCCTGTACGTCACCGGGGAAGAGTCGCTGCAACAGGTGGCGATGCGCGCGCACCGTCTGGGCCTGCCGACGGCGAATCTCAATATGCTGTCTGAAACCAGCATAGAAGACATCTGTACTATCGCCGATGAAGAGCAGCCGAAGCTGATGGTTATCGACTCCATCCAGGTGATGCACATGGCGGATATCCAGTCGTCGCCGGGCAGCGTGGCGCAGGTGCGTGAAGGGGCGGCCTATCTGACGCGCTACGCCAAAACGCGCGGCGTGGCCATTGTGATGGTCGGCCACGTCACCAAAGACGGCTCGCTGGCCGGGCCAAAAGTGCTGGAGCACTGCATCGACTGTTCAGTGCTGCTGGACGGCGATGCCGACTCCCGCTTCCGCACGCTGCGCAGCCATAAAAACCGCTTCGGCGCGGTCAACGAACTCGGCGTGTTCGCCATGACCGAGCAGGGCCTGCGCGAAGTGAGCAACCCGTCCGCCATCTTCTTAAGCCGTGGCGATGAAGTTACCGCCGGCAGTTCGGTGATGGTGGTATGGGAAGGCACGCGCCCGCTGCTGGTGGAAATTCAGGCGCTGGTGGACCAATCAATGATGGCTAACCCGCGCCGCGTGGCCGTTGGTCTTGAGCAAAACCGTCTGGCGATTTTGCTGGCGGTGCTGCACCGTCACGGCGGTCTGCAAATGTCGGATCAGGACGTGTTCGTTAACGTGGTCGGCGGCGTAAAAGTCACCGAAACCAGCGCGGACCTGGCGCTGTTGCTGGCGATGGTCTCCAGCCTGCGCGACCGCCCGCTGCCGGACGATTTAGTGGTGTTCGGCGAAGTGGGGCTGGCGGGCGAGATCCGCCCGGTGCCGAGCGGGCAGGAGCGTATCTCCGAGGCCGCCAAACACGGCTTTAAACGCGCCATCGTGCCTGCGGCCAACGTGCCGAAAAAACCGCCGGCAGGGATGCAAGTCTTTGGTGTCAAGAAGCTTTCTGATGCGCTATCTGTTTTTGACGACTTATAATGATTTATTAAGCGGAAATTAACCGCACTGATGCAGGAGGCACCTATGTCGTCATTTGATTACCTGAAGACCGCGATCCGCCAGAAAGGCTGCACCCTGCAGCAGGTGGCGGATGCCAGCGGCATGACCAAGGGCTACCTCAGCCAGTTGCTCAACGCCAAAATCAAAAGCCCGAGCGCGCAGAAGCTGGAAGCGCTGCACCGCTTTTTAGGGCTGGAATTCCCGCGCCGCCGCAAATCCGTCGGCGTGGTGTTCGGCAAGTTTTACCCGCTGCATACCGGGCATATCTATCTGATCCAGCGCGCCTGTAGCCAGGTGGACGAGCTGCATATCATCATGGGCTATGACGACACCCGTGACCGCGCGCTCTTTGAAGACAGCGCCATGTCACAGCAGCCGACCGTGCCGGATCGCCTGCGCTGGCTGTTGCAGACCTTCAAATACCAGAAGAACATTCATATTCATGCCTTTAACGAAGAGGGCATGGAGCCGTATCCCCACGGCTGGGACGTGTGGAGCCGGGGCATGAAAGCCTTTATGGAAGAGAAGGGCATCGAGCCGAACCGGATCTACACCTCCGAAGCGCTGGATGCGCCGCAGTATCTGGAACATCTGGGAACAGAAACCATCCTCATCGATCCTGAACGCACCTTTATGAACATCAGCGGCGCACAGATCCGCGAGAACCCGTTCCGCTACTGGGATTACATTCCCACCGAAGTGAAACCTTTCTTTGTGCGCACCGTCGCCATTCTTGGCGGCGAGTCGAGCGGCAAATCCACGCTTATCAACAAGCTCGCCAACATCTTTAACACCACCAGCGCCTGGGAATATGGCCGCGATTATGTCTTCTCGCATCTGGGCGGCGACGAGATGGCGTTGCAGTATTCGGACTATGACAAGATCGCGCTGGGCCATGCGCAGTACATTGATTTTGCGGTGAAATACGCGAACAAAGTGGCCTTTGTGGATACAGACTTTGTCAGCACCCAGGCGTTCTGTAAAAAGTACGAGGGGCGCGAGCATCCGTTTGTGCAGGCGTTGATCGACGAGTACCGTTTTGACCTGGTGATCCTGCTGGAAAACAACACGCCATGGGTCTCGGATGGCCTGCGCAGCCTCGGCAGCTCGGTGGACAGAAAAGAGTTCCAGGCGTTACTGGTGTCACTGCTGAAGCAGAACAATATCGATTTTGTGCATGTGGAAGAGGCGGACTACGACGCGCGTTTCCTGCGCTGTGTGGATCTGGTGAAGCAGCTGATGGGCGAGCAGGGCTAAAAAAATGCCCCTTCCCGGTGGGAAAGGGGCACCGGCATTACTTCGAAATACGCTTGTACTTGATACGCTTCGGCTCCAGCGCGTCCGCGCCCAGCGTGCGTTTCTTGTACTCTTCGTATTCGGTAAAGTTACCTTCGAAGAATTCCACTTTGCCCTCATCCTGGTAATCCAGAATGTGGGTGGCGATACGGTCAAGGAACCAGCGGTCGTGCGAGATCACCATCGCGCAGCCCGGGAACTCCAGCAGGGCGTTTTCCAGCGCGCGCAGGGTTTCGATATCCAGGTCATTGGTCGGTTCATCGAGCAGCAGCATGTTGCCGCCAACCTGCAACAGCTTCGCCAGGTGCAGACGACCACGCTCACCGCCGGACAGTTCGCCCACGCGTTTACCCTGATCAACCCCTTTAAAGTTAAAGCGGCCAACGTAGGCGCGGCTTGGCATCTCGGTGTTGCCGATACGCATAATATCCAGCCCGCCGGACACTTCTTCCCACACGGTTTTGCTGTTATCCATCGCATCACGGAACTGGTCAACGGACGCCAGCTTCACGGTTTCACCCAGCTCGATGGTGCCGCCGTCTGGCTGCTCCTGACCGGACAGCATGCGGAACAGCGTGGATTTACCCGCGCCGTTCGGGCCGATGATGCCGACGATCGCGCCTTTCGGCACGGAGAAGCTCAGGCCGTCGATCAGCTGACGATCGCCGTAGGATTTGCTCAGGTTGGTAACCTCAACGACTTTATCGCCCAGACGCGGTCCAGGTGGAATAAAGAGTTCGTTGGTTTCGTTACGTTTCTGGTATTCGGTGCTGTTAAGTTCTTCAAAGCGTGCCAGACGCGCCTTACCTTTCGACTGGCGGCCTTTCGCGCCCTGACGAACCCACTCCAGCTCTTTCTCAATCGACTTACGACGCGCCGCTTCCTGAGAAGCTTCCTGCGCCAGACGCTGATCTTTCTGCTCCAGCCAGGAGGAGTAGTTACCTTCCCACGGAATACCTTCACCGCGGTCAAGCTCCAGGATCCAGCCCGCAACGTTATCAAGGAAGTAACGGTCGTGGGTGATCGCCACCACGGTGCCTTCGAAGTCGTGCAGGAAGCGTTCCAGCCAGGCGACGGATTCCGCATCCAGGTGGTTAGTCGGTTCGTCGAGCAGCAGCATGTCCGGCTTTTCCAGCAGCAGACGGCATAGCGCGACGCGGCGGCGTTCACCACCGGACAGTTTTTCGATTTTGGCATCCCAGTCCGGCAGACGCAGCGCATCGGCGGCGCGTTCCAGCTGCACGTTCAGGTTGTGGCCGTCATGCGCCTGGATAATTTCTTCAAATTTACCCTGTTGCGCCGCCAGCTTATCGAAGTCGGCATCCGGCTCGGCGTACTTGGCGTACACTTCGTCCAGGCCTTTCAGGGCGTTAACCACTTCGGCGACCGCTTCTTCAACGGACTCGCGCACGGTATGTTCAGGATTGAGTTTCGGCTCCTGCGGCAGATAACCAATTTTCAGGCCAGGCTGCGGACGGGCTTCACCTTCGATGTCGGTATCGATGCCGGCCATAATGCGCAGCAGGGTGGACTTACCGGCACCGTTGAGACCCAGCACGCCAATTTTTGCGCCCGGGAAGAAACTCAGCGAGATATTTTTCAGGATATGACGTTTCGGCGGAACCACTTTGCCGACACGATGCATGGTATAAACGAATTGAGCCACGTTGGACTTCGCCTCTTTTATCGGGATGTGAATGGTCTTTAACTGCGCAGTGTAGCGGTTTTCACGGCGCAATCCCAGCAGGCCCGGGCGAGAGTGTTAAATCACACCGAAAAGGTAAAAAAGTGTCCGGGGCGTGGCGCGATAGGGGATGCCTGGTTAGCATAAAGTATTCGCGCGCATGATGCGGTGAAGCGTTTTATTTATAAGAGGAAAAGCCTGTGCAGAAAGCAAAACACGTCGTCTGGCAGATGCTGGTGGTGGGCAGCTGTTTACTGACCCTCAGCCATACGGCACGCGCCGATTCGCTGGACGATCAGCGTAACCGTTATGCGCAAATCAAGCAGGCGTGGGATAGCAAACAAATGGACGTGGTGGCGCAGTTGATGCCGACCCTCACCGATTACCCCCTCTACCCTTACCTGGAATACCGCCAGATTACTGACGATCTGATGAACCAGCCGGCGATCAAGGTCAGCAATTTTATTCAGTCAAACCCGACGCTGCCCCCGGCGCGCAGCCTGCAAAACCGTTTTGTGAACGAGCTGGCGCGGCGTGAAGACTGGCGCGGCCTGCTGGCGTTCAGCCCGCAAAAGCCGGGCACCACCGAAGCGCAATGTAACTATTACTACGCCAAATGGAACACCGGACAGGCCAGCGAAGCCTGGCAGGGCGCAAAAGAACTCTGGCTGACGGGTAAAAGCCAGCCTAACGCCTGTGACAAACTGTTCGGCGCCTGGCGCGCCTCCGGCACTCAGGATCCGCTGGCCTATCTGGAACGTATCCGCCTGGCAATGAAAGCCGGGAATACCCAGCTGGTGACGGTGCTGGCAAATCAGATGCCCGCGGAGTACCAGACCATTTCGACGGCGATTGTGACGCTGGCGAACGATCCCAACAGCGTGCTGACCTTCGCCCGCACCACCGGGGCCACCGATTTTACCCGCCAGATGGCGGAAGAAGCCTTCGCCAGCGTGGCGCGTCAGGATGTGGAAAATGCGCGCCTGATGCTGCCGTCGCTGGTGCAGGCCCAGCAGCTTAATGAAGATCAAACCCAGGCGCTGCGCGATATTATCGCCTGGCGACTGATGGGCAACGATGTCACCGACGAGCAGGCGCGCTGGCGTGACGATGCCATTATGCGTACCCAGTCCACGTCGCTGGTGGAGCGCCGGGTGCGTATCGCCTTAGGGCAGGGAGATCGCCGCGGGCTGAATACCTGGCTGGCCCGTCTGCCGATGGATGCCAAAGAGAAAGACGAGTGGCGCTACTGGCAGGCGGATCTGCTGCTGGAGCGTGGCCGTGAAGAAGAAGCGAACACCATTCTGCGATCCCTGATGCAGCAGCGCGGTTTCTATCCGATGGTGGCGGCGCAGCGCCTGGGGGAAGACTATCCGCTGAAAGTGGATAAAGCGCCCGGCAACATCGATCCGACGCTGGTACAGGGTCCGGAGATGGCACGCGTGCGCGAGCTGATGTACTGGGGGCTGGATAATACGGCCCGCAGCGAGTGGGCCAATCTGGTCACCAGCCGCACCACGCAACAGCAGGCGCAGCTGGCGCGCTATGCCTTTGAGCGTCAGTGGTGGGATCTGAGCGTGCAGGCGACCATCGCCGGTAAGCTGTGGGATCAGCTGGAGGAGCGTTTCCCGCTGGCGTATAAAGATCTCTTTGAGCGTTATACCAGCGGCAAAGATATTTCCCAGAGCTACGCCATGGCTATTTCACGTCAGGAGAGCGCCTGGAACCCGAAAGTGCGCTCGCCGGTCGGCGCCAGCGGTCTGATGCAGATCATGCCGGGCACCGCGACGCATACGGTGAAGATGTTTAATATTCCGGGCTACAGCTCGCCGGGCCAGCTGCTGGATCCGGAGATCAATATCAACATCGGCACCAGCTATTTACAGTACGTCTATCAGCAGTTTGGCAATAACCGTATCTTCGCCTCGGCGGCTTACAACGCCGGCCCCGGACGGGTGCGCACCTGGCTTGGCAACAGCGGCGGACGCATTGACGCCATCGCTTTTGTCGAGAGCATTCCGTTCTCGGAAACGCGTGGGTATGTGAAGAACGTGCTGGCGTATGACGCCTATTATCAGTACTTCATGGGCGGTAAACCGATGCTGCTCACGGCGACGGAATGGGGGCGTCGTTACTG
Organism: Enterobacter sp. K510; assembly: GCF_055804875.1. Lineage (NCBI taxonomy): Bacteria > Pseudomonadati > Pseudomonadota > Gammaproteobacteria > Enterobacterales > Enterobacteriaceae > Enterobacter > Enterobacter sp. K510. Next base: position 248,148 of record NZ_JBNRLQ010000006.1, on the reverse strand, counting down.
ATCTGCCGGGTTTGTGTTATGCTGCTGTACTCGTTGATGAGTATGGCGGTATGACATGACGCAGCAATCTCCTTATTCAGCAGCCGTCGCCGAACAGCGCCACCAGGAATGGTTGCGCTTCGTTGAGCTGCTTACCCAATCCTGCGAACAGGATTTGCATCTTCCGTTGCTCAATTTAATGCTGACGCCGGACGAGCGCGAAGCCCTGGGAACGCGGGTACGGATCATTGAAGAACTGTTACGCGGCGAGATGAGCCAGCGCGAACTGAAAAATGAGCTGGGGACCGGCATTGCGACCATCACCCGCGGCTCGAACAGCCTGAAGGCGGCGCCCGCCGAGCTGCGTGAATGGCTCGAAAAGGCGCTGCTTAAAGATCAGCGATAAACGTCGTTGTGAAACGGACTTAACGCCAGGATCACCGCCTGATGGTAGACGCTGGTACGCGTCAGCTTTCCGGCGGTGAACACGCCAATTGCCCCTTCTTTACGTCCAATTTCATCAATACCCGTAAACTGCGACATCACCGGGCCAAGCGCTTCTCCGGCGCGTACATGCTTCAGAATGACGGCCGGCAGCGGCAGGGTGGCGGAGCGCGCTTCTCCGCGCTGATCGCGGCTTTCAATCACCACCCAGCTGAAGGTGCTGTCATCGTCAATACCCGCTTCTATCGCCACCCAGAAATCCGCCTGCGGCCTTTCACGACGGGCGTTTTCGACACGATTACGTGCGCCAGCCCGCGTTTCTGCGCTGCCGAAGGGCTGTTCCGGCACGCCGCTCTCGACGGCGACAGACTCCATATGGCAGGATCCTTCGCCGAAAATCTCGTGAAATGCGTGCAGAATAGCCTTAATTTTCGCTGGATTGCTGGTAGCTGAGACAACATGGTACATAATCAATATCACTCAGATTTATAAATTTGCCCCGCAGTATAATGGAAAAAACGCATGTTACAGGTATACCTTGTTCGCCACGGTGAAACGCAGTGGAACGCCGAGCGTCGTATTCAAGGGCAGTCAGACAGTCCGTTGACGGCAAAAGGTGAGCATCAGGCATGGCAGGTGGGCGAACGGGCGAAAACGCTCGGTATCACCCATATCATCGCCAGTGATTTAGGGCGCACGCGTCGCACGGCGGAAATTATCGCCGACGCCTGCGGCTGCGACATTATTTTTGACGCCCGTCTGCGTGAGCTGGATATGGGCGTGCTGGAAAGCCGCCATATCGATTCCCTGACGGACGAAGAAGAAGGCTGGCGTCGTCAGATGGTCAACGGCACCGCAGAAGGGCGCATTCCGGATGGCGAGACCATGCAGGAGCTGAGCGAACGTATGCACGCGGCGCTGGCGGCTTGTCTGGATCTGCCGAAAGGCAGCCGTCCGCTGCTGGTGAGTCATGGTATGGCGCTGGGCTGTCTGGTGAGCACCATTCTGGGGCTGCCAGCCTGGGCGGAACGCCGCCTGCGTCTGCGCAACTGCTCTATTTCGCGTATCGATTACCAGGAAAGCGCGTGGCTGGCTTCCGGCTGGGTGGTGGAAACGGCCGGAGACGTCTCGCATCTGGATGCTCCGGCACTGGACGAGCTACAGCGTTAACGACGCACCGGGATCAGGTATTCGCAGCGCAGTTCAATCGGCCGCTCCTGGTTCCGGGCCTCATCCTGCGGGAAGAAGCGCTCTATATCGAGCCCCTTGCGGCGGGTGAGATCCAGCATCGGCATACAGGTGCCGTAGATGGTCAGGATAAATTCCTGCAACTCATTGCCCGGCCCTTCATAGGTGAACATCACGTATTCACCCCCTTCCAGCGTCACCGGATGGGCATTTTGCAGGTGACCGTTCGCCATTTCCGGCGTCACGGCGGTGGTGTAGAACACCTCCTGTTCGTCATCCTTTTCGCTGCCCGGACGCGTTTCATGCAGGCCGTACAGTTCGGCTGGTAACTGCGGCGAGTTGCCTAAGAATTCCCGCCAGAACTGAATACGCATGTCGTTACGGAAGCGCGAAATCTCCTCCAGCGAGCAGGTATAGCTCTGCGTGGTGCCCACCAGATCCATCGTCGGCAGCGTAACAAACTGATATTCGGGCATATGGAATTCGCCCAGACGCAGCGGAGGGCGGATGCCGTAGGCGCTCCAGTCCGGGGCGCGGCGGTATAGTGCTGGCGTCAGGTTAAATTGCTTTTTGAACGCGCGGGTGAAGGTTTGCTGCGAGTCAAAACGGTATTGCAGGGCGATGTCCAGAATCGGACGTGCTGTTAAACGCAGCGCCACCGCCGCCTTGGATAAGCGTCGTGCGCGAATATAGGCACCTATCGCATGACCTGTCACATCCTTGAACATCCTTTGCAGATGCCACTTGGAATAGCCTGCTTTCGCCGCCACATTATCCAGAGCGAGGGATTGATCCAGATGCCCCTCCAGCCAGACAAGCAGTTCGCGAATAATCCCAGCCTGATCCATATTGTGTCCTCATCCTTATTTAGCGGGTGCCTGATACTAAGGTAGCGGATAATAGCATTTTTCGTTCTTTTAGCATTCAGTGTTTTTTTTGCGCATAAATGCTTTTCATGGTTGAATTTATTCTGATTTTTCGTAATTCAGTGATTTATAGCTATTTTCTTCTGTAACGGACAATAATCACTCAACGTAATTTTTATCAATGGTAACAATATGAAATACAAGCGTTTGCTGCTGTGCCTGTTCCTGTGCGCTGCCGGACAGTCGGTTCAGGCTGAACAAATTGGCTCTGTAGATACGGTATTTAAAATGTTTGGCCCGGATCACAAGATCATAGTGGAAGCCTTTGACGATCCCGATGTGAAAAACGTCACCTGTTATCTGAGCCGCGCAAAAACGGGCGGTATCAAAGGCGGTCTGGGGCTGGCGGAAGATACCTCAGACGCGGCGATCTCCTGCCAGCAGGTCGGGCCGATTGAGCTGAGCGATAAGGTGAAAACCGGTAAGGCGCAGGGCGATGTGGTGTTCCAGAAACGCACCTCGCTGGTGTTCAAGAAATTGCAGGTGGTGCGTTTCTACGACGCGAAGCGCAACACGCTGGCCTACCTGACGTACTCGGATAAAGTTGTGGAAGGCTCGCCGAAAAACGCCATCAGCGCGGTGCCGATTATGCCGTGGGGTAAATAGCAGGCTGCACAGATGCCGTGGAAACGGGTCCGGATGGAGAAAAGAAAAACGGCGCATCATGCGCCGTTTTTATTCTTATTCCGCTAAATCGCCGCAGAAACGGTAACCTTCACCGTGGATGGTGGCGATAATTTCCGGCGTGTCCGGCGTTGATTCGAAATGCTTACGAATGCGACGAATGGTCACGTCAACGGTACGGTCATGCGGTTTCAGTTCGCGGCCGGTCATCTTCTTCAGCAGATCGGCGCGGGACTGGATCTTGCCCGGATTTTCGCAGAAGTGCAGCATGGCGCGGAATTCGCTACGCGGCAGCTTGTACTGCTCACCGTTAGGGCTGATCAGCGAGCGGCTGTTGATATCCAGCTCCCAGCCGTTGAACTTGTAGCTGTCAACGGTGCGACGCTCTTCGCTGATGGCGCTCAGATTCATCGTACGGGACAGCAGGTTGCGTGCACGGATGGTCAGCTCACGCGGGTTAAACGGTTTGGTGATGTAATCGTCAGCGCCGATTTCGAGGCCGAGGATTTTATCCACTTCGTTATCACGACCGGTCAGGAACATCAGGGCGACGTTCGCCTGCTCGCGCAGCTCACGTGCCAGCAACAGCCCGTTTTTACCAGGCAGGTTGATGTCCATGATCACCAGATTAATGTCATTTTCGGAGAGGATCTGATGCATCTCAGCGCCATCAGTCGCTTCAAAGACATCGTAGCCTTCTGCTTCGAAAATGCTCTTCAACGTGTTGCGTGTTACCAACTCGTCTTCAACAATAAGAATTTGCGGGGTCTGCATGTTTGCTACCTAAATTGCCAACTAAATCGAAACAGGAAGTACAAAAGTCCCTGACCTGCCTGATACATGTCGCAAATTAACATGCACGGCGTAACATGACTAAAGTACGTAATTGCGTTCTTGATGCACTTACCATCAACGTCAACAACATCATTAGCTTGGTCGTGGTTACTTTCCCTTTGGACCCGACAGTGTCAAAAACGGCTGTCATCCTAACCATTTTAACAGCAACATAACAGGCTAAGAGGTGCCAGACACCCAATAAAACTACGCTTCGTTGACATATATCAAGTTCAATTGTAGCACGTTAACACTTTGATGAAATATTCGTAGCTTTATATGAGCCGCTTTCACAATCTATCAATAAACCAACCAGTTGCAACAGTAAATTAATAAGTGTTGTGAATCCGAAAAGAGATAAGCATTTATGGCATAATTAGCCAGCATAAACAGGAGCCTGCACTGCTTCTGTTAACATAAAATCAGGTAGTCAATCTATGCAACAGTGTAGTTCTTTTTAAGCATACCGGACGCTGATTTCAGTGATTTCTGTTGCAAAAATGTAAATTTGCATCGCGTAATATCTTGGCGAAAGTGGTCTTGCAGAAGGCCAGGCGTAATAAAAGAGAGTCCCACATGCAGGTATCCATCATATTAGTTTCACCCGCCCGCGCGGAAAATGTCGGTGCGGCGGCACGCGCCATGAAGACCATGGGCTTTACCGATTTGCGCATCGTGGACAGTCGCGCGCATCTGGAGGAAGGGGCGCGCAGAGTGGCGCATGGATCCGGCGATGTGCTTGATAACGCTACGGTTTATCCAACGCTTGAAGCGGCCCTGCATGATGTGCAGTTTACCGTTGCGACCACCGCCCGCAGCCGGTCAAAATTCCATTACTACGCCACGCCTGCCGAACTGGTGCCGCTGATGCAGGAGAAAAGCCAGTGGCTCCATCACGCCGCGCTGGTGTTTGGCCGTGAAGATTCTGGCTTGACCAATGATGAGCTGGCGCTGGCGGATGTGTTAACCGGCGCGCCTATGGTGGCCGATTATCCGTCGCTCAATCTGGGGCAGGCCGTGATGGTCTATTGCTATCAGTTAACAACTTTAATGCAACAAACGGCCGTCGCGCCGGCCGTTATCAGTGACGAGAACCAGTTACGCGCTCTGCGTATACGCGCGCGGGCATTACTGGAAAAACTGGGCGTCGACGACGACATCAAAATGGTCGACTGGCTGGAACAGCGCATTGGTCTTTTTGAGCAGCGCGACACGGCAATGCTGCATCGTTTGCTGCATGATATCGAAAAAAAGCTCGCCGGTTAAAAGTTTGAGATAATGCTTTATGGCAGTCATATCGACTGCCTGATTGCCACGCTGTGGCGAATTTTCAGCAAAATCTGCGCACGAACAGCGTGAGCGTCCCGCCAGTGGAAAAGTCGCAAAATTAAAAATAAATTGACTTGGCAGGGCAGATACTTTAACCAATATAGGCATACAACACAGACAGATAATAATTACAGAGCACACAACATCCATGAAACGCATCAGCACCGTCACCATTATTACGACAACCACCATTACCACAGGTAACGGGGCGGGCTGACGCGCACAGGAAACACAGGAAAAAGCCCGCACCTTAACAGTGCGGGCTTTTTTTTCGGCTAAAGATCAAGGGGTAATTCCATGCGAGTCTTGAAGTTCGGCGGTACATCAGTGGCAAATGCAGAACGTTTTCTGCGTGTTGCCGACATCCTGGAAAGCAATGCCAGGCAGGGGCAGGTCGCCACCGTGCTGTCTGCCCCGGCTAAAATCACCAATCACCTGGTGGCGATGATTGAAAAAACCATCAGCGGTCAGGATGCCGTACCTAATATCAGCGACGCAGAGCGCATTTTTGCCGAACTTCTTCAGGGTCTTTCCGACCTCCAGCCCGATTTCCCTCTCACCCGCCTGAAAGGCGTTGTGGATCAGGAATTCGCCCAGATCAAACATGTACTGCACGGCATCAGCCTGCTTGGTCAGTGCCCGGACAGCATCAATGCCTCGATCATCTGTCGGGGTGAAAAGCTCTCTATCGCCATTATGGCTGGATTGCTGGAAGCGCGCGGTCATAAAGTGACGGTTATCGATCCGGTGGAAAAACTGCTCGCGGTCGGCCATTACCTTGAATCCACCGTCGACATCACCGAATCCACGCGCCGTATCGCCGCCAGCCGCATTCCCGCGGATCATATGGTGCTGATGGCGGGCTTTACCGCCGGTAATGAACAAGGCGAGCTGGTGGTGCTGGGGCGCAACGGCTCTGACTATTCCGCCGCGGTACTGGCCGCCTGTTTGCGCGCCGACTGTTGTGAGATCTGGACCGATGTCGACGGGGTCTATACCTGCGATCCGCGCCAGGTGCCGGACGCCCGCCTGCTGAAATCCATGTCCTATCAGGAGGCGATGGAGCTGTCGTACTTCGGCGCGAAAGTGTTACACCCGCGCACCATTACGCCCATCGCCCAGTTCCAGATCCCGTGCCTGATTAAAAATACCGGTAATCCGCAGGCCCCCGGCACGCTGATTGGCGCCAGTTCTAATGAAGACGGACTGCCGGTAAAAGGCATCTCTAACCTCAACAATATGGCGATGTTCAGCGTCTCCGGCCCCGGCATGAAAGGCATGGTCGGCATGGCGGCGCGCGTGTTCGCCACCATGTCCCGCGCCGGTATTTCGGTGGTGCTGATCACCCAGTCCTCCTCCGAATACAGCATCAGCTTCTGCGTACCTCAGGCGGACTGCGCCCGCGCCCAGCGCGCCATGGGCGAAGAGTTCTATCTGGAGCTGAAAGAAGGCCTGCTCGAACCTCTGGCGGTGATGGAGCGGCTGGCGATCATCTCCGTGGTTGGCGACGGCATGCGTACCCTGCGCGGCATTTCGGCGAAGTTCTTTGCTGCGCTGGCACGGGCGAACATTAATATTGTCGCCATTGCCCAGGGCTCTTCCGAGCGCTCCATTTCCGTGGTGGTCAGCAATGACGATGCCACCACCGGCGTGCGCGTCACGCACCAGATGCTGTTTAACACCGATCAGGTGATCGAAGTCTTTGTAGTCGGTGTCGGTGGCGTCGGCGGGGCGCTGCTGGAGCAGCTGAAGCGTCAACAGGGCTGGCTCAAGAGCAAGCATATCGATCTGCGCGTCTGCGGCGTGGCGAATTCCAAAGCGCTGCTCACCAACGTGCACGGGCTGGATCTGGAAAACTGGCAGGCTGAACTGGCGGAAGCGAAAGAGCCGTTTAACCTTGGCCGTTTGATCCGTCTGGTGAAAGAGTACCACCTGCTGAACCCGGTGATCGTCGACTGTACCTCTAACCAGGCGGTGGCCGATCAGTACGCGGATTTCCTGCGGGAAGGTTTCCATGTGGTGACGCCGAACAAAAAAGCCAACACCTCGTCGATGGCCTACTACCACGAGCTGCGCAACGCCGCCAGCAAATCGCGTCGTAAATTCCTCTACGACACCAACGTCGGCGCGGGTCTGCCGGTGATTGAGAACCTGCAAAACCTGCTTAACGCCGGTGATGAATTACAGCGTTTCTCCGGCATTCTCTCCGGGTCATTGTCCTTTATCTTCGGTAAGCTCGATGAAGGCGTGTCGCTGTCGGAAGCCACCCGCGTCGCCCGTGAAATGGGCTATACCGAACCGGATCCGCGTGACGATCTGTCGGGTATGGACGTGGCGCGCAAGCTGCTCATCCTGGCGCGCGAAACCGGACGCGAACTGGAGCTGTCTGACATCGTTATCGAACCGGTGCTGCCGGAAAGCTTCGACGCCAGTGGCGACGTGGAGAGCTTTATGGCCCGTCTGCCGGAACTGGACGATGCCTTCGCCGCACGCGTTGCGAAAGCGCGGGATGCCGGAAACGTGCTGCGCTACGTGGGCAATATTGAAGAAGATGGCGTCTGTCGGGTGAAGATCGCCGAAGTGGACGGCAACGATCCGCTGTATAAAGTGAAAAACGGCGAAAACGCGCTGGCTTTCTACAGCCACTATTATCAACCGCTGCCGCTGGTGCTGCGCGGTTACGGTGCGGGTAACGATGTGACGGCGGCGGGCGTGTTCGCCGATCTGCTGCGCACCCTGTCATGGAAGTTAGGAGTTTAACATGGTGAAAGTGTATGCCCCGGCCTCCATTGGCAACGTGAGCGTGGGGTTTGATGTTCTGGGCGCCGCGGTGTCGCCGGTCAACGGCGAGCTGCTGGGCGACTGCGTCAGCGTCGAGGCGGCGGGGGAATTCTCGCTGACCAACAAAGGGCGCTTCGTCAGCAAGCTGCCTGCCGAACCGCGTGAAAACATCGTCTATCAGTGCTGGGAACGTTTTTGCCAGGAGATCGGCAAAACCATTCCGGTGGCGATGACGCTGGAAAAAAATATGCCGATTGGCTCCGGCCTCGGCTCCAGCGCCTGCTCAGTGGTGGCCGGCCTGATGGCGATGAATGAATTCTGCGGCAAACCGCTCAGCGACGCCCGCCTGCTGGCGCTGATGGGCGAGCTGGAAGGCCGTATTTCCGGCAGTATTCACTACGATAACGTCGCGCCCTGCTTCCTGGGCGGCCTGCAGCTGATGCTGGAAGAAAACGGCATCATCAGTCAGGACGTGCCAGGCTTTGAAGAGTGGCTGTGGGTGATGGCCTATCCGGGCATTAAAGTCTCCACTGCCGAAGCGCGCGCCATCCTGCCCGCACAGTACCGCCGTCAGGATTGCATTGCGCACGGCCGCTATCTGGCGGGATTTATCCACGCCTGCCATACGCAGCAGCCTGCGCTGGCGGCGAAATTAATGAAAGATGTCATCGCTGAACCTTATCGCACCAAACTCCTGCCTGGCTTTAACGATGCCCGTCAGGCGGCGACAGAGATGGGGGCGCTGGCCTGCGGGATCTCCGGATCCGGGCCGACGATGTTTGCGGTGTGCGATAACCCGGCCACCGCGCAGCGCGTGGCAGACTGGCTCAGCCAGCATTATCTGCAAAACAACGAAGGTTTTGTCCATATTTGTCGGCTGGATACGGCTGGCGCACGCGTACTGGGATAACGAATGAAACTCTACAATCTTAAAGATCACAACGAGCAGGTCAGTTTTGCCCAGGCAATCACGCAGGGGTTAGGTAAAAATCAGGGGCTGTTCTTCCCGCACGATCTGCCGGAATTCGGCCTGACCGAAATCGATGCCATGCTGGAGATGGATTTCGTCACCCGCAGCAGCAAAATCCTCGCCGCCTTTATTGGCGATGAGATCCCGGAGGAGATCCTCGAAGCCCGCGTGCGCGCCGCCTTCGCCTTCCCGGCGCCGGTCAGCCAGGTGGAAGAGGATATCGGCTGTCTGGAGCTGTTCCACGGCCCGACGCTGGCCTTTAAAGATTTCGGCGGGCGCTTTATGGCGCAGATGCTGACGCACATCAGCGGCGACAAGCCGGTGACCATCCTGACCGCCACCTCCGGCGACACCGGCGCGGCAGTAGCCCATGCGTTTTACGGCCTCGAAAACGTGCGCGTGGTGATCCTCTACCCGCAGGGCAAAATCAGCCCGTTGCAGGAAAAATTGTTCTGCACGCTGGGCGGCAATATTGAAACCGTCGCCATTGACGGGGATTTTGATGCCTGTCAGGCGCTGGTGAAGCAGGCCTTTGACGATGAAGAACTGAAGGTGGCGCTGGGGCTTAACTCCGCCAACTCCATTAACATCAGCCGCCTGCTGGCGCAGATCTGCTATTACTTTGAAGCGGTGGCGCAGCTGCCGCAGGAAGCCCGTAACCAGCTGGTGATCTCGGTGCCGAGCGGTAACTTTGGCGATCTGACTGCCGGGCTGCTGGCAAAATCCCTCGGCCTGCCGGTGAAGCGTTTTATCGCGGCCACCAACGCCAACGACACCGTTCCGCGCTTTTTGCAGGGGGGCGAATGGTCGCCGAAAGCGACCCAGGCCACGCTGTCAAACGCCATGGACGTGAGCCAGCCAAATAACTGGCCGCGCGTGGAAGAGCTGTTCCGTCGCAAAATCTGGCGTCTTAACGAGCTGGGCTATGCGGCGGTGGACGATGAGACCACGAAGTCCACCATGCGCGAGCTGAAAGAGAAGGGCTACCTTTCTGAGCCGCATGCGGCGATAGCCTACCGCGCGCTGCGCGATCAGCTGCATCCGGGGGAATACGGTTTGTTCCTCGGCACGGCGCATCCGGCGAAATTCAAAGAGAGCGTGGAAGCGATCCTCGGCGAACCGCTGGAACTGCCGCAGGAACTGGCGGCACGCGCCGATTTACCGCAGCTGTCCCATACCCTGCCGGCGGATTTCGCGGCGCTGCGTAAGCTGATGATGGCAAGAGCGTAATGTGATGACGTTGCCCGGCGGCGCAAGCTTGCCGGGCCTACAAATCAACAACGTCCCGTCACCACCGTAGGCCCGGTAAGCGTAGCGCCACCGGGCATGTCCAGCCCAACCACCCGTAGGCCCGGTAAGCGTAGCGCCACCGGGCAGCAAGGGCATCAACGGGGGCGATTACTGCTCGCGGCGCTTAAACACTAACTCACCTTTCCCTGACATTTCTTCGTCAAACGCATAACCTTCCACCGCAAAATCCTTCAGCTGCGCCGGAGTCTTCAGGCGATTTTGAATAATGTAGCGGCTCATCAGCCCACGCGCTTTTTTGGCGTAGAAGCTGATCACCTTGAACTTACCGTTCTTCTCATCCAGGAACACCGGCTTGATGATCTCGCCGTCGAGCAGCTTCGGTTTCACCGCGCGGAAATACTCATCCGAGGCGAGGTTCACGATCACCTGATCGCCCTGCGCCGCCAGCGCCTCGTTCAGTTTTTGGGTGATGGTTTCGCCCCAGAACTGATAGAGATCGCTGCCCTGCGGGTTCTCAAGGCGGATACCCATTTCCAGGCGATAAGGCTGCATCAGATCCAGCGGACGCAGCACGCCGTATAACCCGGAGAGCATACGCAGATGCTGCTGGGCAAAATCGAAATCCTCTTCGCTGAAGGTTTCCGCCTGCAAGCCGGTATAAACGTCGCCTTTAAAGGCGAGGATCGCCTGGCGGGCATTGTCCGGAGTGAAGTCCGGCTGCCAGTCGTGAAAGCGGGTGGCGTTGAGATCGGCAAGCTTATCGCTGATGCCCATCAGCGCTTTAATTTGCGGCGCGGAGAGCTTACGCGCAACGTCAATCAGACGCTGGGAATGATCCAGTAACTCCGGCTGCGTATAGCGGGTTGTCGCCAGCGGGCTTTGGTAATCCAGCGTTTTTGCCGGTGAAATCAGAATCAGCATATCCAGTCCTTGCGGGAAATTTTGGGTGACTGTAGCAAAAAAATCACCCTGATTGATCGATTGTTGCGATTGCCGCCATTATTCGCGCGGCACCTCGTCCCAGGTGCCGGGCGCCAGCTGGCGTTCGATTTCCGGATAACGTCCGGGATTGAATACCGGCCTGATACCCAGCTTACGCTGGCGCAGATAATCGCTGGCGATAATGGTTACCACCGGCGAGAGCAGCAGCAGCGCCATCAGGTTGATCAGCGCCATTAACGCCATCACCACATCGGCGATCTGCCAGACAACCGGCAGACTCACCAGCGAACCGGCCATCACCATTGTCAGAGTCGCGGCGCGCAGCAGCCAGACGTTCTTTTTGTTATGTAGCCGCAGGAAGACGAGGTTATTTTCGGCATAGAGGTAGTTCACCACAATAGAGGTGAAGGCGAAAAGCAGAATGACAAAAGCGACAAAACCCGCCCCCCAGTTGCCGGTCAGCGACACCAGCGCGTGCTGCATCAGCTGTATGCCATCGCTGGCAGGCCGGGTGGCATATTCATCCGCCAGCAGGATCACCATTGCGCTGGCCGTACTGACCACAATGGTGTCGATCACCACGCCAATCATCTGCACGATCCCCTGCGCTGCCGGGTGAGGCGGCCAGGAGACTGCCGCCGCGGCGACGTTGGGCGTTGAGCCAAGCCCGGCCTCGTTGGAGAGCATTCCGCGCTGAAAGCCGCTGGTGATCGCCTGGCTTAAGGTATAGCCCAGCGTCCCGGCGGCGGCTTCCTCCCAGCCAAAGGCGCTTTTCACAATCAGCATGAGGATGTGCGGAAGCTGGTCGGCATGCCACAGCGTAATCAGCAGGCTGGCGCCCACCCACAGCACCGCCATCACCGGCACCACCCACTGCATCAGCCGCGCCACGCCGTGCATCCCGCGCAGAATAAACAACAAACTGAGCAGCGCCAGCACAAGGCCCGCCACGCCGCCCGGCATCGCAAAAGCAAAGTGAACGGCACCGGCTACGGCGTTCGCCTGCATGGTGTTGAAGATCAGACCGTAGGCGATCAACAGCAAAACGGAAAACAGCACGCCCAGCCAGCGCATTCCCAGCCCTCTGGCGAGATACCACGCCGGACCGCCGCGAAACTGCTGGTTCTGGTCGCGCTCTTTATACAGCTGGGAGAGGGAACATTCGGCAAAGGCGGTCGCCATGCCGATCAGCGCAGAAACCCACATCCAGAACACCGCCCCCGGTCCGCCAGCGGTGACCGCCAGCGCCACGCCGGCAAGGTTGCCGTTGCCAAAACGGGCGGCAAGGCTGACGCATAACGCCTGAAAGGAGGAGAGCCCGCCGGGCTGCGGCCTGACGCTGGTAATAAGGCTGCGTGCGAAGAGACGGATATAGCGAAACTGGATAAAACCGCTGCGAAAGGTGAACCAGATCCCTGCACCCAACAGCAGGTAGATCATCACCGATCCCCACAGTATTTCATTGATGAATAAAAAGAAATCAGGCATTCACATTCCTCTTGTTCATGCCGTTAGGCCACGCCCGCTTACCGCGCGCGGCGCTGTCGAACCGCGAGTTTATCATACTCTGCGCTTGCCAATTGACTGCGGTTGCGCTGACAGAGTGGCGTGATATTATCTGGGCAGACCGGTTACATCCCCCTAACAAGCTGTTTAAAGAGAAACACTATTATGACGGATAAATTGACCTCCCTTCGTCAGTTCACCACCGTGGTGGCCGACACTGGAGACATCGCGGCAATGAAGCTGTATCAGCCGCAGGATGCCACAACCAACCCTTCTCTGATCCTTAACGCAGCCCAGATCCCTGAATACCGCAAACTGATTGACGACGCTGTCACCTGGGCGAAAAGCCAGAGCAGCGATCGCGCGCAGCAGATCGTCGATGCTTCGGACAAATTGGCCGTCAATATCGGTCTGGAAATTCTGAAACTGATCCCGGGCCGTATCTCAACTGAAGTGGATGCGCGTCTGTCCTACGATACCGAAGCGTCTATCGCCAAAGCTAAGCGCCTGATCAAACTGTATAACGATGCGGGCATCAGCAATGACCGTATCCTGATCAAACTGGCGTCCACCTGGCAGGGTATTCGTGCCGCTGAGCAGCTGGAAAAAGAAGGTATCAACTGTAACCTGACGCTGCTGTTCTCCTTCGCGCAGGCCCGTGCCTGTGCGGAAGCGGGCGTGTTCCTGATTTCTCCGTTCGTCGGCCGTATCCTCGACTGGTACAAAGCGAATACCGATAAGAAAGAGTACGCACCGGCTGAAGATCCGGGCGTGGTTTCCGTAACGGAAATCTACGAGTACTACAAACAGCACGGCTATGAAACCGTGGTCATGGGCGCAAGCTTCCGTAACGTTGGCGAAATCGTTGAGCTGGCGGGTTGCGATCGTCTGACCATCGCTCCGGCCCTGCTGAAAGAGCTGGCGGAAAGCGAAGGCACTATCGAGCGTAAACTTTCCTTCAGCGGCGAAGTTAAAGCGCGTCCGGCACGTATCACCGAATCTGAATTCCTGTGGCAGCACAACCAGGATCCGATGGCGGTAGACAAACTGGCGGATGGTATCCGTAAGTTTGCGGTCGACCAGGAAAAACTGGAAAAAATGATCGGCGATCTGCTGTAATCCCCGAAGCGTGGCCGGGCCTCCGGTCACGCTTATCCGCTTCCCCCCTGTCTGTCCTTTTCCCCGACGTGTATTATTCCGTGATAGTGAATGACTAAAAACGGAATGACGATGGATACTTTACGCATTGGCTTAGTGTCAATTTCAGACCGCGCATCAAGCGGTGTCTATGAAGACAAAGGGTTGCCCGCGCTGGAAAGCTGGCTGACGCGCGCCCTCAAAACCCCCTTTACGCTGGAAACCCGACTGATCCCCGATGAGCAGGCGATCATCGAGCAGACGCTGTGCGAGCTGGTGGATGAGATGAGCTGTCACCTGGTGCTGACCACCGGCGGCACCGGCCCGGCGCGTCGTGACGTCACGCCGGACGCCACGCTGGCGGTCGCGGATCGCGAGATGCCCGGCTTTGGCGAGCAGATGCGCCAGATCAGCCTGCACTATGTGCCCACGGCTATCCTTTCCCGCCAGGTGGGGGTGATCCGCAAACAGGCGCTGATCCTTAACCTTCCCGGCCAGCCGAAATCCATTCAGGAAACCCTGGAAGGCGTGAAAGCCGCCGATGGCAGCCCGCTGGTGCACGGTATTTTTGCCAGTGTACCGTATTGTGTACAGCTGCTGGATGGCCCCTATGTGGAGACGCATCCGGAAGTGGTAGCAGCATTTCGTCCTAAAAGCGCAATACGCGACATAAACGGCTAAAAATAAGCCTTTTGTGACATAACCTGAGCTGCCTGTGGCGTGCTGAATTATTTACGATATAGTAATTTTTACTTTACATGCTGTATCGAAAATAACGTCAATTCACCTCTGCACAATGGTCGGTTATGTCACATTACACACGCCCTCTGAATCGTCAGGATGTCAAAACGCTCTCCCTCGCTGCCCTTGGCGGGGCGCTGGAGTTTTATGACTTCATCATCTTCGTCTTCTTTGCCGCCGTTGTCGGCGAGCTGTTTTTCCCGGCAGATATACCGGAATGGCTGCGCCAGGTGCAGACCTTCGGTATTTTCGCCGCCGGTTACCTGGCGCGTCCGCTGGGCGGCATCATCATGGCGCACTTTGGCGATCTGGTGGGGCGTAAAAAGATGTTCACCCTGAGCATCCTGCTCATGGCGATCCCGACGCTGGCGATGGGTCTGCTGCCGACCTATGCCTCCATTGGTATCGCAGCGCCGCTGTTGCTGCTGCTGATGCGCCTGTTGCAGGGGGCGGCGATTGGCGGTGAAGTGCCGGGGGCCTGGGTTTTTGTTGCCGAGCATGTGCCGGGCAACCGTATCGGTATCGCCTGCGGCACGCTGACCGCCGGGCTGACCGTCGGGATCCTGCTGGGCTCGGTGGTGGCGACGCTGGTTAACACCAGCCTGACGCCACAGGCGGTGCACGAGTACGGCTGGCGTATTCCGTTCCTGCTGGGGGGCGTGTTTGGTCTGATTGCCATGTATCTGCGCCGCTGGTTGCAGGAGACGCCCATTTTCCTCGAAATGCAGCAGCGTAAAGCGCTGGCCCAGGAGTTGCCGGTGAAGGCCGTGGTGGTCAGGCACCGGAAAGCGGTGGTGGTATCCATGCTGCTGACCTGGCTGCTGTCGGCGGGGATCGTGGTGGTGATCCTGATGTCCCCCGTCTGGCTGCAAAAACAGTATGGCCTTGCGCCTGCGCTTACCTTACAGGCCAACAGTATCGCCACCATTATGCTGTGCATCGGCTGTCTGCTGGCGGGGCTGGCAGCGGATCGCTTTGGGGCGAGCAAAACCTTTATTACCGGCAGCCTGCTGCTGGCCTGCTCAAGCTGGCTGTTTTACCACCTGGCGGGGGCGCATCCGCAGTATCTCTTCGCGCTCTATGGCCTGGTGGGGCTGTGCGTCGGCGTGGTGGGGGCGGTGCCTTATGTGATGGTGCGGGCTTTCCCCGCGGAAGTACGTTTTACCGGCATCTCCTTTTCCTACAACGTCTCTTACGCCATTTTTGGCGGCCTGACGCCGATCGCCGTCACCATGCTGATGGGCGTCTCGCCAATGGCGCCCGCGTGGTACGTGCTGGCGCTGTCGCTGGTGGGGTTAGGACTGGGCGTCTGGCTGCGCCAGGATCTGTATCATGACGATACGGTAGCGGAGCGGCCGCTTCAGCAGATGTAAAAAAATGCAGAGCCTGGCTCTGCATTTTTGTTTTACGCTCAGCGCAGGATGGTGACGTCTGAGAAGGTGAAGCGTTTTTTCTTCCCGTCTTCCTGATAGCCGATGCGGATAAACACCCGCAGATCTTCTATCCACGCGTAATCGCTGCTCATCGCTTTGCCATCGCCGCGATCGTCGGTGCAGCTCAGTTCCAGATAACGTCCGCTGAAACGCTTACTGAGCGCGGAGGCAGACTGCCACTCATCTTCCGCCCGGCACAGCTGGCTTTTCGTTTTCTCTTTCCCGGCGCTTTTGCCGTCGGCAAGCAGGGTCTGCCAGCGGTATTCACCGCCCGGCTGTGGCGGCAGACTGAAGCTGTTGTCCAGCGTCTGTCCGACCAGCGGCGCAGGATTCATCGAATCCCATTCCCGGATGTTGACGATATTAAACAGCCGCTGATACTGCGAATAAAAGGTCACATTGCCCAGCGTCAGCGTATCCAGCGCCAGGGTGGAGCCATCCGGCAGCACGTCGATGCGGGTGACGGAGGTTTCACTGGCATCATCGGCCCAGTGCTGGGTGTAGGTCAGGCGGGTGAAGGCGGGATGCTGATCGGGGCGGGTCATCGCCTGGCTGACACCCTCAGCGGCCTGTTTGCCCAGCGGATAGCGCTGAATGGGGCCAGGTTCGTTTTGCGGGAAATCCGGCGGCGTCAGCTGGTTTTCCGCAGGCGTTTTTTCCCGCGCCGCCAGCGGGCCGCTGCCGGTAAACTCATGCAGATCTTTTACGCTGCACAGGGTTTTCGCCACTTTTGCCAGCGGCGGGGCGAGCGGGGTGAATTTTGCCGCGATGGGCGTCTGGCTGTCGGTAACAAACTGCTTATCCAGCGCAAAGTGGTTAAGCGCCATGCCCTCGCCGGTTTCGCAGTTAAGCATCATCTCGTCAATTTTCATTGAGTAAGGCGCGGCGTACTTCTCGTCACGGTAAATGCGCGCGTAATCCGTGGCGAGCCGCACTTTCAGCATCCGCTCTTCACGCTGGCTGTTGTTCACATCCACATACAGGCGGTCAGCCTGTTCGTCGGCGGAGGATAGCCCCGCCCAGCGCGGTTCCGGCACATTTTTCTGGCACACGTCCAGCTCGGTTTTGGTGGCGAACAGGCTGTCAGCATCAGGTTCAAAGGGAACGCCCGGCGTATAACGGGAAATGGAATTCATGCCATAGACGCGCAGAGAGGGGCGGGATTTTGCCTGCACGTCCATAAACAGCAACGTCTTTTGCTGTGTGCGGCAGTCAATATTCATCCACATATCATTGGCGTCGCCGCTCGCCAGCGAGACGCGAAAAATAGCGTTAATGGTATCGCCCATGCGCACGGTGCTGCCGGGTAGCCATTCAACATTGGTGACGGCGGGAGCGGGTGGCATGGGGATCGCCCGCGCCGGTGCTGTCGCTATCAGCCCCAGAGAGAGTAACCCCAACGGAAGGGGAGATAACCGCATCATCGGCAGTCCTTGTTAAAAAGAAAGAGCTGATGAAAATACCGCATTTTTGCGCGGCAGGACAATGACGCGGCGCGAGGGCAAAAAAAATGCAGAGCCAGGCTCTGCATTTTAATAAGCAGGGAGATTAGCGCTTTTCACCAATTGGCAGCACGGTGCGGCCAAATTGTTCGTTCAGGACTTCACCCATCGCCAGGTAAATGGCGCTTGCGCCGCAGACCAGGCCAATCCAGCCAGCAATATGCACAATGCTTTCGTTGTCCGCCAGGTGACCGGCGCACAGCAGGGCAAACAGCACGGTCAGGCTCAGGAATACGAACTGCAGCATGCGCGGGCCTTTCAGCGTACCGAAGAACATAAACAGGGTGAACACGCCCCAGATGCCCAGATACACGCCGAGGAAATGGCCGTCAGCCGCAGCCGCCAGACCCATTTTCGGCAGCAGCAGAATGGCGACCAGCGTCAGCCAGAAAGAGCCGTAAGAGGTAAAGGCGGTTAAACCAAAGGTATTGCCTTTTTTAAATTCCAGCAGACCTGCAAAAATCTGCGCGATACCGCCGTAGAAAATACCCATCGCCAGGATCACGCCATCCAGCGGGAACATACCAATATTGTGCAGGTTGAGCAGAATAGTGGTCATGCCGAAGCCCATTAAGCCCAGCGGTGCCGGATTAGCCAACTTAGTGTCGCCCATAAGTCCTCAAGGAAAAAATCATCATTAAAATGGTGAAAGTAAAAGCCCACGCCAGGGATAGAGGAGGCGGGGCGCGGCATCATAATGAGCGGCGGTCACGGTGTCTATGATCTGAACAGGGTGAAATTAAAAAATTTTTTAGCCGCCCCCCTTGATGCCTTCCTTTACGACCCCATCTTGTAGTCAACCGAAGTGAGTGGATCTGAAAAAAACACTCAGGGGGCAGTTGAAAGCCATTCATTTGCCCTTATTACAGATCCACAACCACATGATGACGAATTTTTAGTGGAGACGTTTAGATGGGTAAAATTATTGGTATCGACCTGGGTACAACCAACTCTTGTGTAGCGATTATGGACGGCACCACTGCACGTGTGCTGGAGAACGCCGAGGGCGATCGCACCACGCCTTCTATCATTGCTTATACTCAGGACGGTGAAACTCTCGTTGGTCAGCCGGCTAAACGTCAGGCCGTGACAAACCCGCAAAATACCCTTTTTGCGATTAAACGCCTGATCGGTCGCCGCTTCCAGGACGAAGAAGTTCAGCGTGACGTGTCCATCATGCCGTACAAAATCATTGCTGCCGATAACGGCGATGCCTGGCTTGATGTGAAAGGCACCAAAACCGCACCGCCGCAGATCTCTGCTGAAGTGCTGAAAAAAATGAAGAAAACGGCGGAAGATTATCTGGGCGAACCAGTAACTGAAGCGGTTATCACTGTTCCGGCTTACTTTAACGATGCGCAGCGTCAGGCGACCAAAGACGCCGGCCGTATCGCGGGCCTGGAAGTAAAACGTATCATCAACGAACCGACCGCTGCGGCGCTGGCTTACGGCCTCGACAAAGAAGTGGGCAACCGTACTATCGCGGTTTATGACCTGGGCGGCGGTACTTTCGATATCTCCATTATCGAAATCGACGAAGTTGACGGCGAAAAAACCTTCGAAGTTCTGGCAACCAACGGTGATACTCACCTCGGTGGTGAAGACTTCGACAGCCGCATGATCAACTACCTCGTTGAAGAATTTAAGAAAGACCAGGGCATTGACCTGCGTAACGACCCGCTGGCCATGCAGCGTCTGAAAGAAGCGGCAGAAAAAGCGAAAATCGAGCTGTCTTCCGCACAGCAGACCGACGTGAACCTGCCGTACATCACCGCAGACGCCACCGGTCCGAAACACATGAACATCAAAGTGACTCGCGCGAAACTGGAAAGCCTGGTCGAAGACCTGGTGAACCGTTCCATCGAGCCGCTGAAAGTGGCGCTGCAGGACGCTGGCCTGTCTGTTTCTGACATCAACGACGTGATCCTGGTCGGTGGTCAGACTCGTATGCCAATGGTTCAGAAGAAAGTGGCTGAGTTCTTCGGCAAAGAGCCGCGTAAAGACGTTAACCCGGACGAAGCAGTGGCAATCGGTGCTGCGGTTCAGGGCGGCGTGCTGACCGGTGAAGTGAAAGACGTTCTGCTGCTGGACGTTACCCCGCTGTCGCTGGGTATCGAAACCATGGGCGGCGTGATGACTCCGCTGATCAGCAAGAACACCACTATCCCGACCAAGCACAGCCAGGTGTTCTCGACGGCGGAAGATAACCAGTCTGCGGTAACTATCCACGTGATTCAGGGTGAGCGTAAACGCGCTTCCGATAACAAATCACTGGGTCAGTTCAACCTCGACGGTATCAACCCGGCGCCGCGCGGTATGCCGCAGATCGAAGTGACCTTCGACATCGATGCCGACGGTATCCTGCACGTTTCCGCGAAAGACAAAAACAGCGGCAAAGAGCAGAAAATCACCATCAAGGCATCTTCTGGTCTGAACGAAGAAGAAATCCAGAAAATGGTGCGCGATGCTGAAGCGAACGCGGAATCTGACCGTAAGTTCGAAGAGCTGGTACAGACCCGCAACCAGGGCGACCATCTGCTGCACAGCACCCGTAAGCAGGTTGAAGAAGCAGGCGATCAGCTGCCGGCTGACGACAAAACCGCTATCGAGTCTGCGCTGAGCGCGCTGGAAACTTCTCTGAAAGGCGAAGATAAAGCCGACATCGAAGCGAAAATGCAGGCGCTGGCCCAGGCTTCTCAGAAGCTGATGGAAATCGCTCAGCAGCAGCATGCACAGCAGCAGGCGGGCGGTGCTGACGCTTCTGCGAACCATGGCAAAGATGACGACGTTGTCGACGCTGAGTTCGAAGAAGTTAAAGACAAAAAATAATCGCCCTTTGAACGGGTAAATACTGGCACGGGCGAAGAGGTTTCCTCTCCGCCCGTGCACGCATGTGAGGGGCAGAAAAAAAAGATGGCAAAGCAAGATTATTACGAGATTTTAGGCGTTTCCAAATCAGCGGAAGAGCGTGAAATCAAAAAGGCGTACAAACGCCTGGCCATGAAATTTCACCCGGACCGCAACCAGGGCGATAAAGAGGCCGAAGCCAAATTCAAAGAAATTAAAGAAGCCTACGAAGTCCTCACTGATGCCCAGAAACGTGCCGCTTACGACCAGTACGGCCATGCTGCGTTTGAACAGGGCGGCATGGGTGGCGGCGGTGGTTTTGGCGGCGGCGGAGCCGACTTCAGCGATATTTTCGGCGACGTGTTTGGCGATATTTTCGGTGGTGGTCGCGGGCGTCAACGGGCGTCGCGTGGGGCTGATTTACGTTACAACATGGAGCTGACGCTCGAAGAAGCCGTTCGTGGCGTTACCAAAGAGATCCGCATTCCGACGCTGGAAGAGTGTGACGTTTGCCACGGCAGCGGCGCGAAAGTGGGGACGCAACCGCAGACCTGTCCGACCTGTCATGGTTCCGGTCAGGTGCAGATGCGCCAGGGCTTCTTTGCGGTGCAGCAGGCGTGTCCGCACTGTCAGGGCCGCGGTTCGATCATTAAAGATCCGTGCAACAAATGCCACGGTCATGGCCGCGTAGAGAAGAGCAAAACCCTGTCGGTTAAAATCCCGGCGGGTGTCGATACCGGCGATCGCATTCGTCTGTCCGGCGAAGGTGAAGCAGGTGAGCACGGCGCACCGGCAGGCGATCTGTACGTTCAGGTGCAGGTGAAACAGCACCCGATCTTCGAACGTGAAGGCAATAACCTGTACTGTGAAGTGCCGATCAACTTTGCGATGGCTGCGCTTGGCGGCGAAATCGAAGTGCCGACGCTGGATGGCCGCGTGAAGCTGAAAGTGCCCCATGAAACGCAGACCGGTAAACTGTTCCGTATGCGCGGCAAGGGCGTGAAATCCGTGCGCGGCGGCGCGCAGGGCGATCTGTTATGCCGCGTGGTGGTGGAAACCCCGGTGGGCCTGAACGAGAAGCAGAAACAGCTGCTGAAAGATCTGCAGGACAGCTTTGGTGGGCCGACGGGCGAACACAACAGCCCGCGCTCCAAAAGCTTCTTCGACGGCGTGAAAAAGTTCTTTGACGATTTGACCCGTTAATCCGAAGACGGCTGTCTTTGCACAAAACCGATACCTTTTACCGGGTATCGGTTTTTTTATTGCTTCAATACTCGGGAAAACTGAGTTATTGGTCAGTGATAATCTGCTTTTATCGAACCTTCATTCTCTTTAAGATGGCCCCACATGTGCTTCGTTGTCGGAGAGAAAAGAATAATGAAGGTCTTACATCGTTTTATTAACAGCGACGCCTCTGGTGGCGTTACGCTGATCGTTGCTGCCCTGCTGGCGATGATCATGGCAAACCTCGACGCGACCAGCGGCCTGTATCGTGATTTTCTCAGCATCCCGGTGGAGTTAACCGTTGGATCCCTTGAGATTCATAAAGATATGCTGCTGTGGATCAACGACGCCCTGATGGCCGTCTTCTTCCTGGCCATTGGCCTGGAAGTGAAAAGCGAACTGGTGCAGGGATCGCTGGCGACGCGCCAGCAGGCCGCTTTTCCGGTCATCGCCGCTTTAGGCGGTATGGTACTGCCTGCGCTTATCTACCTGCTGTTTAACGTTCACGATCCCATTGCCCGTCACGGCTGGGCGATCCCTACCGCCACCGATATTGCTTTTGCCCTGGGCGTGCTGGCGTTACTGGGGAACCGCATTCCGGTGGCGCTGAAGATTTTCCTGATGGCGCTGGCGATTATCGATGACCTGGGCGCGATCCTGATCATCGCACTGTTCTACACCAGCCAGCTGTCGATGCTGTCGCTGGGCGTGGCGGCCGCGGCGATAGTGGTGCTGGCGCTGCTCAATGCCCTGAACGTGCGGCGGACGGGGATTTATATTCTCGTGGGACTGGTGCTGTGGACGGCGGTGCTGAAGTCCGGCGTGCACGCGACTATCGCCGGGGTGATCATCGGCTTCTTTATCCCGCTGAAGGAAAAAGACGGCGTCTCACCGGCAAAAAATCTGGAGCACGTGCTGAGCCCCTGGGTGAGCTGGCTGATCCTGCCGCTGTTTGCCTTTGCCAATGCGGGCGTTTCGCTTGCGGGCGTGACGCCGACCAGCCTGGCCTCCATGCTGCCGCTGGGTATTATTGCCGGTCTGTTTATCGGCAAGCCGCTCGGTATTACCCTCTTTACCTGGCTTGCGCTGCGCCTGAAGCTGGCGAAACTGCCGCACGGCACGGCGTTCAACCAGATTATGGCCGTGGGCGTGCTGTGCGGGATTGGCTTCACCATGTCTATCTTTATCACCACGCTCGCCTTTGCCGAGCTGGAGCCGGAGCTGGTGGACCTGGCGAAGCTGGGGATCCTGCTCGGGTCGTTGGTCTCCGCCGTGGTGGGCTACGTCCTGCTGCGCTCGCGGTTAAAGCCCGTATAACCGACAAATGCAGGCTGCCCTGAGCAGCCTGCGCTGTCACGGGCAGGAGAAGGTTATGGCGCATATTAACTACAACCATCTGTACTACTTCTGGCAGGTCTATCAGCAGGGTTCGGTGGTCGGGGCGGCCGAGGTGCTGCACCTGACACCGCAGACCATCACCGGCCAGATCAAGGCGCTGGAAGATCGTTTACAGGGCAAGCTGTTTAAGCGTAAAGGCCGTGGCCTTGAACCCAGCGAGCTGGGGGAACTGGTTTTCCGCTACGCCGATAAGATGTTCACCCTCAGCCAGGAAATGCTCGATATCGTTAACTACCGTAAAGAGTCTAACCTGCTGTTTGATGTGGGCGTGGCGGATGCCCTGTCGAAACGGCTGGTCAGCGGCGTGCTGGACGCGGCGGTGGTGGAAAATGAGCAAATTCATCTGCGCTGTTTTGAATCCACCCATGAAATGCTGCTGGAGCAGCTCAGCCAGCACAAGCTGGATATGATCATCTCGGACTGCCCGATCGATTCCACGCAGGAAGAGGGGCTGTTCTCGGTGAAGATTGGCGAGTGCGGCGTCAGCTTCTGGTGTCTTAACCCGCCGCCTGCCAGGCCTTTTCCAGGCTGCCTTGAAGAACGCCGGTTATTAATTCCCGGCCGTCGCTCGATGCTCGGGCGTAAGCTGCTCAACTGGTTTAGTTCGCAGGGGCTGGAGGTGGAAATTCTGGGGGAGTTTGATGATGCGGCGCTGATGAAAGCCTTTGGCGCGGCGCATAACGCTATTTTTGTCGCCCCGACGCTTTACGCCCAGGACTTCTATGCCGACGAGCACATGATTGAGATAGGACGGGTGGAGAACATCATGGAGGAGTATCACGCGATTTTTGCCGAACGCATGATCCAGCATCCCGCCGTGCAGCGTATCTGTAACCGGGACTACTCGACGCTCTTTACTTTACCGCAGACGTAAAAAAACCCGCCTGAGCGGGTTTCTTCAACAAAGTACAACAAGCGGGCGATTAAGCCAGTTTGTTGATCTGCGCGGTCAGGTTAGCCTTATGACGCGCTGCTTTGTTTTTGTGGATCAGACCTTTAGCGGCCTGACGATCCACGATCGGTTGCATTTCGTTAAATGCTTTCTGCGCAGCTGCTTTGTCGCCAGCTTCAATCGCTGCGTATACTTTCTTGATGAAAGTACGCATCATAGAGCGACGGCTTGCGTTGTGCTTGCGTGCCTTTTCAGACTGAACGGCGCGCTTCTTAGCTGATTTGATATTAGCCAAGGTCCAACTCCCAAATATGATCTATGTGGACAATTCAAAGGCCGAGGAATATGCCCTCTTAGCCTTCTTTTGTCAATGGATTTGTGCAAATAAGCGCCGCTGCGTAGCGACACTCGTTACGTGTGATGGCGCAGGATTCTACCAGCAAGCCGCGCGTAGATACAGCTTTTCCGCCATAAAAATCACAGGCAAGGGGCAGTTTTTTCGCATGCCTGACATAAGCACAATGAAATCAACACAGCTTTCTGTTTACGAAGGCCAATCGCCGGTTAACCTTGAACGCTGTACAAGGTATACTCTGCCGATTTCCCCGTTTTTGAGCCAGACATGAAGCTGATACGCGGCATACATAATCTCAGCCAGGCCCCGCGCGGGTGTGTGCTGACTATTGGTAATTTCGACGGCGTGCATCGTGGTCATCAGGCCCTGATCGAGGGGCTGCGTGAAGAAGGCCGCGCACGTGGTTTACCGGTTGTGGTGATGATTTTTGAGCCGCAGCCGCTGGAGCTGTTCGCGGGCGATAAAGCGCCCGCCCGCCTGACGCGCCTGCGTGACAAGCTGCGTTATCTGGCCGAATGCGGCGTGGATTACGTGCTGTGCGTGCGCTTCGACAGGCGCTTTGCCGCGCTGACGGCGCAAAACTTCGTCAGCGATTTGCTGGTTGACCGCCTCGGCGTGCAGTTCCTCGCTGTGGGGGATGATTTCCGCTATGGCGCTGGTCGTCAGGGCGATTTCTTGTTATTACAGAAGGCCGGGCTGGAGTATGGTTTTGACGTCACCAGCACGCAAACCTTCTGTCAGGATGGCGTACGCGTCAGCAGCACGGCGGTGCGTCAGGCGCTGGCGAACGACGACATCGCGCTGGCGGAAAGCCTGTTAGGCCATCCTTTTACAATTTCCGGGCGCGTGGTGCATGGCGATGCGCTGGGCCGCACCATCGGCTTCCCGACGGCGAATATCCCGCTGCGCCGCCAGGTCTCCCCGGTTAAAGGGGTCTATGCCGTTGAAGTAACGGGGCTGGGCGATAAACCCCTGCCGGGCGTGGCCAATATCGGTACGCGACCCACGGTGGCAGGCGTGCGCCAGCAGCTGGAAGTGCATCTGTTAGACGTTGTAATGGACCTCTACGGACGCCATATAGATGTCATACTGCGAAAAAAAATCCGCAGTGAGCAGCGATTTGCCTCGCTGGATGAACTCAAAGCGCAAATTGCGCGAGATGAATTAACCGCCCGCGAGTTTTTAGGGCTACAAAACCCGGCGTAACGCCAACATATGTTTTAAATACGGAACCGAGAATCTGATGAGTGACTATAAATCTACCCTGAATTTGCCGGAAACAGGGTTCCCGATGCGTGGCGATCTCGCCAAACGCGAGCCGGGAATGCTGGCGCGCTGGACCGATGATGATCTGTACGGCATCATCCGTGCGGCGAAAAAAGGCAAAAAAACCTTCATTCTGCATGATGGCCCTCCCTATGCGAATGGCAGCATTCATATTGGTCACTCGGTTAACAAGATTCTGAAAGACATTATCGTGAAGTCCAAAGGACTCGCGGGCTATGATTCGCCTTATGTTCCGGGCTGGGACTGCCACGGTCTGCCGATCGAGCTGAAAGTGGAGCAGGAATTCGGTAAGCCGGGCGAGAAGTTCACCGCCGCAGAATTCCGCGCCAAGTGCCGCGAATACGCCGCAAGCCAGGTTAACGGTCAGCGTGAAGACTTTATCCGTCTGGGCGTGCTGGGCGACTGGTCGCACCCGTACCTGACCATGGACTTCAAAACCGAAGCCAATATCATCCGCGCGCTGGGTAAAATCATCGGCAACGGTCACCTGCTGAAAGGCGCGAAGCCGGTACACTGGTGCGTTGACTGCCGCTCTGCGCTGGCAGAAGCGGAAGTGGAGTATTACGACAAAACCTCTCCATCCATTGACGTCGCCTTCCAGGCTGTCGATCAGGACGCGGTCAAAGCCAAATTCGGCCTGCCGGGCGTAGCTGGCCCGATCTCGCTGGTGATCTGGACCACCACCCCGTGGACGCTGCCTGCTAACCGCGCGATCTCCCTGTCGCCGGAATTCGATTACGCGCTGGTGCAGATTGACGGCCAGGCGCTGATCCTCGCCAAAGATCTGGTCGAGAGCGTAATGAAACGCATCGGCGTGACCGATTACAGCGTGCTGGGCACCGTGAACGGCGCAGAACTTGAGCTGATGCGTTTTGCGCATCCGTTTATGGGCTTTGACGTACCGGCCATCCTTGGCGATCACGTAACCCTCGACGCCGGTACCGGCGCGGTACATACCGCTGGCGGCCATGGCCCTGACGACTACACCATCAGCCAGAAATACGGTCTGGAAATCGCCAACCCGGTTGGCCCGGACGGTACCTATCTGGCGGGCACTTACCCGACGCTGGACGGTCTGAACGTTTTCAAAGCCAACGACACCATCGTTGAGCTGCTGCGTGAAAAAGGCGCGCTGCTGCACGTCGAAAAAATGCAGCACAGCTATCCGTGCTGCTGGCGTCACAAAACGCCGATCATCTTCCGTGCCACCCCGCAGTGGTTTATCAGCATGGATCAGAAAGGCCTGCGCGCGCAGTCGCTGTCTGAGATCAAAGGCGTGCAGTGGATCCCGGACTGGGGCCAGGCGCGTATCGAATCCATGGTCGCTAACCGTCCTGACTGGTGTATCTCCCGTCAGCGTACCTGGGGCGTGCCGATGTCGCTGTTCGTGCATAAAGACACCGAAGAGCTGCACCCGCGCACCCTGGAACTGATGGAAGAAGTGGCGAAACGTGTTGAAGTTGACGGTATCCAGGCCTGGTGGGATCTCGATGCGAAAGAGATCATGGGCGATGACGCCGACAACTACGTGAAAGTGCCGGATACGCTGGACGTCTGGTTCGATTCCGGATCCACGCACTCCTCCGTTGTGGATGTGCGTCCGGAATTTGCCGGTCACGCGGCGGATATGTATCTGGAAGGCTCCGACCAGCACCGCGGCTGGTTCATGTCCTCCCTGATGATCTCCACCGCCATGAAAGGTAAAGCGCCGTATCGCCAGGTACTGACCCACGGTTTCACCGTTGATGGCCAGGGCCGCAAGATGTCCAAATCTATCGGCAACACCGTGTCGCCGCAGGATGTGATGAACAAACTCGGCGCGGATATTCTGCGTCTGTGGGTGGCCTCTACCGATTACACCGGCGAAATGGCGGTGTCTGACGAGATCCTCAAACGCGCTGCCGACAGCTATCGCCGTATCCGTAACACCGCGCGCTTCCTGCTGGCGAACCTGAACGGGTTCAACCCGGCAACCGACATGGTGAAACCGGAAGAGATGGTGGTGCTGGATCGCTGGGCGGTAGGCTGCGCGCAGGCGGCGCAGGACGATATTCTGAAGGCGTATGAGTCTTACGATTTCCACGAAGTGGTACAGCGCCTGATGCGCTTCTGCTCTGTTGAAATGGGCTCGTTCTACCTCGACATCATCAAAGATCGCCAGTACACCGCGAAAGCAGACAGCGTGGCCCGCCGCAGCTGTCAGACCGCGCTGTACCACATTGCCGAAGCGCTGGTGCGCTGGATGGCGCCGATCATGTCCTTCACCGCCGATGAAATCTGGGGCTACCTGCCAGGCGATCGCGAAAAATACGTCTTCACCGGCGAATGGTACCAGGGCCTGTTTGGTCTGGCGGAAACTGAAGCCATGAACGACGCGTTCTGGAGCGAGCTGCTGAAAGTGCGCGGCGAAGTGAACAAGGTGATCGAGCAGGCGCGTGCTGATAAAAAAGTCGGCGGTTCGCTGGAAGCGGCAGTCACCCTGTACGCAGAACCTGAACTGGCGTCTAAACTGACGGCGCTGGGTGATGAATTACGATTTGTCCTGTTGACCTCCGGGGCCGCGGTTGCCGATTATGCAACCGCGTCCGACGACGCCCAACAGAGCGAACTGCTCAAGGGACTGAAAGTGTCGCTCAGCAAAGCCGAAGGCGAAAAATGCCCGCGCTGCTGGCATTACACGACCGACGTCGGCAAGGTGGCGGAACACGCAGATATCTGCGGACGCTGTGTCAGCAACATCGCCGGTGACGGTGAAAAACGTAAGTTCGCCTGATGAGTAAACCGATCTTTTCAACAGGGCTGCGCTGGTTGTGGCTGGTAGTGGTCGTGCTGATTATCGATCTGGGCAGTAAATTCCTGATCCTCCAGAACTTTGCTCTGGGGGATACGGTATCGCTGTTCCCGTCGCTTAATCTGCATTATGCGCGTAACTATGGCGCGGCGTTCAGTTTCCTCGCCGACAGCGGCGGCTGGCAGCGCTGGTTCTTTGCCGGTATCGCCCTTGGCATTTGCGTGATCCTCATGGTCATGATGTATCGCGCAAAGGCGTCACAGAAGCTGAACAACATTGCCTATGCGCTGATCATTGGCGGTGCGCTGGGTAATCTGTTCGACCGTTTGTGGCACGGTTTTGTGGTCGACATGATCGATTTCTACGTCGGCAACTGGCATTTCGCGACCTTTAATCTGGCCGATACGGCCATTTGCATTGGCGCGGCGCTGATCGTGCTGGAAGGATTTTTGCCTTCCCGCGCGAAAAAACTCGCATAACCAATCGCCGGGCGGCGCTACGCTTGCACCGGCCTACGATCCCTGTAGGCCCGGTAAGCGAAGCGCCACCGGGCAACAAAATTTAAATAGAGCAACCTGCATGTCTGAATCGATACAGAGCAACAGCGCAGTACTGGTGCACTTCACCTTAAAACTTGAAGATGGCTCCACTGCGGAATCCACCCGTAACAACGGCAAACCCGCGCTGTTTCGTCTGGGCGACGGGTCGCTCTCCGAAGGGCTGGAACAGCATCTGCTGGGGCTGAAAGCGGGCGATAAAAAAGCCTTCTCGCTGGAGCCGGATGCGGCTTTCGGGGTCGTCAGCCCCGATCTGATCCAGTATTTCTCCCGTCGTGAGTTTATGGACGCGGGCGAGCCGGAAATCGGCGCAATCATGTTATTTACCGCAATGGATGGCAGCGAAATGCCCGGCGTGATCCGCGAAATTAACGGCGATTCCATTACCGTTGATTTCAACCATCCGCTGGCGAACCAGACCGTCCATTTTGATATTGAAGTGCTGGAAGTCGATCCGGTACTGGAGGCATAACATGCAGATCCTGTTGGCTAACCCGCGCGGTTTCTGCGCTGGCGTAGACCGCGCTATCAGCATTGTTGAAAACGCGCTGGCGATTTACGGCGCGCCGATTTATGTGCGTCATGAAGTGGTGCATAACCGCTACGTGGTGGACAGCCTGCGCGAGCGCGGGGCGATTTTTATCGAGCAGATCAGCGAAGTGCCGGACGGCGCGATCCTGATTTTCTCGGCGCATGGCGTTTCGCAGGCGGTACGTAACGAAGCGAAAAGCCGCGATTTAACCGTCTTTGACGCCACCTGTCCGCTGGTCACTAAAGTGCATATGGAAGTGGCGCGCGCCAGCCGCCGCGGCGAAGAGTCCATTCTGATTGGTCACGCCGGTCATCCGGAAGTGGAAGGCACCATGGGGCAGTACAGCAACCCGAAAGGCGGCATGTATCTGGTGGAATCCCCGGACGACGTCTTCACGCTGAACGTCAAAGACGAAAGTAAGCTGTCGTTTATGACCCAGACCACGCTGTCGGTGGACGATACCTCTGAAGTGATCGACGCCCTGCGCGTGCGTTTCCCGAAAATCGTCGGGCCGCGCAAAGACGATATCTGTTACGCCACCACTAACCGGCAGGAAGCGGTGCGCGCCCTGGCGGAGCAGGCGGACGTGGTGCTGGTGGTGGGGTCGAAAAACTCCTCCAACTCCAACCGTCTGGCAGAGCTGGCGCAGCGCATGGGTAAAGCGGCGTACCTCATTGACGATGCCGACGACATTCAGGAAGCCTGGGTCGCCAGCGCTGCCTGTGTGGGCGTCACCGCAGGCGCTTCCGCGCCGGATATTCTGGTGCAGAACGTCATCAAGCGCTTACAGGCGCTGGGCGGCGGCGAAGCTATTCCGCTGGAAGGCCGCGAAGAGAATATCGTTTTTGAAGTGCCGAAAGAACTGCGTGTCGACGTGAAAGAAGTTCACTAACGCACAGGTTACGCATAAAACGCCAATGCCAGCCGGTGAAAACCCGCTGGCATTTTTATTTAACGCCCCTGTGATCCCTGCATCAAAATGCGCAGCCTTCACATTAAGTTAATCGATTAACCTGCTACTGTTATTGGGTTGTTCTCCTCGGGCCGGAGATAACCATGAAACCTTCTTTACCTCTGCCGCCGCAGGTGGCATGGGCCAGCGGCGCATTAGCCAATGGCTCGCGCATCCGTAAATCGACCTGCCTTCACCAGCTGGAGGGCGTATTCGCCGATACGCTCGCCTTCCATCAATGCGATCCGCACCAGTGCGTCTATGTCGTGGAGATGTTTGACTCCCCGACCGCCGACGGGGCGCTGTACGTTGGCGTCACTCACCTCTACCCCGGCAAAGTAGGCGATGAATACTTTATGACGCGGGGTCATTTTCACCAGCGCCGCGAACAGGGCGAAGTCTATTTCGGGCTGCGCGGCAGCGGCGTGCTGTTGCTGCAAAATGAGCAGGGGGAGGCGCGGCTGGAGAGGGTCATGCCCGGATCCGTACACATCATTCCCGGTTTTACCGCCCATCGTCTGATCAATACCGGCACAGAAACCCTCTCGGCGCTGGCAGTCTGGCCGTGCAGCGCCGGGCACGATTACGCCGCGCTCAGCAGCGGTTTTGCGCTGCGCATCACCGATGAAAGCGAGGTATGCCATGGCAGAACAGCCGTTTGATTGCGGTCTGGATATGACTGTCTATCGTCAGCCGCTGGGGTTCAGCTATGGCGGAGAGGTCATCGGCCCGCTGGCGGAGATCCGCACGCTCGATCAGATCCGCGCTTCGCTGCGCGATCCGCACTGCCGCGGCCCGAATGAGGTGTACGCCATCGCGATGGATGTGGCGCGCATTCAGGATCGCGACGAGCTGAAAAAACGCATGCTGCTGTTCGGTGTGGTGACCTACGCCGCCGGGCAACTGGGCGACGAGCCGGTACGCAGCCAGGGGCACGTACACCGTATCAGCCAGCACAGCGGCTGGTCGCCGCCGGAGCTGTACGAGATCTGGCAGGGCAGGGCGATTATCTATATGCAGGAGTATGTGGCGGACGATCCGGGCCGCTGCTTTGCGGTGATCGCCGGTCCTGGCGAGAAAGTGCTGGTTCCCCCAGGCTGGGGACATGCCACCATTTCCGCCAGCCCGGATGAACCCTTAACTTTCGGTGCCTGGTGCGATCGCGAATACGGCTTCGAGTACGATGCCGTGCGGGCGCATAAGGGGCTGGCGTGGTATCCGCTGTTACAGGAAAAACAGATTATCTGGCAGCATAACCCGCACTACGCGCCGGGACGCTTACAGGCGATCACCCCCCGGCGCTACAGCGAATTCGGCATTACTGCCGCGCCGCTCTATCAGCAGTTTATTGACGATCCGGCGCGCTTCCAGTTTATCTCCCGCCCCGATAAAGCCGCAGATCGGTGGCTGGATTTCCATCCGTAACAGACTGGCAATCCGATAATGCAATTGCATTACCCGGCTTGCCAGACTAAAATTGGCTGATAATTAAACACCATCGCTATGAAACACAGGTGACACTATGTACACGTTTGCTGAGGCTGCGCTGGAGGTGGATTCTAAACTTACCGCCCGTAGCCAGACCACCATCCCGGCGCCTGTACGTGAAGCGCTCCAGCTAACGCCGGGGAAAGACCGCATTCACTATGAAATCCTGCCGGGCGGCAAAGTGGTGATGAGCCGACTGGCAGAAGACGAGGAGGATCCCATCATGAATGCTTTTCTGGCGTTTCTCGCAAAGGATATGGAAGAAAATCCGTCCCGCTTACAGCCACTGAATATGACCACCTTTGAACAGGGCCGCAGCCTGGTTGCGGGTATGACCGTGAATATCGATGACGACATCACTGACGACGAGTAACAGGAATGGTTGCAATCATCAATGGATGGACAGTATACGCACACCCGTGCTTTCAGGACGTTTACGATGCGCTGGTGGCGGAAGTCACCGAACTGAAAAGGCGTTTTCCAGATACATATCAGCAGAAAAAAGCCACTAAACTGCTGGCGGTGGTGCATCAGGTTATTGAACAGGGAATTACCGTCAATCCCGCCAATCCGGCTTACGCCCAGGGGCGCACGCTGGGCGACAAATACCTTAAATGGTCCCGCGCCAAATTTGGTGCCGCCCGCTATCGCCTGTTTTTCCGCTACAGCCTCAGCCAGAAAGTGATCGTGCTGGGCTGGATGAACGACGAAACCACGCTACGCGCTTACCACAGCAAAACGGATGCTTATGAAGTCTTCCGCAAAATGCTCAGAAAAAAGCGTCCGCCGACCGACTGGGACGTGCTCATCAAGGAGTCTGTCGCCTTTCGCGAAACCCCGGCCGGGTGAGCTGGCGTCACCCGGCAAACCTTATCCCGCGAATACTCCGCTCACGACGCCTGCGGCAGCCAGCGCCAGCAACAGCAGCATCGCTTTTACCGGCGACACGCCGCGTTTCGCCATCAGGTACCAGGTGCCGAGCACCACGATGAGCGGTAAGAGCTGCGGGAAAATACCGTCCAGCATCTGCTGCACATGAATATTCACCCCGTCCTTAGTGATAAACTCAAGCCCGGTGCCGAGCTTAACGTAGCTTGCCGCCACGCCGCCCATCACAAATACGCCGAGCAGCGACAGCGCTTCCCGCAGGCGGGTGGATTTACTGCTCACCAGCATCTCCACCGAGCCGGATCCCATTTTGTAGCCTTTCAAAAACAGGAACCATGAACCGGGAATGATGATCGCCAGCCAGGCGACGGCATAAAACAGCGGCCCGATGGCGCTGCCGCCCGCCGCCAGCGCCATGCCGATACTGAGCAGGATCGGGATCAGCATACCGGGGATCATCGAATCGCCGATGCCCGCCACCGGCCCCATCAGACCCACCTTCAGCGTGTTGATCATGTCGCCGTCAATGGGTTCGCCGTTAGCTTTTTTCTCCTCCAGCCCCAGCACCATGCCGTTCACAATGGCTCCTAGCTGCGGCTCGGTGTTATAAAAAGACGCATGACGGCGCAGCATTTCCTGGCGTTCGGCGGCATCCGGATAAAGCTTTTTCGCCACCGGCAGCATACTCAGGCAGAAGCCGAAGGATTCCAGACGCTCAAAACTCATGGATGACAGATTGTGCATCATCCACGCCCGCCAGCAGCGGCGCAGATCGGTTCGGGTAAGGGTGCGGTTTTCCATCAGAATTCATCCTCATCATCGACCGGCGCGGTCGCCACAGGCTGCGCGGGTTCCGGTTTGTAGTTGTAGTGGATCAGCGCCAGCAGCGCGCCGACGATCACCAGCGCGACCATATTGAGTTTTAAAAAGACGATGCAGACGAAGCCGACCAGAAAGTAGATCAGCATGCTGTAATTTTTGATGATCTGCTTAAGCAGAATGGCAATCCCCACCGCAGGCAGAATGCCGCCCAGCACGTTCATGCTGGAAAGCACCACTTTCGGCAGGCTGTCCATAAAGGCGCTGATGTACTGCGCGCCGAAGTAGACGGCAATAAATGTCGGCACGAAGCGTAAAACAAAGTTCGTCGCCTGCGGCCAGAGGGCGCTGTTGAGCCACAGGCCGCGCTCGTCACCGCGCTCCAGCGCCACATCCGCGCGGTGATTCCAGAATGAATTCAGCACCATCATGGCGTTAAACAAAATGGTTCCGGCGATGCCGATGGTCGCCGCCAGCGCTACCGCCACTTCCGGTCCCTGGCCGGAAAGTATACCCAGCGCAATCGCCGGATAAGCCACAAAATTCAGATCGGCGGGCATCGAGCCGCCCGGCGTTACCATGGCGATATACACCGCCTGCACCGCCACGCCGATGATAATGCCGGTTTGCATATCCCCCAGGATCAGCCCCACCAGCATCCCGGATACCAGCGGACGGGTGATCAGATACCAGCCGCCGGTTAAGCCCAGCAGCCAGGGGCTGCTCAGCGCGCCCAGATAACACAGCAGGCCAATCAGTATCGCCTCGATAAACATACTGCCCCCTTATTTCAGTTTCTGGCGGGCGTCCTGCCAGCGGTAGCTGTTGGCATCCGGCACCAGGCGAAACTCAATCAGATGCCCGTGCGCGGCCAGCCAGTCAAAGGCGGCGATCTCATCGGCGTTCACCGACTGATTCGGACCGATGGTGGTGGTATCCGCGCGGGCGCTCATCGGCCCGACGTTGATTTTGCCGTTGGCGTTTTGCAGGTTGATCCCGGCCTGCGCCAGGCGTTGCAGCGTGACCGGTGATTTGCCGATCACGAAGTAATGCTTCTCACTGGCGATGACCTTCGGCAGTTTTTCAATCGCCGTGGCGGTATCGAACAGCCACACTTTGATGTCCTGAACCGCCCCTTTCATCACCGAGGAAAGCAGCGGATCGGCCGCGACGGCATCATCAATGGCGATAATGCCATCGCAGGGCAGCTCTTTGGCCCAGCGCGTGACGAGCTGCCCGTGAATGACGCGATCGTCAATACGCACAAAAGAAAGACTCATAGCAGGCTCCTTCAAAAATCATCGGATGGATCAGAAATGACAGGGACGGCTTTGACGAGCGTCGGCAGCGCCAGCGCCAGCAGCCGATCCGCCGCAATATGGACGTCAGTAAAATGATTGATCTCCTCGCTTTGCAGCAGCATGGGAAAGCTCACCCCCGCCAGCACCGCGACCGGCGGCGTAGTGTGCGGGGAAAAGGCGTACTGGCAGGCGACGTTCCACGGCGTGCCGCTTTGCAGATCGCACAGCACCAGCACACCGTCGGCGTGCTCGCTTGCGCGGGCCAGCTCGCGGGCGAAATCGCGCTTAAAACCGTCGATACCCGCCTGCTCGCTGAGCGTAACGCTGGAAACCTGCGGCAGCTCGCCGTACACCATACGGCTGCTGCTCAGCAGCGCCTCCGCCAGCGGGCCATGGGTGGCAATGATCACGTTTATCATCTTTACCCCCTGACCCATGCTTTGAGGGTGGCGAGCGGCTGCCCGTCGCTGTCGCCGCCGGGCGAAATGCGGTACTCGCCAACGGCGGCGGGAATAATGAACGTTTCGGCGTAATGCACCACAAAAGGCGCAAAGGCCCCGTCCGGGCTGTCGACGAGCGCTTCTGCGCCCTCCACCAGGTTGAGCACGTTAACGCCGCCCTCTGTATGATGCGTAACCGGCGCGGTAAACCAGTGGCGGCGGGTTTCGATGAATTCCCGTTCATGCAGCCCGGTGCGCTCCTCGCGCCAGCCGTCGCCTTCATCTACCGGTTCGATACGGTTGACCAGATGCTTATGCACCCAGGCGGTATCACGCTGCCAGTCGATCACCTGCGCGCCGTGCTGCAGATGCACCGGGCGCGGCAGGCCGTCCATCCCCACGCGATCCCAGTCCCACAGCTTGAAGGTGAAAATATAGGGCGTGGCGCTGACTTCCAGCACCATGGTGCCCGCGCCGGAGCAGTGCACCGTGCCCGCCGGGATCAGGAAGTGATCGTGTTTGCGCGCCGGGATCGGATTTACAAAGCGGGCGTCGTCGAAGCGCTTTTCTCCCCGGCTGGCGGCGTGCAGATCGTCCAGCATTGCCTGCGGATCGATGCCGGTTTTCGTGCCGAGATAGACCACCGCCTCCGGCGTCGCGTCCAGAATGTAGTAACTCTCATCCTGGGTGTAATGCATACCAAACTGCTGCTGAATGTATTCCGTCAGCGGATGCACCTGCAGACTCAGATGCTGGCCGCCGATGGTATCGAGAAAATCAAAACGGATCGGGAACTCCGCGCCAAAACGGGCGTGGACTTTTTCACCCAGCAGCGCGCGGGGTTGTAGCAGCACCAGATCCTGAGCGGGGATCTCGATCCGCACAGCGCCAAACCGTAGCAACAGGCTGTTTTCCTCGGGCACGCAGTCAAAACACCAGGCATAGTTTGGTTTTGTGGGATCGAGATCGAATTGCTGTTTCATCCACTGGCCGCCCCACACGCCAGGGTCGAAAAAGGGCATTACGCGAAATGGTTGCTGTACGGTCTGCGCCAGCCCGCCGCGAAACGCCTCGCCGCTGACCAGCGCAGGGGCATCACAAACGGTGGTATCCAGCAGAAAATCGGCACGTTTAAGCAGCGGCGTTTTGTGGCGATCGAACACCCGCCACTCAATAAAAAAAGCGCGCTTGTAGCGACGCAGAATATCCTCATCGGCGTTATCAAAGCCCCAGTTGCCCAGCTCGCCGCTGCGCATCCGCTGCTGAATTTCCCAGCGCGGCAGATCGGCGTAAACCAGCACATCGCCGGGGTGCACCAGCGCCGCGCCGGGGCCATAGATCACCGTCAGGCCGTCATGGCCCTCGCTCACCTGCTGGCGCAGCGCCTGGAGTTTTTCGTTATCAAAGAATTCCACAAGCTGGTGGCAGGAGAGCACGCCAAACACCCGGTCGTCCGTAAGATGACGCGCCAGCAGATGATGCAGTTCCTGCGCATCCCGGCGGGCGCTTTCCACGTTAATCACCCGTGCGGCCCCGAGCGCGGGCAGCAGGGTTTCTTCCAGCTCGCGCAATCGCACGCCTGGATAGCAGTCGATCACCAGTACGCCGCCCGCCAGCGCGCGCGCCTGCAATACCTCGCCGATGGCGTTCCAGCCCGCCCACGCCTGATGGTCATAGCCGTGCACGCGTACTTCCGGGAACTTGTCATAGATTGAGCGGGTCATTGTGCTTCTCCTGTCACTATCGCCAGCGTCAGGTAATCGACGGGGGCGATTAGCGCGTCATCGCGCAGTGGCGTGCGCCGGGTTTCGTTTAACGACAGCTGATAGATCCGGCTGCCCGGCGGAACGGTCAGCGAGCAGATTTCCGGCTGCGGCGTGGGGTTAAACAGCCGCACCAGGGTTTCACCGTCGCGCGCGCCGGGGCGGCACATGCTGAGGAACAGGCGTGGATTGCCGCAGGCGATCAGTTGTGCCTCTGGCGGCAGACCGTGGGGCGCAATCGGCAGGGTAAAGCGCTCCAGGCGCTCCTCAAAGGTATTGAGTTTTTGTACCTGGTAGGTGAGGTAGTGCTCGCGGTAATCCCGGCAGGCGCTGAATATGGCCGCCTCATCCTGCGGGCCATCCAGCAGCAGCGCATAGTCGAATTCCATCTCCTGCAGCATCTGCGCGTCCGGCGTTTCAACGACTTTGTTATTGATGCCGGAGGCCCGGCCAGGCCGCCACAGGGTATCGTCTTTCCCGAGCAGGCCGACGCTGCGAAACAGCGTCAGCGCCAGGGTATCGCTCTCCGGCAGCACCTCGTACTCTTTGATGCCTTTGGTTATCACGCCGAAACAGTGCTGTTCATCCTGCAGATAAACCATGTTTTCCAGGGTGTAGATGGGCATCGGTTTTTCCACAAAGCCCAGCTCGCGCCACTGTGCAACGTAAGGGTTCACCGTTTCGCGGCGAATAATACTGAAGCCCTGATCGGCAAAGGAATAGTTGGGCTGCTCCACCGGCGTTTTCAGGTGCACCCGCAAACGGTGCTCCGTGGCGGCGTTGATCAACTGATGATGCACGCGCACAAAACCTTCGCCGTCGCGCAGCTCAAGCGTAGTGGCGATAGCCATTTTTTGCCGGGCGATCCCTGCCTGGCGCTCCGCCATATTCGCGGTCAGGGTGAGGGCGGATCGCAGCGTCAGGCGCGATACCTGCGCGCTGCTTTCACAGGTCACAACATGGAATTCCCGGCAGGTGAGCGGCTGCTCGTCCGCCAGCGGCGCGAAGTCGAACTCGTCACCGTTATCACCGCAATCGACAAAGGTTAAAAAATCTTCCACGCGCTGGCCGGTCTGTTTGTTCTCCAGCGTCAGCACGCCGGAGGCGAGGCTGATGCGGTAGCGGGCGTTTTCAATTACCGGCAGGTCGCGCCGCGCCAGCCGGGCGCAGGATTGCTGCTCCTCCACCCGTAACGTCTGATAGCCGAGGCCCGGCAGCGACGGCGGGCGAAAGAGGATCTCGCTACGGTAGTAGTCGGCCACCGGTTCGAGTTTTTCGCCCGCGGCGGTGACGATCACCACCTGGCCGCCGGAGAGTTTTTGCTGTTGCAGCAGGGTGCTCTCCACCGCCACGCCGTTCTGCGTCAGGATAAAATCGGGTTGTTGGGTAAAGATCACCGCGCGGACAAGCTGTTGCAGCGGGCTGATGTCACAGTTGAATACCACCAGCAGACGTTCATCCGCCAGCTGGCGGGCGATCTGATAGCTGATTTTCTTTTTCAGCACGTTAAGCAGGCTCAGCGCCGAGCGCTCGACGCTGATCAGCCGGTTTTTAATGTTCTGATTCACCGCATCGGCGTTGGTGGCCTCAATGCCATTATGCGCATGGGCGGCGAACAGCGTTTTCCACATGCTGTCGATAACCGGCTGCGGGTAGGTCACGCCGAGGTGCGAGGCAACCGCCATCAGCGGCTCCAGTTGATCGAGCAGCAGATGCTCCGTCTGCCAGGTCTGGCGTTTGATGTCGTAGCGCGTGGAGTGGCAGGTGCGGTGGATACGCGATTTCTGACAGGCCACCAGCTCGCCGTCAATGACGTTGCTGAAGGGCGCGTCTGCCCAGGCGTCACGCAGATAACTTTCGTAATCGGTCATATGAAAGTGATAGGGCGTGTCCAGTTCATTCAGCGCCTTCACCGTCTGTGGAAACTGCGCGTTCGCCAGCACCTGATCGCCACCGGCAGGCAGCAGCAGTTTGTCGGTGCTGCGGTTAAGATCGGTTAAACGGTCGAGGATCGGCAGCAGCCGGTGCTCCACATAATCCGCCTCGGTGGATAAAAATTTCCCCGGCCCGTAGCCGAAATACAGACAACAGGCAGGCAGCGTTTTTTGATTTGGCGCGCGCCACAGGAAATTCAGATCGCCCTTAAGCTGGTCGGTATACACGCCGCGCTGCAATACCGCGTAGTCGATCCCCAGATCGCCGAAAATCGCCGGTAAATACGCATGCTGGCCGAAAATATCCGGCAGATAGCCGACGTTCATACTGTGACCAAAGCGCTGCGCCGTGGCGATGCCGTACTGCAGATTGCGGATCAGGGATTCGGTGCGGATCAGCAGGGAATCGCACTGCGTATACCACGGCCCGACGAACAGCCGCCGCTGACTGATGAGCGCCTCCAGCCGCGGGCCGTTTTCCGGGCGCACCTGTAAATACTCGTCCAGCACCACTGCCAGCCCGTCAAAGGTGAAGGAGGGGAATGTTGGATCGCGCTCCAGCAGGTGGATCAGATAATCCATATTCTCTGTCAGCAGAATATGGGAGTCCTCGCAGGTGAAATACCACTCCGCATCCCAGTGGCAGTGCGCCACCACATAAACCTCTTTTTTCATCGTTTTATCTCAGCTGTTCAATATGCATTTTGCCGGCGCGGATCAGCGCGTAGCGCACGAAGACGTTGGTCAGGGCGATAAAGCTAATGCCCGCCGCCATGCCGCACAGGTAGGCGGGCAGGTTCTGCACCAGCGGCCAGCCCCAGATGGCGGGCAGCGGATACCACTGCACCGATCCCAGGGTGATGGCCGTCAGCGCGCCGATCACCGCGCCGGTGATATTGATGGAAATGGTAATCAGCGGATTTTTCAGCATGAAGGGGATCGCCCCTTCGCCGATGGCGAGAAAACCCAGGATCAATGAGGTGGTGCCGGTGATGCGCTGGTTTTCATCAAACACGCGCTGGCGAACGATCATGCGGTCAATCAGCGTCGCCAGCCCGATGCCGATGGGCGGGATCACGATCCCCAGCACGCGGGCGGTAAGGGGATAGATATGGTCGGCGGCAAGGCCGATGGCGATCGCTCCGGCGGATTTGTTGACCGGCCCGCCAAGATCAAAGGCGGTGAGGGAGGCGATGAGCGCCGCCAGCATCAATGTGCTGCCGCTGCCGTGCGCCACGATCATCTGCTGCAACCACTGGTTAATGCCGCCAAATACCGGATCGACAAAGCTGTAGTTGATAAAGAAAATCGCCAGCGCAGAGAGGCCGGGCACGATCAGCATCGGCTTCATCGCCTGTAAATGTTTGTGCAGGCGGATATGGGTATTCAGATAGTCCGCAAGGAAACCGGCGATCATGCCGAGGATCAGCGCGCCGAGAAAACCCGACGGAATGCCGCCGCTTACCGACCAGAAGGTGTAATGCAGGCCACCGGCGAAGGCGCCGCCGATAAGGCCCGGCACCAGGCCGGGGCGGTCGGCAATGCTGTAGGCCATGTAAGCGGCGAAGACCGGATACATAAACTTCATGATCATGTTGCCGTACTGCGTCAGAAAGTGGCAGAGCACCAGCGCGGTGCTATCGCTCTTTGCATAGCTGGCGCTGCCGATATCCGTCACCCCGAGCAGGCTGGCGGTTAACTGGCCGACGCCGATCATCAGCCCTGCGGCGACGATCACCGGGATCATGTACGAGATACCGCTGGATACACCCTGATACAGGCGGGCGAGAAAGGATTTCTCCCGCGTGCGCGACTCGCTGTTGCCGCCGTCAGCGCTGACAATGCCGTCCGGCTGGCGCAGCAGGCGGTCGATCAGGCCGTCTGCGTCTTTTAAAGGTTCTGACACCGAGGTGGCGATATAGGGCTTGCCGTTAAAACGCGCTTTGCCTTTTGGCGGCAGGGTGGCGGCGAAAATCACCCCCACGGCGGCGGCAATTTGCGCGTCGGTAACTTCATCTTCGGTGCCGTTGGCCCCCTGTTTTTCGCTCCATACCTGAATGCCCCGCGCCGCGCCCGCTTTTTCCAGTGCTTCCGCCGCCATATAGGTATGCGCGATGCCCGCCGGGCAGGAGGTGATAACAATCAAGCTTTGGCCGCCGGCAGTCACCGGCGTGCTGGCGCGGGGAGCGTTGGTGTCATCCAGCAGCGTAAGAAAATCCTCCACCGTCGCCGCTGCTTTCAGCGCCGTCACCCGCTGCTCATCCATCAGCGACAGGCTGAGGGTGGAGAGCAGGCGCAGATGTCCGGCGTCATCGCCGAAGGGCACCGCCAGCAAAAAGATCAGCTCCACCTGATCTTCACCGTCCATGGTGGGCCAGTCGCGCACCGGCTGCGTAACGCGCGCCACCGCAAAGGCGGGGCGGGCGACCACGGCAGATTTGCCGTGAGGAATGGCAACGCCCTGTTCAAAGCCGGTTTCCGACAGCTTCTCCCGCTGCCAGACCGCCTCCAGAAACGCCGCCTTATCGCTGACTTTGCCTTCGTCATACAGGCGCTGGCAAAGCTGATCCAGAATGGTCGCGCGATCGCGCCACGGCTGATCCAGCAGGATCAAGCGTTCAGATGTGATGCTGCGTAGTGACATAACCCCTCCCCATAAATGACATCCGTGCCTGCTGCGCGGGTGGTTTTTAATCAGGTTAATCGATTAACTTTAAAAATGAAGGCTGGTTAACGCGATTAACCCGGCAGAATCCACATTAAGACACCGGTTACCGCCAGGAATGTGAGGACTATCACCGGACAAAAGCCTCTGCTATGGTTATTCGATTAACCTTCACAGGATGAGGAGCAGGCAATGGCGACGATCACGCTGGCGCAGGTGGCGGCAAGGGCAGGGGTATCAACGGCGACCGTGTCAATGGTGCTGCGTAACCGCGGGCGTATTTCCCCGTCCACGCGGCAGCGGGTGCTGAAAGCGCTGGATGAGTCCGGCTATGTCTATAACCAGACGGCGGCCAACCTGCGTAACCGCAGCAGTAATCAGGTCGGACTGCTGCTGCACGACATCACCAATCCCTTTTATGGCGAAATGACCGCAGGCTTAAGTCACGAAATGGAGCGCCACGATCTGCTGCTGTTTCTGGCGAACAGCGAGGAGTCCGGCGAGCGGCAGCAAAAATTTGTCGATTCCCTGATGCGCAATAACGCCTGCGGCATGGTGCTGTGCGCCGCACGGGAAACGCCGTCGTCATTCTTTGACGCCCTTAAGCGCCGTAACATTCCGGCGATCATGGTGGTGCGACCGGCAAGCGATCCGCAGTTTGATTTTGTCGGCACCGATAATTTTCTTGGCACGCAAATGGCGACCCGTCACCTGCTCGGCCTCGGGCACCGTCATATCGCCTTTATCGGCGGCAGCGCCAGCTCCGGTACCCGGGCGCAGCGCATCGGCGGCTTTACCAGCACGTTGCTTGAGAAGGGCATTTCGCCGGAACCGGCCTGGCTGGTGACCTCGCAGGCCAGCCAGAGCGATGGGGCGCGCGTGGCGCAGGCGCTGCTGACGCAGTACCCGCAGATCACCGCAGCGGTCTGCTATCAGGATATTGTGGCCCTCGGCGTGATGCAGGCGCTGCGAAAAATGGGCCGCGAAGTGGGGCGTGACTTTGCGCTGGTGGGCTTTGACGATATTACTGAAGCCGCGCTGGTGCAGCCTGCGCTCACCACCGTATCGGTGGCGGCGAAAGAGATTGGCCGTAAAGCCGGGGAGCTGCTGTACAGTCGCATTCAGGGCAATGATGAGCCGCCCCAGCGCATTATTTTACCGCCCGCGCTGGTGGTCAGGGAGTCCTGCGGCTTTCGCTGATCATCATGCCTTTTACTGATATTTTTCGGCGTATATCATTAAATTCTAATATCGACGTTTTTGGCTGGTCGCCCCGCGCGGGGCTGGTTACTCTGAAAACGTTTTTTCAGCATTTCATTAACAAAAGAGTACAACTATGCAAGAGGCAAACATCCGCGTGGCCATCGCGGGAGCCGGTGGCCGTATGGGTCGCCAGCTGATCCAGGCGGCACTGGCAATGGAAGGCGTGGCGCTCGGCGCGGCCCTTGAGCGCGACGGATCGTCGCTGCTCGGCAGCGATGCGGGTGAACTGGCGGGCGCGGGCAAAACCGGCGTTACCGTGCAGAGCGATCTTGAGGCCGTGAAAGACGATTTTGATGTCTTTATCGATTTTACCCGCCCGGAAGGCACGCTGGCGCATCTGGCCTTCTGCCGCGAGCACGGCAAGGGCATGGTGATTGGCACCACCGGCTTTGACGACGCGGGCAAAGCGGCCATCAGCGAGGCCGCACGGGACATCGCTATCGTCTTTGCGGCGAACTTCAGCGTCGGCGTGAACGTGATGCTTAAGCTGCTGGAGAAGGCCGCCAAAGTGATGGGCGATTACACCGACATCGAAATTATCGAAGCGCATCATCGCCACAAAGTGGATGCGCCATCAGGCACGGCACTGGCAATGGGCGAAGCCATTGCTCAGGCGATGGATAAAGATCTGAAGGCGTGCGCGGTGTACAGCCGTGAAGGGTACACCGGTGAACGCGTGCCGGGCAGCATCGGTTTTGCCACCGTGCGCGCAGGCGACATCGTGGGTGAACATACGGCGATGTTCGCCGATATCGGCGAGCGCATTGAAATTACGCACAAAGCCTCCAGCCGGATGACCTTTGCCAATGGTGCGGTTCGCTCGGCATTGTGGCTAAAATCTAAGCAAAACGGTCTTTTTGATATGCGTGATGTGCTGGATCTCAACAATTTATAGCTATTATTACCTCTCGTGATGTGGTTGTGGTAATCATAATTAATTGATTACATGGGGCAATATTTTATTGCCCCTTTATTTTTGCTCTTCATTGATATTTTTCTATTAAACCTCTAAAAGTTGCAATCTTCTTCGGTTTATTTGTTTCTGTAATGTAAATTTTGACCATCTGGTCCGGTTTTGCAGGGTGCCAGACAAATATTTCCAGTTTTCTAACCGCGCAAGCGTTTTCCTGCCTGATATAGCTGATCTTTTCACTGCCTTTGCCTTCTGTGGTTTGTCAGAGGCGCAAAAACATAAATAAAAATGGTCAATCGGGTAGACTTTTGTCTCACCTGTCTCTAGAATGCCGCCGTTTGCCGAAAATTCGCGGGTAAGCAGATTTGCATTGATTCACGGGCTCATTATGAATTAATATGCAAATAAAGTGAGTGAATATTCTCTGGAGGGTGTTTTGATTAAGTCAGCGCTATTGGTTCTGGAAGACGGAACCCAGTTTTACGGTCGGGCCATAGGGGCAACAGGTTCGGCGGTTGGGGAAGTCGTTTTCAATACTTCAATGACCGGTTATCAAGAAATCCTCACTGATCCTTCCTACTCCCGCCAAATCGTTACTCTTACTTATCCTCATATCGGTAATGTCGGCACCAATGCTGCTGACGAAGAATCCTCTCAGGTACATGCGCAAGGCCTCGTCATCCGTGACCTGCCGCTGATTGCCAGCAACTACCGCAATCAGGAAGATCTCTCCTCTTATCTGAAACGCCATAACATCGTGGCGATTGCCGATATCGATACCCGTAAGCTGACGCGTCTGCTGCGTGAGAAAGGGGCGCAAAACGGCTGCATTATCGCCGGTGATAATCCGGACGCAGCGCTGGCGCTGGAAAAAGCGAAAGCCTTCCCGGGTCTTAACGGTATGGATTTGGCGAAAGTCGTGTCCACCCAGGAGAGCTACAGCTGGACGCAGGGGAGCTGGACGCTTGAAGGCGAGCTGCCCGAAGCCCGCGCCGAAAGCGAGCTGCCGTTCCACGTGGTGGCCTACGACTACGGCG
The DNA here is from genome assembly GCF_055804875.1 of Enterobacter sp. K510. Classification (NCBI taxonomy): domain Bacteria; kingdom Pseudomonadati; phylum Pseudomonadota; class Gammaproteobacteria; order Enterobacterales; family Enterobacteriaceae; genus Enterobacter; species Enterobacter sp. K510. Next base: position 203,215 of record NZ_JBNRLQ010000006.1, on the reverse strand, counting down.
CGAAGCGCAACATTCTGCGCATGCTGGTGGATCGCGGCTGCCGTCTGACGGTTGTCCCGGCGCAAACCCCGGCGGAAGAGGTGCTGAAAATGAACCCGGACGGCATCTTCCTCTCCAACGGTCCCGGCGACCCGGCACCGTGCGATTACGCCATTGAGGCGATTAAAACGTTTCTCGACACCGATATTCCGGTGTTCGGTATCTGCCTCGGCCATCAGCTGCTGGCGCTGGCCAGCGGTGCCAAAACCGTGAAGATGAAATTCGGTCACCACGGCGGTAACCACCCGGTGAAAGACGTGGAAAACAACGTGGTGATGATCACCGCCCAGAACCACGGTTTTGCGGTGGACGAGTCCACCATGCCGTCAACCCTGCGCGTGACCCACAAGTCGCTGTTCGACGGCACGCTACAGGGCATCCATCGTAACGATAAACCGGCGTTCAGCTTCCAGGGCCACCCGGAAGCCAGCCCCGGCCCGCACGATGCCGCGCCGCTGTTCGACCACTTTATTGAACTGATCAAGACTTACCGTTCTGTCGCCAAATAATCAGGAGCCATAAAAGCCATGCCAAAACGTACAGACATAAAAAGCATCCTGATCCTTGGCGCTGGCCCGATTGTTATCGGCCAGGCCTGTGAGTTCGACTATTCCGGCGCGCAGGCGTGTAAAGCGCTGCGTGAAGAGGGTTACCGCGTTATTCTGGTGAACTCTAACCCGGCCACCATCATGACCGACCCGGAAATGGCCGATGCCACCTATATTGAGCCTATCCACTGGGAAGTGGTGCGCAAAATCATCGAAAAAGAGCGTCCGGACGCGGTGCTGCCAACCATGGGCGGCCAGACGGCGCTGAACTGCGCGCTGGAGCTGGAACGTCAGGGCGTACTGGAAGAATTCGGCGTGACCATGATTGGCGCGACCGCCGACGCCATTGATAAAGCCGAAGACCGCCGCCGTTTCGACATCGCCATGAAGAAAATCGGCCTCGATACCGCCCGCTCCGGCATTGCGCACAATATGGAAGAAGCGCTGGCGGTTGCCGCTGACGTGGGTTATCCGTGCATTATTCGTCCGTCCTTTACCATGGGCGGCACCGGCGGCGGTATCGCTTACAACCGCGAAGAGTTTGAAGAAATCTGCTCCCGCGGCCTCGACCTCTCGCCGACCAAAGAGCTGCTGATCGATGAATCGCTGATTGGCTGGAAAGAGTACGAAATGGAAGTGGTGCGTGATAAGAACGACAACTGCATCATCGTCTGCTCCATCGAAAACTTCGATGCCATGGGCATCCACACCGGCGACTCCATCACCGTTGCGCCAGCGCAGACCCTGACCGACAAAGAGTATCAGATCATGCGTAACGCCTCGATGGCGGTGCTGCGTGAAATCGGCGTCGAAACCGGCGGCTCTAACGTCCAGTTCTCGGTGAACCCGAAAAACGGTCGCCTGATTGTTATCGAAATGAACCCGCGCGTTTCCCGCTCCTCGGCGCTGGCCTCGAAAGCCACCGGCTTCCCGATTGCTAAAGTGGCGGCGAAACTGGCGGTAGGTTACACGCTGGACGAACTGATGAACGACATCACCGGTGGCCGTACTCCGGCCTCGTTCGAGCCGTCCATCGACTATGTTGTCACCAAGATCCCACGCTTTAACTTCGAAAAATTCGTCGGCGCTAACGACCGCCTGACCACGCAGATGAAATCCGTCGGCGAAGTGATGGCGATTGGCCGCACCCAGCAGGAGTCGCTGCAAAAAGCGCTGCGCGGTCTGGAAGTGGGCGCGACTGGCTTTGACCCGAAAGTGAGCCTTGACGATCCGGAAGCGCTGACCAAAATCCGCCGTGAACTGAAAGACGCAGGCGCCGAGCGTATCTGGTATATCGCCGACGCCTTCCGCGCCGGGCTGTCCGTCGACGGCGTGTTCAACCTGACCAACATCGACCGCTGGTTCCTGGTGCAGATTGAAGAGCTGGTGCGTCTGGAGGAGAAAGTCGCGGAAGTGGGCATTAACGGCCTCGACGCGGATTTCCTGCGTACCCTGAAGCGTAAAGGCTTTGCCGATGCGCGTCTGGCAACCCTGGCGGGCGTGCGCGAAGCCGAAGTGCGTAAGCTGCGTGAGCAGTACAACCTGCACCCGGTTTACAAGCGCGTGGATACCTGTGCGGCGGAGTTCTCCACCGACACCGCGTACATGTACTCCACCTATGAAGAAGAGTGCGAATCGAACCCGAATCCGGATCGCGAAAAAATCATGGTGCTGGGCGGCGGGCCGAACCGTATCGGTCAGGGCATTGAGTTTGACTACTGCTGCGTACATGCCTCGCTGGCGCTGCGCGAAGATGGTTATGAAACCATTATGGTGAACTGTAACCCGGAAACCGTCTCCACCGATTACGACACCTCCGACCGTCTGTACTTTGAGCCGGTAACGCTGGAAGACGTGCTGGAAATCGTGCGTATCGAGAAGCCGAAAGGCGTGATTGTGCAGTACGGCGGCCAGACCCCGCTGAAACTGGCGCGTGCGCTTGAAGCCGCCGGTGTACCGGTTATCGGCACCAGCCCGGATGCCATCGACCGCGCCGAAGACCGCGAACGTTTCCAGCAGGCGGTGGATCGTCTGAAGCTGAAGCAACCGGCGAATGCGACCGTGACGGCCATCGAAATGGCGGTCGAGAAAGCGAAAGAGATTGGCTACCCGCTGGTGGTGCGCCCGTCCTACGTGCTCGGCGGCCGCGCGATGGAAATCGTTTATGACGAAGTGGATCTGCGTCGCTACTTTATGACCGCCGTCAGCGTCTCCAACGATGCGCCGGTGCTGCTGGACCGCTTCCTGGACGATGCAGTGGAAGTGGACGTTGACGCCATCTGCGACGGCGAAATGGTGCTGATTGGCGGCATCATGGAGCACATCGAACAGGCTGGCGTGCACTCCGGCGACTCCGCCTGCTCTCTGCCAGCCTACACGCTGAGCCAGGAGATCCAGGACGTGATGCGCCAGCAGGTGCAGAAGCTGGCCTTCGAGTTGCAGGTGCGCGGCCTGATGAACGTGCAGTTTGCGGTGAAAGACAACGAAGTCTACCTGATTGAAGTGAACCCGCGTGCGGCGCGTACCGTGCCGTTCGTCTCCAAAGCCACCGGCGTGCCGCTGGCGAAAGTGGCAGCGCGCGTGATGGCAGGTAAATCGCTGGCCGAGCAGGGCGTGACCAAAGAGATCATCCCGCCGTACTACTCGGTGAAAGAAGTGGTGCTGCCGTTCAACAAGTTCCCGGGCGTTGACCCGCTGTTAGGGCCGGAAATGCGCTCTACCGGTGAAGTGATGGGCGTGGGGCGGACCTTTGCGGAAGCCTTTGCCAAAGCGCAGCTGGGCAGCAACTCGACCATGAAGAAAACCGGTCGCGCACTGCTGTCGGTGCGTGAAGGCGATAAAGAGCGCGTGGTGGATCTGGCGGCCAAACTGCTCAAGCAGGGCTTCGAGCTGGATGCCACCCACGGCACCGCGATTGTGCTGGGTGAAGCCGGAATCAACCCGCGTCTGGTGAACAAGGTGCATGAAGGCCGTCCGCACATTCAGGATCGTATCAAGAATGGCGAATACACCTACATCATCAACACCACCGCAGGCCGTCAGGCGATTGAAGATTCCAAACTCATCCGCCGCAGCGCGCTGCAATATAAAGTGCATTACGACACCACCCTGAACGGCGGCTTCGCCACCGCGATGGCGCTGAATGCCGATGCCACCGAGAAAGTGATTTCAGTGCAGGAAATGCACGCGCAGATCGGTAAGTAATATCTCTGCCCTGAGAAGCCCGGTGAGTGTACGCCCACCGGGCTTTTTTATTGGCTCAGCTGCAGGGGGAGATAAGTTTTTTAATAAACTTACATTTTTGTTGTGGTTATTTACATAAATTCATTTCTGCAATTACAATAGCGACTTAAGTAAAATTTAGCTTAAGGATGAGCTATGAAAAGGATTTCAGAGGCACTGCTTTGCGGCCCGACGTTTTGTGCGTCCATGCTGTTAATGGTCTTATCCAGCACGGCTTTTACCGTTCACGCTGTTCCACTTTCTCCTGCCGATCGCAATGCCATTCAGCAGCAACAGCAGCAGTTGCTGGATGACAGCCAGCGCCAGCGTGAAGAGCTGGAGCGCAGCAACATATTGCCAGCCATTACCGCCCCGTCGATTGCAAAAGGGCGTCCCGAAAATTCGTCTCCCTGTTTTGTTATCTCGACCATAGCGGTTGATGGTGCGACAAAATTATCCCCTACCACTGCAGCCAGACTTACCGCGCCCTGGGTGGGTCAGTGTCTGGACATGCGTCATCTGACCGAGCTGACCGGGGTCATTTCTGACTGGTACATCAGCCGCGGCTACATTACCAGTCGCGCATTTTTAACGGAGCAGGATCTTTCCGCGGGCAAGCTGCACATCGCCGTTCTTGAAGGGAAACTCCAGCAAATTCGCCTTGAAGGCGTGCCGTCGCGCACGCTCTACATGACCTTCCCGGGCCTGGAAGGACAGATTCTGAACTTGCGCGATATTGAGCAGGGCATGGAACAACTCAACCGTATTCGTCAGATGCCGGTTGAAATCGAAATTCTGCCAGGCGATCAACCGGGCTATTCGTTGGTCAATCTGACCGCCTCGCCGGAATTTCCACTTAGCGGTTCAGTCAGTTTTGATAACAGTGGACAAAAGAGCACCGGTACCGGACAGCTTAGCGGGGCATTGTCGGCAAATAATGTTCTTGGCCTCGCCGATAAATGGTTTATCAGCGGTGGGCGTAGCAGCGACTTTTCTGCCAGTCATGATGCGCAGAATCTGGCGGCAGGATTGAGCGTTCCTTATGGCTATGGGCTGCTTGATTACAGCTATAGCTGAAGTAATTACCACAGCGGCGTGGATAACAATGGCTGGATCTGGCAGTCCACGGGCGACAGTGAAACACACCGTCTGGGTGCCTCGTGGGTACTGTTTCGTAATGGCGAGAGTAAAACCGGCGCTTCGCTGGGTGTTACTCATCGTATCAACCATAACTATCTGGACGATGTACTGCTGGAAACCAGCAGTCGGAAGCTGTCCAGCGCCTCGCTGGGTATCAGCCATACACAGAAAATAGCTTCAGGCGTGGCAACCCTGAATCCCACCTTCACTCAGGGCACGCCATGGTTTGGCGCAGAAGACGACCACAACAAACAAGGTGATGTCCCCCGCGCGGAATTTCGCAAGTGGAGCGTCAACGGCAGCTTTCAGCGCCCGCTGGCAGAGAATATCTGGTGGCTTACCAGCGTCTATTTTCAATGGTCTGCAGATCGCCTGTACGGCAGCGAGCGTGTAACCCTGGGCGGTGAGGCATCGGTGCGCGGTTACAAAGAGCAATATATCTCCGGTGACAACGGCGGTTACTGGCGTAACGAAATCAACGGCGCGTTGGTGACGCTGCCCGTATTAGGGCAAATCGGCACAATGGCAGCGCTCGATGGTGGCTGGCTGAAAAAGGACGATGTGGACAGGTATGCGTCCGGCACGTTATGGGGCGCAGCGCTCGGTGTTACCAGCACAGGGCGCTGGTTCTCAAGCCAGTTTACCGTCGGGATGCCGGTGGACTATCCGGCCTGGCTGGCCCCGGATCACCTCACTGTGTATTACCGTGTAGCAGTCGCATTTTAAAGGACAAGGATGATGAAAAAGGATCAGGTGCATTTCTCGCAGCGACTGTTAAGCGGCGTATTGAGTGTGGCGTTAACCACGCAACCCATGCTGCCAGCAGTGGCGGCGACACTTACCCCGCAGGGGAATACTCAGGTGGACAAGGCGGCCAACGGTGTACCGGTGGTAAATATCGCCACGCCCAGTCAATCCGGTATTTCCCATAACAAATATAACGACTATAACGTCGGCAAAGAGGGGTTGATCCTGAACAACGCCACGGGTCAGCTTAATGCCACGCAACTGGGCGGCCTTATTCAGAACAACCCCAATCTTAAACCCGGGCAGGAAGCGAAAGGCATCATCAACGAAGTGACCGGCGCGAACCGTTCGCAGTTGCAGGGCTATACCGAAGTAGCCGGTAAGGCGGCAAATGTTATTGTCGCTAACCCTTATGGCATCACCTGTAATGGTTGTGGATTTATCAATACGCCTAATACCACCCTGACCACAGGCAAGCCCGTGCTGGACGTGCAGGGCAATTTACAGTCTCTGGACGTGACTAAAGGCAGCATCATCATTGAAGGAGCAGGCCTGGACGGCAATCAGAGCGATGCGGTAGCGATTATTTCCCGGGCCACGGCGATTAACGCAGCGCTGTACGCGAAAGAGGTGAAGGTGATTGCCGGGGCCAACCGCGTTGGGGCAGATGGAAAAATCCATGCGCTTAACGGCGAAGGCGAGGTTCCCAAAATTGCGGTTGATACCGGTGCGCTGGGAGGAATGTACGCCAATCGCATCCGGCTGGTGTCTGGCGAGAAGGGGCTGGGCGTGAACCTTGGCAACCTCAACGCCCGCCAGGGAGATATTACGCTTGATGCCAGTGGTAAGCTCGTTGTCAACAATAGCCTCGCCAGCGGTGCGTTAACGGCGAAGGGGCAACACGTAACGCTTATCGGCAATCACAAAGCGGGCGACGATCTGGCCATCAGCAGTCAGGGTGATATCGCGCTTAACCAGGCGACGTTGCTGAGCGATCAAAACCTGCATCTCAGCGCAGACGGCCTACTGGCGCAAAACGGCGGCACGCTAACCGCCGGACAGAACCTGACGCTTCGCGCGAAACAGATGAACCAGCAGCAGACGGCACAAGTGGATGCCGCCGGAAACATTACACTGCGAAGCACTGACAGGGCGCAGTTGCAGGGCAAACTGACCGCCGGAAAAACACTCGACCTTCGCGTGGGCGCGCTGACCAACAGGGGGGCGCTGGTTGCAGGCACACAGGCTACGGTCAATGCCGGACAACTCACAAACAGCGGTACGATCCTCGGTGCGACGGGAGTCACGGTCACCGCCACCACCCTTGATACGGCGGAAAAATCGGCCATCGTCAGCGGTAGCGATCTCACGCTCAGGGCGCAGACGCTGAATAACCGCGGTGTGCTGAACGCGGTAACCAGTCGCGTAAGTGCAGAGAAAATGGTGAATCACGGCCTGATCCAGGGAGAGAAAACCTTAACTCTGGTCGCCATGATGCTGGATCTGCTTTCAGGATCCAGCACGTTGACGGGAGGGGCACTGTCGCTCACGGGCACGACGTTCATGTCTGCCGGTCACCTCCAGGGACAGACGGTAAGCCTGAACGCACAGGACTGGCAGAACCGCGGCAGCGTGCTGGCCACGGGCGATCTTGCTGTCGATACCACACAGAGGTTAACTAATAACGGCGACATCATGAGCCAGGGCAAGGCTACGCTGATTACGTCGAGCATGAATAATCAGGGCAACCTGCTCTCCGCAGGCGATCTCAGTCTTACCAGCAATGGTCTGGTGAACCGCGGATCGCTGCTCACCGCGGGCGATCTTACCCTTACCGCCGACGATATTCATAACGCCGGACAGTGGCAGGGTAAGCATGTGCTGGTGAAGGCGCGAGATCTGACGAACCGTGGCGCACTCCACGCAGAGGATCGGCTGACGATTACCCTCAGCGGTACGCTTCAGGGCTCGGCTGACAATAAAATCACCTCGAATGGCGAGCTTGCGCTTTCCGCTCTCACGATGAATAACGCGGGGCAGTGGATCGCGAAAAATCTCACCCTGCAGGCGGATACCCTGATTAACAACGGCGAGGTGACGGGTGTTGATGGGCTGACCGCCACGCTGCGTCACTCGCTGGATAATCAGCCGCACGGTAAGTTATTGAGCGCTGGTGATTTACAACTTAATGCGGCGACTGTCACCAGTGCCGGACAGATCCAGGGTAAAGCAACCCGTCTGGCGACCGATACACTACTGAACCGCGGGCGCATACAGGGCGAAACCCTGACGGTAAACGCCGCCAGCGAACTGACTAACGCCAAAGACGGCATATTCTTGAGCCAGAATGCGCTGAACATCACCGCGCCTGTGCTGCTGAATAACGGTATTGTCCAGGGCGGCGGTAGCACCGCCATTCAGGCCACCCTCCGCGCGCAAAATGACGGCACGCTTGTTTCCGGCGATACACTTACGTTGAGCACCGCAGATCTCGGCAACGCCAGCGGAGGACTTATACAGGCCGTCACGCTACTGCTGAACGTGGTGAATGCGGTAAACAATGGGCGGATACTGGCAGTTGAAGATGCCCGGTTGCGCGGCACCACGCTTAACAACAGCGGCACGCTTCAGGCTGCAGATCTGCTGGTGCACTACCAGGATTTCACTAACGCGGGTACAACGCTGGGGCTTGGTTTGCTTGCTATAGACAGCGACGTCGTCGGCAATACAGCGAACGGCAAACTGTTCAGCGCTGACGATCTGCGGATAAACAGTCAGGATCTGATCGGTGCCGGTCAGGTGGTAGCGCTGGGTGATATCACCCTGAATCTGGTCAATGAACTTACCCATAACGGCACGCTGGCCGCAGGTCAGGCGCTTACCCTTTCCTCACACCATGCCATCAGCAATAACGGCGTGATGCAGGGGAATAGCCTCGCCCTTAATGCGGGAGGGGCATTCACTAATAGCGGGCAACTGACTACTGGTTACGGTAACAGCACATTTACGGCGCAGCGTATTTTACTCAATGCGTCGGGTTCGTTGCAGGCGGGCGGGGATGTACAGCTTTCCAGCCTCAGCGATATCACGGTAAACGGCTTTACCGGTACCGCAGGTAACCTGACGATGAATGCCGCAGGTACGCTGCTGAACTCTGCGCTGATTTATGCCGCGAATACTATGCAGCTGTTTGCCGATCGTATTCATAATCTGCATGGCGATATTTTTGCGGGTAACAGTCTGTGGGTGCAAAAGAATGCGGCAGGCGCGGCGAACCGTGAAGTCATCAACCGTTCAGGCAACATCGAAACGCTGCGCGGTGATATTGAGATTAATACTGCCCATCTTTGGAACACCTGGGATTCACTGTCAGTGTCACATGATGTTATTCCGGGTAATTCAGGCGGCACGCCCAGCCCTACACCAGGAGGTAACTGGTGGGAGATCAAGACGGATGATAAAGGGCCTTACCTGATCGTTAAAAGGTATGTTGGCGTGGCTCCTGTTCCGGAATATCGGATACAGATCGGAGATAAGGAGGTTGTGGCTATCACAGCCAGCGGCAGCGCCGGACGTATTATGAGTGGCGCGGATATGACAGTTAACGCCGCCCGTCTGGAGAATGACGCGGCCTTTATGCTTGCCGGTAAAGATATGACGCTAAGCGGAGACACGCTCAGCAATCAGGGCTGGCAGGAAGGCACCTCGGTAACGGAAACCGTCTGGACGCTTGATGAAAGTCAGCGTTATGTCTGGGGACAGTATGAGTGCGCCGGGTATCGGCTTTCAGCACAGAATGCCTCCTTACCGGACGGAAAACTGTACCGGGCGGTCATCAGCGCGGGTGGCAATGTGGAGGCGAAATTCTCTACGGATATCAGCAACACCACCCTTAACGGCGGGGCCAGCGCAGCGGAGGTTGCCGGCAGTCTGAATGCGCCATCGCTGGATACGCTCACCACGCAGGGTATTGCTGACAGCATCCAGGCACAGTCGCTGACGGAGACAGAAACGATCAGCGTGAATATCCCCCAGTGGCATGACGCCATCACAGAGGCATTGCAGGAGAGCGATCTTGATAACCACAGCGGTGCAGATACCAGCGCGTACCCGCTGCCAGCGGGCATCAACGGCTATTTTGTGCCGTCAACGGATCCGGACAGCCCGTATCTGATCACCGTCAACCCGAAGCTGGACGGGCTGGGCCAGCTAGACCAGAGCCTGTACGGTGATCTGTATGCCCTGCTGGGCATGAAACCGGGCGATGCACCACGCGAAACCAACGCAGCTTACACCGATGAGACTCAGTTCCTTAGATCGGCGTATTTCCTCGACAAGATCAACCTTGATCCGGATCGTGATTACCGCTTTCTTGGCGATGCCGCCTTTGATACCCGTTATGTCAGTAATTATCTGCTGAACCAGACGGGTAGCCGCTATATCAACGGTCTCGGATCCGATCTGGAGCAAATGCGCTATCTGATGGACAGCGCTGCCACGCAGCAGCAGGCACTGGGGCTGCAATTCGGCGTCGCGCTAACCGCAGAGCAGGTGGCGGCGCTTGACCAGAGCATGTTGTGGTGGGAGTCAGCAACCCTCAACGGCCAGACGGTGATGATCCCGAAAGTCTACCTGTCGCCGAAAGATGTCACCGTACAGCACGGTAGCGTGATCAGCGGCAACAACGTGCAACTGGCGGGCGGCAGTATCACTAACAGTAGCGGCACAATAGCGGCGCGGGATCAGCTCATGCTCGACGCCAGCAACAGCTTCAACAATCTTAATGCCGGGCTGATAAACGCAGGTGGCAACCTCAGCCTCAGCGCCCTCGGCGATATTAACAATATCGGCTCTGTCATCAGCGGTAAAACCGTCGCGCTGGAAAGTGTTACGGGCAGCATTAATAACCTTACTCAGACGCAGCAATGGAACCTTACTGCCACAGGCTATCACAGCGATGTCAGTATCCATGGTACGACGGCAGGCAGTACGGCATCTGTCACCGCTACGGATGCGCTGGCGATGTGGGCCGGACAAGATCTCAACGTTACCGGTGCAAACGTGGCTGCGGGGGGCAGTATGGCGCTGGCGGCAGGGAATGACATTAACATCAGCGCTAATGAGATCGCGCAGGGTTATACCGGACACGACAGGGGGACGACCAGCACGTCATCGGTTAGCCAGCAGAGCAGCATGCTGACTGCGGGAGACGATCTCACGTTACTGGCGGGCAATGACATTACTGCCCGTGCGGCGGGCATTGCTGCGGAAGGGGATGTTGGCATTCAGGCCGGGCGTGACGTTAATTTGCTGGCGGAAGCCACATCACACGCCTCTGCCAGCAAATCAAAGAAAAAAACCAGCATTGATGAGTCTGTGCGTCAGCAGGGAACGGAAATCGCCAGCGGCGGTAACACAGTGATTATCGCCGGGCGCGACATGAACGCAGAAGCGGCGGATGTGACGTCACAGGGCGATATTGGTGTGGCGGCGGGGCGGGATATCAACCTGACCACAGCCACGGAAAGTGACTACCGCTATCGTGAGGAAACCCGGAGCAGCAGCGGTTTCCTCAGTAAAAAAACCACCCACACCATCTCGGAAGACAGTGCGACGCGTGAAAAAGGCACACTGCTGAGCGGTGATAACGTGACCGTCTCGGCAGGCAATAACCTGCTGGTGGAAGGCTCCTTCGTGGTGGGTGACGGGAATGTCGCGCTGGCGGCGGGTAATAATGTGGATATTATCGCCGCCACCAACACGGATACCTCCTGGCGCTTTAAGGAAGAGAAAAAGTCCGGTCTGATGGGCACTGGCGGCATCGGCTTCACCATCGGCAGCAGCAAAACAACGCACGATATGCGTGAGAAGGGTACGACGCAGAGCGGCAGCTTCAGCACGGTGGGATCCACGGGCGGCAACGTCATTATCCAGGCGGGTCAACAGACGCATATCAGCGGCGCAGATATTATCGCGCAGAAAAATCTGACCCTCAGTGGCGACAGCGTGATGATCGAACCGGGCCACGACAGACGCACCCGCGATGAGACGTTTGAACAGCGCAGCAGTGGACTGACGCTGGCATTATCAGGCGCGGCAGGCAGCGCCATCAACAACGCCGTGGAGACAACACAGGCGGCGCAGAGCGAAAGTGACAGCCGTCTGGCCGCGCTGCAGACGGCGAAAGCGGCGCTCTCTGGAGTGCAGGTCGGACAGGCTCTGGCCCTGGCACAGGTCAGCGGCGAGCCAGATAATGGTATCGGCATCAGTGTTTCGCTCTCGTCACAGAAAGCAAAATCTGAACAGCATATGCAGAGCGACACGGTGGCGGGCAGCACGCTGAACGCGGGAGATAACCTCGCTATCATCGCCACCGGCAACGGCGGGGGCGAGAGCAGCGGCGACATCCGTATCAGCGGCAGCCAGATGAAAGCCGGGGGCGACACGGTGCTGGCGGCGGCGAACGATATTGCGCTGGGCGGGGCGGCAAACACGCAGCAGATGAGCGGGAAAAACAGCAGCAGCGGCGGTGGCGTGGGCGTCAGCGTCGGAGGCGGCACCAACGGTTACGGCATCAGCGTGTTTGCGAACGTGAATGCCGCAAACGGCAACGAGAAGGGCAACGGCACGGCGTGGACGGAGACGACGCTGGACAGTGGCGGCACGGTGACGATGAGTGCAGGGCGTGACACCACCCTCAGCGGAGCGCAGGTCAGCGGCGACCGCATCGTGGCGGACATCGGACGTGACCTGTGGATAAGCAGCCAGCAGGACAGTAATGATTACCACGCGAAGCAGAACAGTGTGGCGGCAGGGGGCAGCTTCACCTTCGGCAGCATGACCGGCTCGGGTTATATCAGCGCGTCACAGGACAACATCAACAGCGCTTATGACTCGGTGCAGGAGCAGACAGGACTGTACGCCGGTGAGGGTGGTTTTGATGTGACGGTGGGTCGTCACACGCAGTTGGACGGGGCGGTCATTGCCTCGCAGGCAACGGTGGATAAAAACCGTCTGGATACGGGAACGCTGGGCTTCAGGGATATTAACAACGAGGCGGATTATCAGACCCGCCACAGCGGTATCAGCCTGAGCGGCGGCAGCACGCCCGGAGGCGATTTCAGCGGCAGTATGCCGGGCGGCATGATAACAGCCGGGGGCAGCAGCGGACATGCGCAAGGCACCACGCAGGCGGCGGTGGCGGAGGGAAGTATTACCGTCCGTGACACGGCGGGCCAGCTGCAGGAGGTGGCGACCTTAAGCCGCGACACAGCGCAGGCAAACGACAGCATCAGCCCGATATTCGACAAAGAGAAGGAGCAGAAGCGGCTTCAGGAAGTGGGGCTTATCGGGGATATCGGCAGTCAGGCGGCAGATATCGCGCGCACCCAGGGGGATATTAACGGGCTGACTGAGGCGAAAAAAGCCCATCCGGACATGACGGCTGACGAGCTGCGCCAGACCGATGTTTATCAGGCCGAAATGCAGAAATACGGCACCGGCAGCGACCTGCAGCGTGGAATTCAGGCGGCGACGGCGGCACTGCAGGGACTGGCAGGGGGTGATATCACGGGCGCGCTGGCGAGCGCTTCGGCTCCTGAGCTGGCAAATATCATCGGACATCAGTCGGGGCTGAGTGAGGATGCGTCCCTGGTGGCACATGCGATTCTCGGCGGCGCGGCGGCGGCCCTGCAGGGCAACAGCGCGGCGGCGGGTGCTGCGGGTGCGGTATCGGGTGAACTGGCGGCGAAAGCGATAATGACCGCGCTGTATCCGGGAAAAGCAGTCAGTGACCTGAGTGAGACGGAGAAGCAGACGGTCAGCATGCTGGCGACGGTGTCAGCAGGGATGGCAGGGGGACTTGCGGGAGGCAGCACGGCATCGGCAGCCGCAGGGGCGCAGAGTGGCAGGAATGCGGTGGAGAATAATCTTCTCGGCGGCGGGACAGAGGAAGGTCAGGCTGAATTTATCCGTCAGCATGGACTGGATATGGCGAGTTGTGAAACAGCCCCGGCGTCTGCGGGCTGTCAGAAGGCAATGAATGAAAGGGATGCGGTGGGTTTTGCAATGGCGTCGGCGGGGCTGATTTATTTGCCGGGAGGGATGCAAATAACTGCCGGGATAGGCGGGAGCGCGAATGCAGGTATTCAGTACCTGATTAATAGTGAAGTGAATCCGACGGATGTGCTGATTGCAGCTTACGTTGGTGGGTTAACAGCAAATGCCGGAATTATTGGAACTGTAGGCTGGAATGCTGCTGGCGGCGCGACCTCGAATTACCTGAAAGGGGATGATGCGCTGGCGGGGGCAGGCTGGAGCGCTGCGGGTTCGGCATTTGGTTATGGGTTAGGTAAATATCTTATTGAAGTTCCAATGAATAAAATACTGAATCCATTCTGGAAGAACTATGAATGGGTTGATATAGGTATGGGGATAAGTAGGCCATTACCACCAAGCCTAATACCTAAAATATCTGGTAACACTGGGGCTGCGTTGGGCACCGAGACTGGAGGTCAGTTAGGGCCGAAGGTTATTGATATTTTGGAGAAAAGATAAGATGAATGAGTTAAAAATGTTTACCTTAATTATAGGTCTCCACACACTCGGGATGGCTCTGTGCGCACTAATGTTACAAGGGCTTTTTATTGGTTGTGTGTATTTTTATACAGGAATGTTAAATATTGATTTAGATAATATTTTCTTATTCATTCGGGCTGGTGCAGGGGGGGGGTTATTGCTGGTTTTGGTGTTTGGCTAATATATCGCTTTAAATTACATCACCGGAAGTAAACTGAAGCTCCCGGCCACCGGACCGGGAGCTTTTAATCAGACCTTATGCCAACTCAGAACCTGATTAAAGTGAACCCCACGAATGTGCTGGTAGCCGCTTACGTTGGTAGTTTAACAGCATGTACCTGAAATATTGGTACAAGTGACGGGAATGCGACCGGTGGCGCGACTTCAAGCTATCTGAGTGGAAGTGATCCGTTTAAAGGCGGAGTAATAAGTGGTGCAGTTTCAGGTCTGGGTTATGGAATAGGTAAGTATGCGCAGGGACACCTGGATGACATATTTAATCCCACATGGAAAAATTACGAGTGGGTTTCTATGGAGATGGGGATCTCGAAACCGCTACCATCAAGCGCTATCCCTGGCACAAGTGGTAATATGGGAGCGGCTATTACGACAGAAGGAATGGGTGCCATCATTAATGATCAAATAAAAAACCTTCAGGAGGACAAATAATGGCTTTAAAGAATGCCCTATCTTTTATTATGTTCAATATTATATGGATTGTAATGATTTTCTTTATGGCTGTAATTGTTTTCCTTACGCTTCGAATATTTGTTTGCTTTTCTATCGGAGGCGATTTTCTTTTCTCATTTGAGGATATAAAAAGAGCTGGGCGTATCAGTATATTTGCAGGCCCTATATGTGGTTCTGGAAGCTGGTTTATCTACTATCGACACTACAATCTCCAAAAGAAATGACACGAATTGGCGCACTGGCTGGCAGAGCCATCGCCGGGCTGCTGTACTCGGACGTGACGGACCTGTCAGCACTGAGCGAAACACAGAAACAGACGGTCAGCATGCTGGCGACGGTGTCAGCAGGGATGGCAGGCGGTCTGGCGGGAGACAGCGGAGCGTCAGCAGCTGCGGGGCGCAGGGCGGCAGGAATGCGGTTGAGAATAATCTCCCCGGCGTCTGCAAGTTGTCAGAAGGCAATGAATGAAAGGGATGCGGTGGGTTTTGCAATGGCGTCGGCAGGACTGATTTATTTGCCGGGCGGGATGCAAATAACTGCCGGGATAGGCGGGAGCGCGAATGCAGGTATCCAGTATGCTATTAACGGAGTGGTTAACTCAACAGATGTGCTCATCGCAAGCTATGTCGGTGCGTTTACAGCAAATACAGGTTTGTGGGGAACTATGGGCTGGAACGCGGCAGGCGGTGCGACTTCGAGCTGGCTGAAAGGCGATGATCTCTTAAAAGGTGGCGCAATCAATGGTGCGGCATCGGGATTTGGCTATGGGGCTGGCAAGCTGATCCGGGGGCCGTTGGATAACGTTCTGAATCCGAAATGGAAGAACTGGGAGTGGGTTGATATTGGTATGGGTATATCAAAACCGATGCCGTTAAACCCGTTGCCCGGCGCATTAGGTACTGGAGGCGCTAGCTTAGCTACTGAAGTCATAAATGCTCAAGCTGGTAAAGTAGATATCAACAAATTGAAGGGGAATGGACAATGACCTTCAAAAAATGGCTATTAGTCTTTGTTTACCTTATTGCATCATGTACTTTGGGACTGAATGTTTTTGTTGTGTCATTACTCTGCGGTATAAGATTATTTTTCTGGGTTATGTTTGATGTGCCATTTGAAATTCCCGTGGATGATTTAATTAAATATAGCAAGGCTGCAACATTTGCTGGGATAACGGTAGCGATCGGCTGTTGGTGGATTTATTACAAAAATTACAGAAAAAACAGAAATAGATAGTGCAGAAATTCCGGCCATAGCGCCGGGATTTTACTTTATAACCAGCACGCTATCTTCTTAACGGCAGATCCTCCCACACCACGGTGCCCGGCGGTAGTGGCCGTTTCTTCGGTGTGGCAATCAGCGTAATAAACTCCACAATCTGTTGCTGCTTGCGACTGGAAAGCTTACAGACCTTCTTCAGCGCCTGCATAATTTCCGGCTCTTCCGGCGGTGGCTCCTGCGCGGTCAGCACCAGACAACCGGGCATCGCCCGAACCTTCAGCGGCGTGCCGGTGGCAAAACCGGCGTCTGCGAGCCAGTAACCCTTCAGGGTAATGGCAGGTGCAGGCTTATGGGTCTGCCAGTCCCGGATATAACCCACGGTATAACGGCGATTTTTTAACTCGGGGACTTCTGTTGTGACAACTTCTGACTTAGAATCCTGCTCAGCCATAGTAACTACCTCTTTAGTTGCTTGTGGTTAGCGGTATATCGGTGCGTCAACACCTTTATACCGCGCTATTCATTTACACTCGGTAAGACATCAATCGTAAAACCCGCATCACTGGATTTTAATAAGGCTATTATACCACCCTGAAAAAAACACAGTATGCCGGTTTTTTGCAAAGTGAATAAATGCGAGGCGGCTCGGAAAAAATAATACAACATCATGTAACGCTTCATTTTGAATAAATGCCATCAATGAATTCAGGGAAGATAAAAAGGGAAATGAAGGATTTATTGCCGGGTGGCGTTTCGCTTACCGTAGCCGGCTTCATTGCCGGGCACGATTTTGGCATCCCATTCAGAGTGTTCTGTGTTTTCTCCCGCCCGCAGTTGTTTCATCTACAGTTAAATCATCTGGAACAAAAATTCACTGAAAACGCGGGGAGAACACCATGCGACATAAACTTTTACTGGCTTCACTTTTTGCAGCGACGACCATGATGACCGTTGCCGGTTGCTCATCAAATCAGGAAGTAAAAACCACCGACGGCAGCACCATCGTCACCGACGGTAAACCGGAAGTCGATAATGACACCGGCATGGTCTCCTATAAAAACGCCAAAACCGGTCAGACCGAGCAGATTAACCGTGACCAGCTGAAAGGCATGAGCGAGCTGGATAACTAATCTGCACCAGCCTGATAAAGACGCCCTGTTACCTGCCGGTAACGGGGCGTTGTTTTGTAAACGACTTGTAAGTTTTCGCTGTAAGCGCAACGATTAACTGTCTACACTCAGGGCAAATATAAGCACGGTGCAGACAGGTTACTCATGATCCTTATTATTTATGCTCATCCTTATCCGCGGCATTCCCATGCGAATAAACGGATGATCGAGCAGGCAGAAACGCTCGACGGCGTGGAAATCCGCTCTTTATACGAACTTTACCCCGACTTTAATATCGATATCTCTGCCGAACAGGCGGCGGTGGAACGCGCCGATCTCATCGTCTGGCAGCATCCGATGCAGTGGTACAGCGTACCGCCGCTGCTGAAACTGTGGATGGACAAAGTGCTCTCCCACGGCTGGGCCTACGGCGAGGGCGGTCACGCGCTGCACGGTAAACAGCTGCTGTGGGCAGTGACCACCGGCGGCGGCAAACACCATTTCGAACTCGGTGCCCATCCGGGCTTCGATGTGCTCTCGCAGCCGTTGCAGTCCACGGCGATCTATTGTGGCCTGCAATGGCTGCCGCCTTTTGCCATGCACAATACCTTCGTTGAAGATGACGAAACTCTTCAGGCGCAGGCGCGCCACTATAAACAACGTCTGACTGACTGGCAGGAGACACATCATGGATAGCCATACGCTCATTCAGGCGCTGATCTATCTGGGATCCGCCGCGCTTATCGTGCCGGTTGCCGTGCGTCTCGGCCTCGGATCCGTGCTGGGTTATCTGATTGCGGGCTGCATCATCGGCCCGTGGGGATTACGGCTGGTGACGGATGCGCAGTCGATTTTACATTTCGCCGAAATCGGCGTGGTGCTGATGCTGTTCGTCATCGGCCTTGAGCTGGATCCGCAGCGGCTGTGGAAGCTGCGCGCTTCGGTATTTGGCGGCGGCGCGCTGCAAATGCTGGCCTGCGGACTGCTGCTCGGCGCGTTTTGTATGGCGCTGGGCCTGCGCTGGCAGGTGGCGGTGCTGATCGGCCTGACGCTGGGGCTGTCTTCCACTGCCATTGCCATGCAGGCAATGAATGAGCGCAACCTGATGGTCTCGCAAATGGGCCGCAGCGCCTTTGCCGTACTGCTGTTCCAGGATATTGCCGCCATTCCGCTGGTGGCGATGATCCCGCTGATGGCCGCCAGCGGTGAAGCCATGACGCTCAGCACCTTTTCACTCTCGGCGCTGAAAGTGGTGGGCGCGCTGGCGCTGGTGGTATTGATTGGCCGTTATGTGGCGCGACCGGCGCTGCGTTTTGTGGCGCGATCCGGCCTGCGGGAAGTGTTCAGCGCCGTGGCGCTGTTCCTGGTATTTGGCTTTGGTCTGCTGCTGGAAGAAGCCGGTTTGTCGATGGCGATGGGCGCGTTTTTAGCCGGGGTATTGCTGGCAAGCTCCGAGTATCGTCATGCGCTGGAAAGCGACATCGAACCTTTCAAGGGACTGCTGTTAGGGCTGTTTTTCATCGGCGTCGGCATGTCCATCGATTTTGGTACGCTGGTGACGCATCCGCTGCGCATCGCCGTGCTGCTGCTGGGTTTCCTGGTGATTAAAACCCTGGTGTTGTGGCTGATTGCCCGCCCGCTGAAGGTGCCGGGAAAACAGCGCCGCTGGTTCGCCGTGCTGCTGGGGCAGGGGAGTGAATTTGCCTTTGTGATCTTTGGCGCGGCGCAGACGGCGAACGTGCTGGATCCCGAGTGGGCGAAGGCGCTGACCCTGGCGGTGGCGCTGTCGATGGCCGCCACGCCGATCCTGCTGGTGCTGCTGACGCGTCTGGAAAATGCCGCTGTCGGCCAGCCGCGCGAGGCGGATGAAATTGATGAAGAACAGCCGCGGGTGATCGTCGCCGGTTTTGGACGCTTCGGGCAGATCGCCGGTCGTCTGTTGCTTTCCAGCGGCGTAAAAATGGTGGTACTGGATCACGATCCCGACCATATCGAAACGCTGCGCAAGTTTGGCATGAAGGTATTTTACGGCGATGCCACGCGGGTGGATCTGCTGGAGTCCGCTGGCGCGGCGAAGGCGGAAGTCTTTATCAACGCCATCGACGATCCGAAAACCAACCTGCAACTGACGGAGCTGGTGAAAGAGCATTTCCCACACCTGACAATTATCGCCCGCGCCCGCGACGTTGATCACTTTATTCGTCTTCGCCAGGCTGGTGTCGAAAGGCCTGAGCGTGAAACCTTCGAAGGAGCGCTCAGACTTGGACGTATGGCGCTGGAAGGGCTGGGGCTGGGTCAGTACGAGGCGCGTGAGCGTGCCGATCTGTTCCGTCGTTATAATGCGCAGATGGTGGAAGAAATGGCGCAGGTGGATAATGACACCCAGTCCCGTGCGGCGGTGTACAAACGTACCAGCGCGATGCTGAGCGAGATCATCAGCGAAGATCGCGCGCACCTGTCGCTTATTCAGCGCCACGGCTGGCAGGGCACGGAAGAGGGCAAACACACCGGCGATCCGCGGGATGAACCGGCAGTGAAGCCGTCAGCAGAATGAAAAATTTTATCATTCTTTACCCTGTCGCCAGTCGACGTGAGAATGCGCTTTACGTATAGTGGCGACAATTTTTTGCACCGGGATACATTCAATGATCAGTCTGATTGCGGCGTTAGCGGTAGATCGCGTTATCGGCATGGAAAACGCCATGCCGTGGAACTTGCCTGCCGATCTCGCCTGGTTTAAACGCAATACCTTAAATAAACCTGTGGTGATGGGCCGCCTGACCTGGGAGTCCATCGGACGTCCGCTGCCGGGACGTAAAAATATCGTCATCAGCAGCAATCCGGGGACTGACGATCGCGTGCAGTGGGTCTCTTCTGTGGATGAGGCGATTGCCGCCTGCGGCGACGCGGAAGAAATCATGGTGATCGGCGGCGGTCGGGTTTACGAGCAGTTCCTGCCGAAAGCGCAGCGCCTGTATCTGACCCATATTGATGCAGAAGTGGAAGGGGATACCCATTTCCCGGACTACGAGCCGGATGACTGGGAGTCGGTGTTCAGCGAGTTTCACGACGCCGACGCGCAGAATTCGCACAGCTACTGTTTTGAGATTTTAGACCGCCGGTAATGCTCTGTTCCGCCCACGCCTGTCCGGTGTGGGCGGACATCCCTCAGAATGACGCCGCTTCGTTTTCGCCCAGATCCAGCTGGCGATTCGAATGCTGCGCAAACCAGGTTTTATCTTCCCAGCGCAGACAGGTCAGCACGCCGCCCCAGCAGCAGCCGGTATCCAGCGCATAAATGCCTTCCGGCGTGCCTTTTCCTTCCAGCGACGCCCAGTGACCAAAGGCGATGCTGTACTCTTCCGCCACCGGCCCCGGAATCGCAAACCACGGCTTCAGCGGGGCAGGGGCATTCTCCGGCACGTCTTTACAGTACATATCCAGCTGCCCGTTCGGGAAGCAGAAGCGCATGCGGGTAAAGGCGTTGCTGATAAAGCGTAAACGCGCCAGCCCGGCCAGCTCCGGCGACCAGTTGTTTGGCATATCGCCATACATGGCGTCGAGGAATAACGGGTAAGTGTCGCTGGCCAGCACGGATTCGACGTCTCTGGCGCAGGCGATGGCGGTTTCCAGATCCCACTGCGGCGTAATACCTGCGTGGGCCATCACCAGCTTTTTCTCTTCATCCACCTGCAACAGCGGCTGACGGCGCAGCCAGTTGATCAGCTCGTCGGCGTCCGGCGCTTCCAGCAGCGGCGTAATACGATCTTTCGGCTTGTTACGGCTGATGCCCGCATACACGCCCAGCAGATGCAGATCGTGATTGCCCAGCACCATGCGCACGCTGTCGCCCAGCGATTTCACAAAGCGCAGCACCTCCAGCGATGCCGGACCGCGCGCCACCAGGTCGCCCGTCAGCCACAGCGTGTCCGTCTGCGGATCAAACTGCACCTGCTTTAATAATGCGATCAGTTCATCGTAGCAACCATGAACGTCGCCAATCAGATATGTAGACATGTGATTAATGGATAAGTGTAGGGACGGCGAGTCGGAAAACCGGAATGGCAATGCGGAAAGCATTCCCCTGGGCATCGATCATTTCATAATGACCCTGCATGGTGCCCAGCGGCGTTTCAAGCACTGCGCCGCTGGTATACTGATATTCGTCGCCGGCGTCGATATGCGGCTGCACGCCGACGATACCTTCGCCCTGAACTTCGGTTTCACGGCCGTTGCCGTTGGTGATAAGCCAGTAGCGCCCGAGCACCTGCACAGGCGTCCGCCCCAGATTTCGTATGGTTACGGTGTAAGCAAAGACGTAACGTTCAAGCTCCGGTGCTGACTGAGACTCAATATAAACGCTCTGTACCTGAACACATACGCGGGGCGAATTGCTCATGACTTAACTCTCCTTCGGCGGCGTATTATCAATAAGGTAATTCGCCAGCTGGCAGTATTGCGCCACAGAGATGTTCTCTGCGCGGGCGCCAGGATCAATACCCAGCGAGGCGAGAACCTCGACGCTGAACAAATTACCGAGGCTGTTACGAATCGTTTTACGACGCTGGTTGAATGCTTCGGTCGTGATACGACTCAGTACGCGAACCTCTTTTACCGGATACGGCGGCGTGGCGTGCGGTACCAGTCTGACGACCGCGGAATCCACTTTTGGCGCTGGCGTAAAGGCCGTCGGCGGCACTTCAAGCACAGGGATCACCTGGCAATAATATTGCGCCATCACGCTTAAACGACCATACGCTTTACTGTTTGGTCCTGCAACCAGGCGATTCACCACCTCTTTTTGCAGCATAAAATGCATGTCGGCAATGGCACCAGTATAGCTAAACAGGTGGAACATTAACGGCGTGGAGATGTTATACGGCAGGTTGCCAAACACGCGCAAAGGCTGGCCGAGGGTCGTGGACAGCTCTTCGAAATTCATTGTCATGGCATCCTGCTGATAAATCGTCAGCTTAGGGGCCAAAAACGGATGCGTTTGCAGGCGGGCCGCCAGATCGCGATCCAGCTCGATCACGGTCATTTTATCCATGCGCTCGCCAACCGGCTCGGTCAGCGCGCCAAGGCCCGGGCCGATTTCGACCATCGCCTGACCGGGTTTAGGGTTGATCGCCGAAACGATACTGTCGATCACAAACTGATCGTTGAGGAAGTTTTGCCCGAAGCGTTTGCGGGCAAGATGGCCCTGATGGACTCTCGTATTCATTGAGTATTAATAATCATTTTGATGGCGAGATTAAGCGCCGTAATAAAACTGCCGACATCGGCTTTCCCGTGGCCCGCCAGTTCAAGGGCAGTACCGTGGTCAACCGAGGTGCGAATAAAGGGCAGGCCGAGCGTAATATTTACCCCGCGGCCAAAGCCCTGGTATTTTAGCACAGGCAGGCCCTGATCGTGGTACATCGCCAGCACCGCATCGGCGTGATCGAGATATTTAGGCTGGAACAGCGTGTCGGCGGGTAACGGACCGCTGAGATTCATCCCCTGCGCGCGCAGTTCATTAAGCATCGGAATAATGGTGTCGATCTCTTCCGTTCCCATATGTCCGCCTTCACCGGCGTGCGGGTTCAGGCCACAGACCAGCACGTGCGGTTCACTGATGCCAAATTTAGTACGCAGATCGTGATGCAGGATGGTGATCACATCGCGCAGCAGGGCCGGGGTAATCGCGTCTGCCACGGCTTTAATAGGCAGATGCGTTGTCGCCAGCGCCACGCGTAATTCTTCCGTCGCCAGCATCATCACCACTTTGCTGGCCTGCGCGCGTTCTTCAAAGAATTCGGTATGGCCGGTGAACGGCACGCCGGCGTCGTTAATCACGCCCTTGTGTACCGGCCCGGTCACCAGCGCGGCAAATTCACCGTTCAGGCAGCCGTCGCAGGCGCGCGCCAGGGTTTCCACCACATAGGCGCCGTTCGCCACCGACAGCTGTCCTGGTACTACGGGTTCGCGCAGCGCCACGGGCAACAGCGTTAAGGTACCGGCGCGTTGCGCCTGCGGGGGAGTTTCAGGTTGCCAGGGAAGCAGCGAAAGCGACAGACCGAGCTGGGCGGCCCGGTCTGTGAGAAGTGCTGCGTCGGCGCAGACCACCAGTTCCATCGGCCAGTCGCGCTGGGCGAGCTGGACGACGAGGTCGGGGCCAATCCCGGCGGGTTCGCCGGGAGTGATAACGACACGCTGAACGTTCATTAGTTGCTCAGGATTTTCACGTAAGCGCTGGCGCGTTGTTCCTGCATCCAGGCTGCGCCTTCTTCTGACATTTTACGGTTCATCAGCATGCGGTACGCGCGATCTTTCTGCGCCGCATCGGTCTTGTCGACGTTACGGGTGTCCAGCAGTTCAATCAGGTGCCAGCCGAATGAGGAGTGAACCGGTCCGCTCATCTGGCCTTTGTTGAGCTTAGTCAGCGCATCGCGGAACGCCGGATCGAAAATGTCTGGCGCAGCCCAGCCCAGATCGCCGCCCTGGTTCGCGGAGCCCGGATCCTGAGAGAACTCTTTCGCCGCATTAGCAAAGGTGGTTTTGCCACTCTTAATGTCGGCTGCGATCTGCTCGATCTTCACACGGGCCTGGTCGTCGGTCATGATCGGCGACGGCTTAAGCAGGATGTGACGTGCGTGTACTTCGGTCACGGAAATGCTCTGGCTCTGACCACGCAGATCGTTCACTTTCAGAATATGGAAGCCCACGCCGGAACGTACCGGACCGATCACGTCGCCTTTTTTCGCCGTGCTCAGCGCCTGGGCAAAGATAGACGGCAGCTCCTGAATACGGCCCCAGCCCATTTCGCCGCCTTTCAGCGCCTGCTGGTCGGCAGAGTAAGTGATCGCCAGCTTACCGAAGTCATCACCGGCACGCGCCTGCTCAACAATAGAGCGCGCCTGGCTTTCCGCTTCGTTCACCTGATCGGAAGTTGGGTTTTCCGGCAGAGGAATGAGGATGTGGCTCAGGTTAAGCTCAGTGCTGGCATCGTTCTGATTGCCCACCTGCTGTGCCAGAGATTCCACCTCTTGCGGCAGAATAGTGACGCGGCGGCGCACTTCGCCGTTGCGCACTTCGGAGATCAGCATCTCTTTACGGATCTGGTTACGGTAGGTGCTGTAATTAACGCCATCGTAAGCCAGACGGCTGCGCATCTGATCCAGCGTCATGTTGTTCTGTTTGGCGATGTTGGCGATCGCCTGATCGAGCTGCTCGTCAGTGACCTTGACACCCATTTTAGTGCCCATCTGCAGGATGATCTGATCCATGATCAGCCGCTCAAGAATTTGGTGACGCAGCGTGTTGTCATCCGGCAATTGCTGGCCCGCCTGACCGGCGTTGAGTTTCACGGACTGCATCAAACCATCAACGTCACTTTCTAACACCACGCCATTATTGACGACGGCAGCGACTTTATCGACAACCTGCGGCGCAGCGAAACCGGTGTTCGCAACCATAGCGAGACCAAGCAGCAGCGTTTTCCAGTTCTTCATACTTTTTCCATTTCCATTAACCGCAATGCGGATTACGTTGCAAATCAACGACATTACAAAGTAGAACGATAAGGCAGAATGTTCGAACGCAGCATCTGCTGGGTACCCAGACCGTAGTTAGAACTCAGGCCGCGCAGTTCGATGTTAAAGCCGATAACTTTATCGTACTTACTCTGGTTACTTTGTGGATCCCAGCCGTTCAGCTTACGTTCATACCCAACGCGGATAGCGTAGCAGCAGGAGTTATATTGCAGACCGACCATCTGATCCGCCGGTTTGCTGGTGTTGGTATCAAAATAGTACGCGCCGACAACCGACCAGCGGTCGACGATCGGCCAGCTTGCCGCACCGCCTACCTGCGAAATGCCCTCATTATATTGTTCAGACGTCGCAAAGTTTGGCAGCGTTGCCTGGATATACTCCGGGCTTGCATAGCGGTAGCTCAGCTGTACTAGACGATCCTCGTCACGACGGTATTCCACTGTCGCACTGCCGGTGGCTACGTTATCAAGGCGCGTATCGTACTGCACCCCGCCGCGCAGACCCCAGCGGTCAGACATGCGCCAGTAAGTATCGCTCGCCCAGACCAGAGAACCGGTATTGTTATCTTTCTCCCAGTTAATATTGTCATCCCCGGTACGGGACTCTGAGAAATAGTAGATTTGACCAACAGAAACGTTAAAACGTTCAACTGATTCGTCATCATAAATGCGCGACGTCACGCCTGTGGTGATCTGGTTGGCGGAAGCAATACGGTCAAGACCGCCGTAAGTGCGATCCCGGAACAGACCACTGTAGTCAGATTGCAGCAATGACGAGTCGTAGTTGTTGATATTGCTCTGATCGCGATACGGCACATAAAGATACTGCGCGCGCGGCTCCAGCGTCTGGGTAAAGTTTTCCGCCCAGTTCATATCGCGCTCGAAGACCATTTTGCCATCAACTTTAAATTGCGGCAGCACACGGCTTACCGAGCTTTCGAGATGAGCATTCCGCGCGTTGTTAAAGGTATCAATATTACTTTGCTGGTAATGGGTCGCCATGACCTTTGCTTCGGTATTCAGGCTTCCCCATTCGTTCGACAATGGCAGATTAATCGTTGGCTCAAGGTGCACACGCGTCGCTTCGGGCATGTAATCCGTGGTGTTTACAAAATGTACTGCCTGAGCGTAAACGCGGGTATCGAAGGGCCCGACGTCGTTCTGATAGTAGTTCACATCCAGCTGTGGTTCGGCAGAATAAGAGCTACGGGTCTGAGTATCAAAGACCTGGAACTGCTTGGTCGACAGCGTGGCGTTGAAGTTCTCGACGCCATAGCCGACGCTGAATTTTTGCGTCGCGTAGCCGTCGGTGCTGGAACCGTATTTAGAATCAAAGTCGTTAAAATAGGTCGGATCGCTGACTTTGGTATAGTCGGCGTTAAAACGCCACACCTGATCCAGCACGCCAGCATGCTGCCAGTAGAACAGCCAGCGATGACGATCGCTCTCGGTTGGGTTTTCATCCTGATAGACTTTATCAGACGGCAGGTAATCAAACTCTATCAACCCGGTACCCGCCTGGGTCAGATAACGGAACTCATTTTCCCACTGAATATTGCCGCGCTTGTGAATATAGTGCGGGGTAATGGTGGCATCGAAGTTCGGCGCGATGTTCCAGTAGTACGGCAGGTAGAACTCAAAATAGTTCGTGGTGCTGTATTTGGCGTTCGGGATCAGGAAACCTGAGCGGCGTTTGTCGCCAATCGGCAACTGCAAATAGGGGCTGTAGAACACCGGCACCGGGCCGAGCTTAAAGCGCGCGTTCCAGATTTCCGCTACCTGCTCTTCGCGATCATGGATCACTTCCGAACCCACTACGCTCCAGGTATTTGAACCCGGCAGACAGGAGGTGAAGGTACCGTTATCCAGAATGGTATAGCGGTTTTCACCGCGCTGTTTCATCAGGTCGGCAGTACCACGACCCTGACGTCCCACCATCTGATAATCGCCTTCCCAGACGTTAGTATCTTTGGTATTCAGATTCGCCCAGGCTTTCGGACCTTTCAGAATGACCTGGTTATCGTCGTAATGTACGTTACCCAGTGCGTCGACGGTGCGCACTGGATCGGCCTGGCCTTCCGCCACCTGCTGATGCAGCTGCATCTCGTCGGCCTGCAAACGGCTGTTACCCTGCTGGACATCAACCTTGCCGGTAAACACGGCATCGTCCGGGTAATTGCCTTTCGCATGGTCCGCGTTAATGGTGACGGGCAGATTGTTAGTATCCCCTGTCACCAGAGGGCGGTTATAGCTTGGTACGCCCAGCATACACTGCGAGGCAAGATCGGCCGCCTGTCCGTACTGGCTGTACAGAGCAGAGGCAATCATGGTGGCCAGAAGGGTGGGAATACGTTTATTCATACGTTGTATTTGTTGTTCCGTCATCAGTGGCTTTACGGCTTGCAAACAGTCAGAGACTAACTTACTCACCTTCGCAGCGCTAGTGTTAATCCTGCCCGTGATCGAGCCTGCTAAAGAAGGCTGTGCCTGTGCACGGCATAGAATGACGGGTATGATAATGCAAATTTTAGCCGACGGCATGACGATTTGGGGAGTATATGCAGTATTGGGGAAAAGTGATTGGTGTCGCCATCGCCTTAATGATGGGCGGGGGCTTCTGGGGCGTGCTCCTCGGGCTATTGATCGGGCATATGTTTGACAAAGCGCGCAGCCGTAAAATGGCGTGGTTTGCTAATCAGCGTGAACGTCAGTCGCTCTTTTTCGCCACCACCTTTGAGGTGATGGGCCATTTAACCAAATCCAAAGGCCATGTGACGCAGGCCGATATTCAGGTGGCAACCCTGTTTATGGATCGTATGAATCTGCATGGCGACTCGCGTGCCGCCGCGCAGCAGGCGTTTCGCGTCGGCAAGGCGGATAACTATCCGCTGCGCGAAAAAATGCGTCAGTTCCGCAGCATCTGTTTTGGACGCTTCGATCTGATACGGATGTTTCTGGAAATTCAGATCCAGGCCGCTTTTGCCGACGGCTCGCTGCATCCCAACGAGCGTGAAGTGCTGTATGTGATCGCCGAAGAGCTGGGCATCTCCCGTATGCAGTTCGACCAGTTCTTACGCATGATGCAGGGCGGGGCGCACTTCGGCGATGGCTATCAGCAGCAGTCCGGCGGCGAATGGCAACAGGCGCAGCGCGGACCGACGCTGGAAGACGCCTGCAATGTGCTGGGGGTGAAACCTGACGCCGACGCCACCACCGTCAAGCGCGCTTACCGTAAGCTGATGAGCGAGCACCATCCGGACAAGCTGGTCGCCAAAGGGCTGCCGCCGGAAATGATGGAGATGGCGAAGCAAAAAGCGCAGGAGATCCAGAAAGCCTACGAGCTGATTAAAGAAGCAAAAGGATTTAAATAAGCAGGCAGTCTTTCCCTTCTCCCTCTCCCGGGGGAGAGGGGCTATTCAGCCAGAAACAGCTCCAGCAGCGAATTGAGGAACAGCTTACCCTGTTCGGTGATCTGCCAGCAGGTTGCCGACTCGGTAAGATAGCCAAGGGCAATGGCCTTATCGATTTGCGGGCGGATCACCGCTTCATCAAGCCCGGTGTAGCGCGTAAACTCCGCGCGCGGCGCCGCTTCCAGCAGGCGGAAGCGGTTCATAAAGAACTCGAAAGGTTTGTCCTCTGCCGCGACATCATGCTGCTTATCAAGGTATGTCCCCTGCATATAGCCGCGCGGATGGCGCGTTTTGGCGGTACGCAAAATCCGCCCGTCCGGGAAGGTGACTTTGCCGTGCGCGCCGCAGCCAATGCCCAGATAATCGCCGAAGCGCCAGTAGTTAAGGTTATGCTGGCACTGATAGCCTGGCTTCGCATAGGCTGAAGTTTCATACTGCACATAGCCTGCGGCGGTCAGCAGCTTGTCGCCCTGCTCAAAAATATCCCACAGCGAATCATCATCCGGCAGCACCGGCGGACGCGAGCCAAACAGCGTGCCCGGCTCAATGGTCAGCTGATACCAGGAAAGATGCGGCGGGTTCAGGGCAATCGCCTGGCGCAAATCATCCAGCGCTTCGTCCAGAGACTGATCCGGCAGACCGTGCATCAGATCGAGGTTAAAACTGCGCAGCCCCAGACCGGCAGCGAGATGCGCCGCCCGTTTTGCTTCGTCCGGCCCGTGAATACGCCCCAGACGGCGCAGCTTCTTATCGCTGAAGCTTTGCACGCCAATAGAGATACGGTTAACGCCTGCCCGCTGATACTCAACGAAGCGATCCGCTTCCACCGTGCCGGGGTTGGCTTCCATGGTAATTTCAGCGTCAGCGGCGAGGTTAAGACGCGCCCGCACGCCGTCGAGCAGGGTTTGCATCGCCGGGCCGGAAAGCAGGCTCGGCGTACCGCCACCGATAAAAATAGTCTTTACTTCACGTCCCTGGGCATATGCGGCATCGGCGTCCAGATCGCTCAGCAGATGCGCCACATAGTCGTCATGGGGCACTTCGCCCTTCAACGCATGGGAGTTGAAATCGCAGTACGGGCATTTCTGCACGCACCAGGGAATATGAATATAAAGACTCAGGGGTGGCAAATTAGCCATTACGCATTGCTTCCAGTAACAGTTTCAGCGCCTGTCCACGATGGGAAATAGCGCTCTTTTCTTCGCGGGTCAGTTCCGCAGCGGTTTTGCCCAGCGAAGGGACAAAGAAAATCGGATCGTAGCCAAAGCCGCCGTTTCCGGCCTGCTCGCGGGTGATAACCCCCTGCCAGCTGCCATGGCATACCAGCGGCGTCGGATCGTCAGCGTGGCGCATATACACCAGCACACAGTGGAACTGCGCCTGACGTTTATCGTCCGGCACGTCCTGTAATTCTTCGAGCAGTTTTTCGAGATTTTGCTGATCGGTAGCATCAACGCCGGAGAAACGCGCGGAGTAGATCCCCGGCGCGCCGCCCAGCACGTCGACCGCCAGGCCGGAGTCGTCGGCCAGCGCCGGTAAACCCGTCACTTTCGCCGCATGACGCGCTTTGATGATCGCATTTTCGATAAAGGTCAGGCCGGTCTCTTCCACGGAATCGACGCCCAGTTCTGTTTGCGCCACCACGTCGAGGCCGAAATCATTCAACAGCGAGGCAAGCTCGCGCACTTTACCGGCGTTACCGGTAGCGAGGACAACTTTTTGCATAGCGGATCCTAATTGAGTAATGCCGCGACGTCAGTCGGGATAGTTTGCGGATGAATAATTTTAACCTGCTTATGGCGGCCAAGTTCGCCTTTTTCAATCACCACCTGGCTTTTGGCGACGCGGAACTGTTTGGCGAGATATTTTACCAAATGCGCATTGGCCTGGCCGTCCACCGGCGGGGCGGTGATGGCGACTTTCACTTCGTCGCCATGCAGCCCGACAATCGCATCCCGGCTGGCTTTCGGCTGAATATACAGCCGTAAAACCAGCCCGTCTTCACAGGCGCAGACTGCACTCACAGCGCCATCCACAGCCCTGGCAGCAGCATATCGCCGGTCGACTGCAACAGCTCTGCGATACCCATATTGAGCACGTACAGCAGCAGCACGAGGATCATCGGCGAGAAATCAATACCGCCCATTGACGGCAGCAGGCGGCGGATTGGCCGTAACAGCGGATCGGTCAGCTGCATCAGCACGAACTCCACCGGGCTGCGGCCCTGGCTTACCCAGCTCATGATCGCCATCGCCAGCAGCACCCAGAAAATCAGCAGGCCAATGGTTTTAAGCAGGATCAGTACGGCGGCGATCCAGATAATCGGCTGGAAGGTCACCACCATAAACAGCACGATGGCTTTCAGCACGCACAGCAGAAACGCAACCAGCAGCGAGGCGCTGTCAATCGGCCCCATCGCCGGGATCACCCGACGCAGCGGCCCCACCACCGGCTGGGTCACTTTAACGATAAACTGCGACAGTGGATTGTAAAAATCCACGCGGGCACACTGCATCCAGATGCGCAGCAACAGGATCATCGTATAGAGTTCAATGACCGTCGAGAGCAGGAAAGTCAACGTCTTCATGGCGTTCCTCAGTTTTCCTTATTTTTTGTATAATCGCGCGCACCAAAGATAGCGGTTCCGATGCGCACCATAGTGCTGCCTGCCGCAATGGCGGCGTCCATATCGTCCGACATTCCCAGTGAAAGGGTGTCGACGGTGGGATAACGCGCTTTGAGCGCGTCAAATGCTACAGCCATTTGCCGTGCCACCGCAAACTGCCTTTCATAATCTGACACAGGCGCGGGGATCGCCATCAGCCCGCGCAGGCGCACGCCGGGCAATTCCGCCACCTGCGCCGCCAGCGCATCCAGCTCGCTCAGGGCGATGCCGGACTTGCTCGCTTCGTCACTAATGTTTATCTGGATCAGGATGTTAAGCGGCGCGAGGGTCGCCGGGCGTTGCTCGCTCAGACGGCTGGCGATACGCAGACGATCCACGGTATGACACCAGTCAAAATGCTCCGCCACCAGACGGCTTTTGTTGGACTGCAACGGGCCGATAAAGTGCCACTCCAGCCCGGCGACGCCCGTCTCCTGAAAGTGGCGGATCTTGTCGACGCCTTCCTGAACGTAATTTTCGCCAAACGCGCGCTGACCCGCAGCGACCGCATCTGCGACGGCGCTCGCAGGTTTTGTTTTGCTCACTGCAAGCAGCGTAACTTCTTCTGAAGCACGGCCGCAACGCGTTGCCGCCGCTGAGATTTTATCCCGAACCTGTGCCAGGTTATGCGCTATAACGTTCATGTTTCCAGGAGGCTTTATGGATATGGAAGAGATCGTGGCCCTTAGTGTAAAGCATAACGTCTCGGATCTACACCTGTGCAGTGACGGGCCGCCGCGCTGGCGACGACAGGGCAGGCTGGAGGCCGCGCCTTTTCCGCCGCCGGATCCCGATGCCCTGTTGCAGGCCACGCTCGACGAGCGGCAGCGTGACGAGTGGCGCACCCGGCGGCAGGTGGATTTTGCCGTTTCGCTCAATCAGCATCGCCTGCGCGCCAGCGCCTTTCGCCACCATCGCGGCGTCTCGCTGGCGTTGCGCCTGCTGCCGGATCGCTGCCCGATGCTGGCGGCGCTGGAAACGCCGCCGCTGCTGAGCACGCTACTGGCGCGGGAAAACGGTCTGATCCTGGTGACCGGGGCGACCGGCAGCGGCAAATCCACCACGCTCGCGGCGATGGTCGATGCGCTTAATCACTCGCTGCACGGCCATATTCTGACGCTGGAGGATCCGGTGGAGTTTGTGCACCAGAGCGCGCAATGCCTGATCCAGCAGCGGGAAATTGGCCCGCACTGCGCCTCGTTTGCCGACGGCTTACGGGCGGCGCTGCGGGAAGATCCGGATGTGATTTTGCTCGGCGAGCTGCGCGATAGTGAAACCATCCGGCTGGCGCTGACGGCGGCGGAAACCGGGCATCTGGTGCTGGCAACCCTGCATACCCGTGGCGCGGCGCAGGCGATAGAGCGGCTGGTGGACACCTTTCCGGCGCAGGAAAAAGATCCGGTACGCAGCCAGCTGGCGGGCAGTTTACAGGCGGTACTGGCGCAAAAGCTGGAGGCTGACAGGCAGGGGGGCAGGGTGGCGCTGTTTGAACTGCTGGTGAACACCCCGGCGGTGGCGAATCTTATTCGCGAGGGGAAAACCCACCAGTTGCCCGGCATGATGCAGACCGGGCAGCAGGCAGGCATGCTGACCTTTGCCCAAAGCCACCAGCAGCGTGTGGCGCAGGGCAGGCTTTAAAGCTCAGCGCACGTTCAGGGAGTAAACGGCGGGCAGCGCCCCGGCGGTGGCGACGATCTCCAGACGGATGCGCTGTGCGGTTTGCGGCGCCTCGAAATGGTGTTCGCAGACGGAACGGTGATTGTTGCGCACCTCGGCAAGCAACCGCTCATCGGCCCACAGACGATAATGGGTAATGCAGTGCGGCGTCACGGCCTGATGATGGCCCATCTGCACCGTCTCCATAGCGTTATCAAAGTCATGATCCTGTACCAATGTCAGATGCCGGAAAGTATGCGGCGCGGGCCACTGCCAGGTTACCTGGGGCGCAGGATCCTGCGCGTCGGGCACCCAGGCGTTGCTGTACTGTTCCGGGCGCAGCCGCCCGTTAAGCAGGTTATCTGGGCTGAAACAGCGCAGCGGCGGATCCAGTCGCAGGGCGGGCATCACCTGATGCGGACGGCGGCGCGGTAGCCAGAAGTCAAACTCATCGACGCCGTAATCGCCGTCGGCGACCTGACGGGTTTGCTTCGCGACGCGGGCATTCAGGCTGTTGAAGACTGTCATTATGCCCGGCAGTGCCGTGTCGGTAAGGGCGATTTCCACGTCATCCTGCGCGTCAAAGGCGACGAAAACATACTGATCGCGATCGCTCTGCCAGCGGAAGGAGCAGCAATGCTCGCCTTCACCGGCGACATGCAGCACGCACTGGTCATAATGCAGTTCCGGCGTAAAGTTGCCGGAGCGGGCGCTGCCCATCAGCGTTACGTTCACCGTCCGGCGCTGACCGGCGCGCAGGGTAAAGGTGAGTTCCGGCAGCGACGCCCCGGCTCTGATCGGCAGCAGCAGCGCCATGCTGGCGGAGAGCGACTGCCAGGCGCCGTTGGACGGCAGCTGGCTGAGCGGGTATTCACTACTGGCGCTCACGCTGGCGCCTGCCGCCGGGTCGATCAACTGCTGGCGCGGGATATAACAGCCAGTGGCCTGCAAATGCTGCTGGAGCGTGCCAATGTTTTCACGATCAGCGAGCTGGCGCGGAGTAAATCCCTGCTGGTGGCACAGCGCGGCGGCGCGGCCCACCACTTCGCCCAGCAAGCCGCAGGTGCACATCACCCGCGCACTGCCAAAGGCGACGTGGGTGGCGGAGATCAGGCGTCCCGTCAGGAGGAGGTTATCCAGCGAGCGGCTGTAAAGGCTGCGATAAGGAATGGTATAGGTGCCTTTACTGTGAAACTGTCGGCAGCCGTCGTGCGTGCTGTACACCCCGTCAGCCGGATGCAAATCAATCGACCAGCCGCCGTAGGCCACGGCGTCGTAGTGGTCACGCTGCTCAATAATGTCCTGCTGGCACAGCAGATGGTCGCCCACAAACCGGCGGCTTTCGCGCTTGCCGGGGATGGCGCCCACCCACTCAATGGTCATGTTGGCCGCTTCCGGGAACTGGCCGGAGTTTTTAATATGATCCCAGACGCCCCAGACGATTTTCCACAGTTCCCATTTGATGGCTTCGCTTTCGTGCACGGTGTCGAGCCGTCCGCCCCATTCCAGCCACCATAGATCGCAGCCGTTCAGCGTCGAGGTCAGCCGCTTATAGCGCGGGATAGCGGTAATATCAGGCAGCGCGAAAGAGGGCGGAACAAACTGCACCGGGCCGTCAGTCTGTTTGGTATAGAAATAGATCGAGTGGCCGAGCTTGTGGCCAAAGTTATCGCCGGGGGCCATTTTTTCGCCCAGCTCCGCCATCTCTTCCGCGCCTTCGCGGTACTCCGCGCCCGCCAGATAGCCCAGCACGCCATCGCCGGTGGCATCGCAAAACTGGCTGGCGGCCACCTCATAAAAGGTTTCATTGATCGGGTTAAAGGCTTTGACCTGATGAATACACTGCTGATACGCCTCCACTTCAAACACCGCAGTATTAAGCAGCAGCGTCAGCCCCGGCTGGCTTTTCGCCAGATCCAGCAGCACCAGGTCGAACATCACCGGGTTACCCTCTTTGTTGCGCCAGAGGTTCTCTTCGAGGATCTCGCCCATGATGCCGCCTTCCCGCGACCAGCGGTTATTGTTGCCCATATGCGAGGTCGCGCCGTTAGCCCACAGCCGTACTTCGCTGGAGGCATTACCTCCCAGCACCGGCCTGTCCTGGATCAGCACTACCTGCAAGCCGTCGCGCGCGGCGGCCAGCGCCGCGCAGAGTCCGGCAAGCCCGCCGCCGGCCACCAGCAGGTCGGTTTTCAGCTGCACCGTAGGGAAGGTTCTCGCATCGCGCTGGGGAAAGATTTTCATTATCTTGTTTCCTTCTGTACTGGCGGTAAAATCGACGTTCAGAACGCAAAAATGGAATGGGTGCCGCTCATGTCGTCTCAACCGAATCAAAGCCTGATTGACGGCATTCGCTGTCTGCAATACCTCGTCTCCAGCGGCCGGGCCATAGGTTGTCGCGAACTGGCGCGCCTGATGGGCATCAATACCACCCGCGTTAACCGTCTGCTGATGACCATGGCGTCCATTGGCCTGACGATGCAGGACGAACAGCGGCGTTATCTCCCCGGTCCCGGCATTCACGCGCTGGCGGCGCAGGCCATCCGCGGTTCAGCGCTCTTTTCCCAGGCGTTGCCGCTGCTGGAGCGCCACGCCCCGAAAGACATCGTGGTAGCGATGGGCGTGCTCTGGGAGGATCAGGTGATTTATATCTATCACTCCAGTCCCGACAGACAGGGCAGCCAGGCGCTGGCGGGTTTTCATATGCTGCCCGCCTGGCAATCCGTCATCGGCATGTCGCTGCTGGCGGCGGAAAGCGACGAGGCGCTGATAGCGCGTTTTTCTCCGGAACAGTGGCAGCAGCTCGGTCCGCATGTGGCGCAACAGCGCGCGCTCGGACGCGTGATCTGGCATCACGAGGACGGCGAAGTCTCAATGGCCCGCCCGCTCGGTTTTCACTCTGCGGCGCTGGCCTTTGCCGGTATGTGGCACCCTGAAGATGAACAGGTCGCCACCCGTCTGAAGGCGCTAAACCAGCTCTGTATCCAGCTCACGCAAAAAGAGTGAGTACTGAAATTGGGATACACTGTTTCTTTTATAGATACACTCTGCGAAATGCAAAAAGCATGGCCGCAAAGTGTGAGGACGATCGAGGGAATCATCTCCCTCAAGGGATTAACGAGTTAATTCAACTGTTGATGCGGAAAAGTATGGCAGCTTATCTTCTGCCACTAATGTTTCAAGACGTTTTAATGATGATCTGATATCGGAGTATTTGATCTCACCTGTAATTTCTCGATCTAATGAGTATTTCCACCACTGTAATGTGGTCAGGCGGTTAATAATGTCATCTGTGAAACGCATGCGTAATAAGCGTGCCGGTATCCCGGCCATAATACTGTAAGGGGGCACATCTTTAGTGACGACGGCACCCGCCGCAATAATTGCACCATCGCCAATCGTAAGCCCCCGTTTGATAAAACAGTTTGCGCCAATCCAGACATCATTACCAATTGTTGTCCTGATATCATTGGATGCATAAGTTTCGGAAGAGCAAATTGATTTAAATTCAGGGCTCCAATTGAATACTCCCTGATCGCCAAAGGCAAAACCATTTGTGCTTAGCCAATCTACAGGGTGCTCCGGTGGGGAAATGAGCACTTTATGTGCAATAGATGTATAACGACCAATGTCAGTGTCATAAACCATGGTGTCCCGGTTCGCGTAACTGAAGGCACCTACTGTGTTTAATTTTCCACGAAACTGGAAAGAAGCCAGATTTGCAGGGCGTTCAAAAATAACGCGGCCCTGCAAATAAGCAGGTTTTTCTTGTACTGACAACTGTGTCATAAGTTCCCTCAATGCAAATAATAGTGATGACTACAGGCATGGCTCAGAGATGTTGTTCGAAGTAGCTTTCGAGGATGATCACCGCCGAAGCGGAATCGACGTTGCCTTTGGTGAGCGAGCGAAAGCCGCCGTGTTCAAACAGCCCGGAACGGGCTTCCACGGTGCTCAGACGCTCATCGTGTAACTGGATCTTCACGCCGAAACGGCCGTGGATCTTATTGGCAAAGTTGCGCGCGCGGGCGGTCAGCGGCTGTTCGGTGCCGTCCATATTTAACGGCAGGCCCACCACCACTTCATCCGGCTGCCACTCTTTCAGCAGCTTTTCAATTAGCTTCCAGTCCGGCGTGCCGTCCTGTGCTTTGATGGCGGTCAGTGGCCGGGCGGTGCCGGTGATGCGCTGTCCAATCGCCACGCCGATGCTTTTCGTTCCGAAATCAAACGCCAGTAAGGTGCCGCTCATTACGCATGCCCCGCAACGCCAGGCATGGTTGAAATATCAATGCCGATAAGTTTTGCGGCCTCGCGCCAGCGGTCGGCGATCGGCGTTTTGAAGAGGATATTCTGATCGGCAGGGGCGGTCAGCCAGGCGTTGTCGAGGATCTCCTGCTCCAGCTGGCCTTTCTCCCAGGAGGAGTAGCCCAGCGCCACCAGCACGTCTGTCGGCTGGTCATCGGTGCCTAAGGTTTCCAGCACGTCGCGGGAAGTGGTGATCACCGTGTTATCGGAAATGCGGATGCTGGAGGCGAATTTTGCCGGTGGCGTATGCAGAATAAAGCCGCGATCTTCCGCCAGCGGGCCGCCGAGGAACACCGGTTTATCCAGGCGGATCGCCGGATTGCGCGATTCAGGCTGAATTTTAAGCTTCTCAAGCACACCCTCAACCTTGAGGTTTTCCAGCGGCTTATTGATGATGATCCCCATTGCACCTTCATCGTTGTACTCGCAAATGTAGACAACAGCACGACGGAAGATGGGATCCTGGAGAGCAGGCATGGCAATCAGAAAGTGATGCTGTAAATTCATTGTCAAGGTTCTGTTTCCGGTTCAAAAAAGCAGCAAGCGTCCAGTATGCGGGGAAAGCAGCGTGCTGTCACTAGTCAGACACTGGCGGGTTCCCTCCCGCCGGATCGTCAGAGCGGATTACTGACCAAGACGCTTTTCGATGGCGTCCATCAGCATCCCGGTGATGGAGATCGGGAAGACGGCTTCGATTTCACGAATGCAGGTCGGGCTGGTGACGTTGATTTCGGTCAGACGGTCACCAATGATGTCGAGACCAACAAAAATCAGCCCTTTGGCTTTCAGCGTCGGGGCGACGCGGCGGGCGATATCCCAGTCGCTGTCGCTGAGCGGACGCGGTTCGCCACGGCCACCGGCGGCCAGATTGCCACGGGTTTCGCCGCCCTGCGGAATACGCGCCAGGCAGTAAGGCACAGGTTCGCCATCCACCACCAGCACGCGCTTGTCGCCGTCTTTGATGGCGGGCAGATAGTTTTGCGCCATGCAGTAGCGGCTGCCCAGCTCAGTCAGGGTTTCAGCGATCACCGGCAGGTTCGGATCGCCTTCTTTCACGCGGAAAATCGAGGTGCCGCCCATGCCATCCAGCGGTTTTAAAATGATGTCGTGATGCTTTTCCCAGAACGCTTTCAGCTGCGCCTTGTTGCGGGTGACCAGGGTTTCCGGGGTCAGATCGGCAAACCAGGCGGTGAACAGCTTCTCGTTACAGTCGCGCAGGCTCTGCGGCTTGTTGACGATCAGCGTGCCTTTTTCTTCGGCGCGCTCAAGGATATAAGTGGCGTAGATAAATTCGGTATCAAACGGCGGATCTTTACGCATCAGCACGACGTTAAGCGAGGCGAGGTCAATATCCTGCTCGCTGCCGAATTCGTACCATTTATCGTAGTTTTGCTCGACGGAGAGCAGACGCGTGCGGGCGCGGGCTTCACCGTTGGTCAGGTAAAGATCGGCCATTTCCATATAGTGCAGCTCGTAGCCGCGACGTTGCGCTTCCAGCAGCATAGCGAAGCTGGAATCTTTCTTGATGTTAATGTCTGCGATGGGATCCATCACGATGCCGAGCTTAATCATTCTTTTTCTCCGTTACCCCAAATCGCCGAAGCGTACTTGCAGTGCAGTAATTGCGGTGAGCGCGGTCGTTTCAGTGCGCAAAACACGTGGTCCCAACAGAATATCAGTAAACTGATAGCGTGCGGTCATGGCGATTTCATCGGCAGATAAACCGCCTTCCGGGCCGATCAGCAGGCGAATACGGCTCACCGGCAACGGCAGCGTGTTGATGCTGGCGCTGGCGCGCGGATGCAAATTCAGCTTAATGCCGTCGTCAGGCTCGGCGCACCAGGCTTCCAGATCCATCGCCGGACGGATTTCCGGTACCACATTGCGACCACACTGTTCACAGGCAGCGATGGCGATTTTCTGCCACTGCTGGATCTTCTTGTTCAGGCGTTCAG
The DNA here is from genome assembly GCF_055804875.1 of Enterobacter sp. K510. Taxonomy (NCBI): domain Bacteria; kingdom Pseudomonadati; phylum Pseudomonadota; class Gammaproteobacteria; order Enterobacterales; family Enterobacteriaceae; genus Enterobacter; species Enterobacter sp. K510. The sequence goes on along the minus strand of NZ_JBNRLQ010000006.1, from coordinate 164,400 downwards.
CATCCAGTTTAACGCCGCAGCGCTCAGAAAAAAGTGGCGTAATGAGGCTTACCCCCAGTTCGATCGATTTCTGGATGGTGAATTCCATTTTTTCGCCGCGGGACATCACCTGGCCCAGATGAATATGCAGCGGCGATTCACGATCGTCGGTTTCCCCGGACAGAACGCTGACCTCGACGCTTTTTTTATCCGCACGGAGGATTTCGGCGTCAAAAACCTGATTGCTGCCGTCAAACAACTGAACCTGCTGACCAGCGGTCATACGCAGTACGCGCCCCACATGGTTGGCGGCGTCATCGTTCAGCGCCACCTGCTGACCGACAGTTAAAGATCCCGGGTGATAAATGCGGGGTTTACGCATGCTAGTACTTCCGTTTAATCGCTCAATAATACGCGCCAGTGTAAGTTAGCTCTTTTGTGCCTGACAAGCGCGCAGCACGTAAGGGTTGTGATGCCCCTGCACGGCGGCGATACGGCGGTCGCGCTCACACTCCCAACTGGCCACCGGATAGAGTTTATCCCACGCGGTGAAAAGCTGCGTCTGCTGACGGGACAAAGAGAGCTGATACTGGTCACGCATGTAGAAATACGTACGCGCGATAGCGCCTCTGGCACGGGCTGGCGGCTCTGCCAGCTTCGCTTTGAAATCGACTTTCATCGGGCACTGACCGTACTGGCCTTCGCCGCCGTTCCACTGGCTGTACATGAAGTTGCCGCGATCGCCGTTCACTTCGCCTACGGAAGGTTGCAGGTTATGCATATCGCTTTCCATCTGGCGATAGACCGGATCTTTGCTGCAATTTTTGCGGCCGCCGTCCTGCCAGCACTGGCGCTGATGGCCGAACTGCCAGGCGGGCACCACATGCTCCCATTCGATACGGCTGGCGCGGTTTTCGTTTTTACGCACTTTATAGCCGCAGGACGCCAGATCGACGACGCCTTTTTTACCCTGCCAGGTAATTTTGCAGCCGCAGTAAAAATCGCCGGGCGCATCGGCGTTCACTTTGACGCTGGCCGCTTTCGCCTGCGAGAAATTGTTGATACCCCCGGCAATACCGGGAAAGGAAAGGCTGCCAGCCAGTAAAAGGGCAGCGAAAGCAAGTTTGCGGGACATAGCCTGCTCCATATCTGAGTGTGTCCGCACCCTAGCGAAAGCGGTTGTCAGATGCAATCAGTCAGAGCATAAAAGTTCCGAAAATCAGGCCTCCGCCACCAGCGGCTCGCCGCAGTGCACGCAGCGATACACGGCTTGGCCGCGCAGGATCTTGTTGTGGCGGCGCACGGTCAGCTGATGCTGCTGGCAGGGGCAGCGGTAAGGGAAGGTATTGCGGCGCACGGACGCCAGTTCAAACTGATGAGTACGGCGCGCCGGAACGCCGAGCACGCTTTCCATCATCCATTTCCACTCTTTGCCGTGCGGCGGCACGCGGCCAAAGTGCTTCCACACCAGCAGATGCGCCAGCTCATGGGGCACCACCTCGTCGATAAAGGCCTGCTGATTTTCCATCAGCAGCACCGCGTTCAGGCGGATCTCATAGCTTTCCAGCCAGGCGGTGCCGGCGGCAGTTCCCCGCTGCTGATACACCAGCGCCGGTTCCGGATAGGCGCGGTTGAGTTTCTGATTCGCGAGGGCGAGGTTGTCGCGCAGGCTGCGCATAACGGCCTGTTGAATGGCGATAGGAAGGCGGGTGGTTTTCATAACGGCAGAGAATAGTGCGGTGAAAAAAGAAGTGCAAGAAGGGCGTTGCCGGGTGGCAACGCCCTGAGGCGAACAATCAGTCGTGAGAGCCAATCTCGCGGAGTTTGCGGCCTTTCATCAGGTTGCGCTCGATATGCTCCAGCGACACATGCTTGGTTTCCGGCACCAGCCAGAGGGTCAGCACGATGAAGAACAGGTTCAGACCCGCATACACCCAGAAGGTGTTAGCGTTGCCCAGCGTGTTGAGCATGGTCAGGAAGGTCGCGCCGACGATCATGTTAGCGATCCAGTTGGTGGCGGTAGAGCAGGTGATACCGAAATCGCGGCCTTTCAGCGGCTGGATCTCAGAACACAGTACCCAGATCAGCGGGCCAGCACTCATCGCAAAACCAACGATGAACATCAGCAGCATACCGACAGCCACATACTGTTCGGTCGGGGTATCAATACCCACATGCATCATGGTACCCAGTACGCCCATGCCGACCGCCATCACCAGGAAGCCCAGTGTCAGCGTCGGTTTACGGCCCCAGCGATCCACCAGACCGATGGCGATAAAGGTCGCCAGCACGTTGGTCACACCCACAATAACGGTGCCCCACATCTGCTCGGTAGTATTGGAATAACCCGCCAGTTCAAAGATTTTCGGCGCGTAATACATGATGACGTTCATACCGGTGAACTGTTGCATCACCTGTAACAGAATGCCGAGGAACACGGCGCGGCGGAAGTTACTGTTCTCTTTAAACAGCGCCCAGCCGCTCTGCTTAACCTGCAGGCTTTCGCGGATCTCATCCAGTTCGTTTTTCGCTTCGGCACTGGTATCACGCAGACGCAGCAGCACGCGTTCGGCATCATGGAAGCGGCGTTTCGCGGCATACCAGCGCGGGCTGTCCGGCAGGAAGAACACGCCAATCAGCAGCAGTACCGCCGGGATGATGATCACGCCCAGCATCCAGCGCCATGCGCCGCTGTAGCTGAACGCGGTGTCAGACAGATAAGCGCCGAGAATACCGATGGTGATCATCAACTGGTACATTGAGATCATGCTGCCGCGAATTTTTTCCGGTGCGATTTCAGACAGGTACAGCGGAGCGGTATAAGAGGCCACGCCGACCGCAAGGCCGAGCAGCACGCGCGAGAGGATCAGTACTTCGACGTTTGGCGCGGCGGCTGAGAACAGCGAACCGATCACAAACAGCACCGCACCGATCATCAGGCTCTTTTTACGCCCGAGACGGAAAGACAGCCAGCCGCTACCCACAGCGCCCACGGCGGCACCGAACATCATGGAACTCACCACCCATTCCTGCGTGTGCGGGCTAATTTTAAACTCATCGGTAATGAAGGGCAGGGCCCCTGCGATCACACCAATATCAAGGCCAAACAGCAGTCCGGCCAGTGCGGCGAGGAAACAGACAAAAAACGTCATTGCCTTGTTAGAACGCCCCTTTTTTTTATTATCAGGCATATCGCCTCCGGTTAAGTCACACTGTTATCAATGTAAATGTTAGATGAGCAAGTTGTTGTTTTATGTGATGTAAGTCACGCTAGTGTAATCGGTTACACATCACCGGCAACAGCCATTGTTAAATTAGTTAAATTTATCAATAGATTATTATAGTTTTGCAAATCCGCAGTGAAAGTACATTCAGATTAAACCGAAGCGCCATGAAACAGCAGGATAAAAATAGCAAGGAAAGCGTGACGTGGCGGGGCATAGCAGCAAAATGGCGGTGTAATCGCTTTCAGAAAAAGACGAAGTGGGCCGCATGAAGTATAGACTGGTTGATGCCGCGATGGGCCAGGAAAAAACGTAAAAATGCAAAAGGCCAGCACAGGGCTGGCCTTTATGACACGACTTTCAGCAGATTATTTCAGGCCGGCCGCTTCACGCAGCACAGCTGCTTTGTCGGTTTTTTCCCACGGGAAATGTTCACGACCAAAGTGACCGTATGCCGCGGTTTCTTTGTAGATCGGGTGCAGCAGATCCAGCATCTGGATCAGGCCGTACGGACGCAGATCGAAGAACTCGCGTACCAGCAGGGTCAGCTGTTCGGTAGCGATTTTCTCGGTGCCGAAGGTTTCCACCATGATGGAAGTCGGTTCAGCCACGCCAATCGCGTAGGAGACCTGGATTTCACAGCGATCCGCCAGACCCGCCGCCACGATGTTTTTCGCAACGTAACGCGCCGCGTAGGCCGCAGAGCGGTCCACTTTCGACGGATCTTTACCGGAGAAAGCGCCGCCGCCGTGACGCGCCATGCCGCCGTAGGTATCAACGATGATCTTACGACCGGTCAGACCGCAGTCGCCCATCGGGCCGCCGATAACGAAACGGCCGGTCGGGTTGATGAAGAATTTAGTGGATTCGTTCAGCCATTCCTGCGGCAGAACCGGCTTGATGATCTCTTCCATCACGCCTTCCTGCAGGGCTTTCTGATCGATATCTTCAGCATGCTGCGTGGAAAGTACTACGGCATCGATACCGACAATTTTGCCGTTGTCATACTGGAAGGTCACCTGGCTTTTCGCGTCAGGACGCAGCCACGGCAGGGTGCCGTTTTTACGCACTTCTGCCTGACGCTGCACCAGACGGTGAGCGTAGGTGATTGGCGCTGGCATCAGCACGTCGGTTTCGTTGGTCGCGTAACCAAACATCAGGCCCTGGTCGCCAGCGCCCTGTTCCAGCGGATCGGCACGGTCAACGCCCTGGTTGATGTCCGGAGACTGTTTACCAATCGCGCTCAGCACGGCGCAGGAGTTGGCGTCAAAGCCCATGTCAGAATGGACATAACCGATGTCACGCACGGTTTTACGGGTGATTTCTTCGATGTCGACCCATGCACTGGTGGTGATTTCGCCACCCACCAGAACCATCCCGGTTTTCACATAAGTTTCGCAGGCGACGCGCGCTTTCGGATCCTGTTCGAGGATCGCGTCCAGTACGGCATCGGAAATCTGGTCAGCGATTTTATCAGGATGTCCTTCTGAGACAGACTCTGATGTAAAAAGGTGTTTTGCCATGTTCTAAGTCACCCTGGGGTAATGGTATAAGCTCAAACTCTGTGCCGGGGCCGTCGATGCGGCATGCAGGTTAATGACACAGGAAGTCTAAGTGTTAATCTGTATAGATGGATTAACATCTGGACGGCTATTTTAGGTCAATTCTTGAGCCCATTTCCAGCCTTTTTTGAGATTCGTCGCATTCTTGATGGCAGCCCAACGGCGAATTTTACTTATATGCCTGCAAAGCCTGCTTTTTTATTTTGCTTTTTGCCCCCTTTGACGGTATAAAACGCCGCACGCGGCTTATCCCTTGCGGCGCTTTGCGCCAGGGTATAAAAAAGCGCACGACAACGTTTCGTGTCGCCACTTCCAGCCGGGTTGAGCAGTTAAATTCGCTTGGGCTTATCGCTGACCAGACCCCGGTTGGCGTGGAGGTGATACCAGATAATGAACCGTTGTTTACCGCTAGATCTGCCATGCCGTCCGGCCGGGCATCTGACTCCCGCTACCTGCATATCTTCATTGCAATCCTGCCGATGTTTAACCCATCTCGGCGCTTCTCAGGACTCCAGAGCCGGTAAGGCCCTGTAATACCTGAACAAGGGCGCTCCTGTTGATCAGGGGTTTTCTCGTGGTTTCGCTGAACCGTCATAATCTGGTTCGGATACGTGTTTTAAAATGATATGAACAAGAAACCGGTCGCGCAGTCGGCGTACCAGCATAGTCTGCTGGCCACTCCGCCTGTTTATGGGTTGTTATCGCTGTGTTACGCTGCGATAGTAGTCAACTGTTTTATATCCACGGTCTTTCGTGCGGCAAGGGTAATTCCGACTTGCGGTAAGCCGAATTTCACAGGGTATACACTTTCAACTATGTTTGAGGTTCGCTATGTCTGACGACATGTCTTCGCCATCCCCTTCGTCAGCAGGCGAACAGGGTGTACTACGTTCCATGCAGGAGGTAGCCATGAGCTCCCAGGAAGCCAGCAAAATGCTGCGCACCTATAATATTGCCTGGTGGGGCAATAACTATTACGACGTCAACGAACTGGGGCATATCAGCGTTTGCCCGGATCCTGACGTACCGCAAGCGCGCGTTGATCTTGCTGAACTGGTAAAAGCGCGTGAAGCGCAGGGGCAGCGTCTGCCTGCACTGTTCTGCTTCCCGCAGATCCTGCAGCACCGTCTGCGTTCAATCAACGCCGCCTTTAAACGTGCGCGCGAATCCTATGGCTACAATGGCGACTACTTCCTGGTCTACCCGATTAAGGTGAACCAGCATCGTCGCGTTATTGAGTCCCTGATCCACTCCGGTGAACCCCTGGGTCTGGAAGCCGGTTCCAAAGCGGAACTGATGGCGGTGCTGGCCCATGCCGGCATGACCCGCAGCGTGATCGTCTGTAACGGTTATAAAGACCGTGAATACATCCGCCTGGCGCTGATCGGCGAAAAGATGGGCCACAAGGTCTATCTGGTGATCGAGAAGATGTCCGAGATCGCCATCGTGCTGGACGAAGCCGAACGTCTGAACGTCATCCCGCGCCTTGGCGTGCGTGCGCGTCTGGCGTCGCAGGGCTCCGGTAAATGGCAGTCCTCCGGCGGTGAAAAATCCAAATTCGGCCTGGCTGCCACCCAGGTGCTGCAACTGGTGGAAATTCTGCGTGAACGCGGTCGTCTGGACAGCATCCAGCTGCTGCACTTCCACCTCGGCTCGCAGATGGCGAATATTCGCGATATCGCCAACGGCGTGCGTGAATCCGCCCGTTTCTACGTTGAGCTGCATAAGCTGGGCGTGAACATCCAGTGCTTCGACGTGGGCGGCGGCCTGGGCGTGGACTATGAAGGCACGCGCTCGCAGTCCGACTGCTCCGTTAACTACGGCCTGAACGAATACGCCAACAACATTATCTGGGCGATTGGCGATGCCTGCGAAGAGCACGGCCTGCCGCATCCGACGGTGATCACCGAGTCTGGCCGCGCCGTGACCGCTCACCATACCGTGCTGGTGTCCAACATCATCGGCGTGGAGCGTAACGAATACACCGAGCCGACTGCGCCGTCCGAAGACGCGCCGCGCGCGCTGCAAAGCATGTGGGAAACCTGGGGCGAAATGCACCAGCCGGGTACCCGTCGCTCCCTGCGCGAATGGCTGCACGACAGCCAGATGGATCTGCACGACATTCACGTCGGCTACTCCTCCGGCGCTTACTCCCTGCAGGATCGCGCCTGGGCGGAACAGCTCTACCTGAGCATGTGCCACGAAGTGCAGAAGCAGCTGGATCCGAGCAATCGCGCCCATCGCCCGATTATCGATGAGCTGCAGGAACGTATGGCGGATAAAATTTACGTCAACTTCTCGCTGTTCCAGTCGATGCCGGATGCCTGGGGTATCGATCAGCTGTTCCCGGTGATGCCGCTGGAAGGGCTGAACCAGGTGCCGGAGCGTCGTGCGGTGCTGCTGGATATTACCTGTGACTCGGATGGCGCTATCGATCACTATGTGGATGGCGATGGTATTGCCACCACCATGCCGATGCCGCAGTACGATCCGGAAAACCCGCCGCCGCTGGGCTTCTTTATGGTGGGCGCGTATCAGGAAATTCTCGGCAACATGCATAACCTGTTCGGTGACACCGAAGCGGTGGACGTGTTTGTCTTCCCGGATGGCAGCGTGGAAGTCGAGCTGTCTGACGAAGGCGATACCGTGGCCGATATGCTGGAATATGTGCAGCTGGATCCAAAAACGCTGTTAACGCATTTCCGCGATCAGGTGAAACAAACCGATCTGGATACGGATCTGCAACAGCAGTTCCTCGAAGAATTTGAAGCCGGACTGTACGGGTATACCTACCTGGAAGACGAGTAATCGACTCCCGCTTCGCCCCTAATCCCTTTCTCGTCGGGTTTAACGACGCGGAGGGGATTTTTTTTATATCGACTTTACGAAAGAGGTCACAGACATGAGCACCTTAGGTCATCAGTACGATAACTCTCTGGTATCTAACGCCTTTGGTTTTTTACGCCTTCCGATGAATTTCCAGCCGTATGACAGTGATGCTGACTGGGTGATCACCGGTGTACCTTTTGATATGGCGACCTCCGGCCGTGCCGGTAGCCGTCATGGGCCGGGCGCAATCCGTCAGGTGTCCACCAACCTCGCCTGGGAACACAACCGCTTCCCGTGGAACTTCGACATGCGCGAGCGCCTGAACGTCGTCGACTGCGGCGATCTGGTGTATGCCTTCGGCGATGCGCGCGAAATGAGTGAAAAATTACAGGCCCACGCGGAAAAACTGCTGGCGGCCGGTAAGCGTATGCTCTCCTTCGGCGGCGACCACTTCGTCACGCTTCCGCTGCTGCGCGCCCACGCGAAACACTTCGGCAAAATGGCGCTGGTGCATTTCGATGCCCACACCGACACCTACGCGAACGGCTGCGAGTTCGACCACGGCACCATGTTCTACACCGCGCCGAAAGAAGGCCTGATCGATCCGCACCACTCCGTGCAGATTGGTATCCGTACCGAGTTCGACAAAGACAACGGCTTTACCGTGCTGGATGCCTGCCAGGTAAACGATCGCAGCGTGGACGACATTCTCGCTCAGGTGAAGCAAATTGTAGGCGATATGCCGGTTTACCTGAGCTTTGATATCGATTGTCTGGATCCGGCGTTCGCACCGGGCACCGGCACGCCGGTCATTGGCGGGCTGACCTCCGATCGCGCCATTAAACTGGTGCGCGGCCTGAAAGATCTGAATATCGTGGGTATGGACGTGGTGGAAGTAGCACCGGCTTACGATCAGTCTGAGATCACGGCGCTGGCCGCCGCGACGCTGGCACTGGAAATGCTGTATATCCAGGCCGCCAAGAAAGGCGAGTAATCGGGCTATTTTACTCGCCATTATGGGCCAGGGCAGTGCTCGCCATCCTCACGTACTGGGTGTACGCTCCGGTGGCTGCGCGCTGGCCTGACCCAGACTGGCTTCGCCAATTACGCCCGAACAGATTTATTTGATGCCGTCTGCCGCCATGCGATCGCGAATATGCTGCGCACGCGCTTCGGAAGCCGGATGGTCGTCAAACATTGAGCTTTGACGGCCTGCTTCCAGTTTAGAGAGCTTCTCAAAGCTGGTTGCCAGACCGGCCGGGCTGATGCCGCGTTTGCGCAACAGATCGTAAGAGTAGTCATCCGCTTCGGATTCCTGGCGTTGCGAGAACTGGGAATTGACCAGTTTTTCACCCAGATCGCCAAGCTGCGACTGCGACAGACTACCCACTACGCCACCAGCAGACGCCGCCGCCACGCGCACCGCGTTGGTGCCCAGCGCCACCTGCATGCCGCGCTTCACATGACCAAGCGCCACGTGACCCATTTCATGGCCGATCACCGCTTCCACTTCGTTGTCGTTCATCATATCCATCAGGCCGCTGTATACGCGGATGCAGCCGTTCGCCATCGCAAAGGCGTTCACATCTTTCGTCTCATAGACCTTGTAGTTCACGGCCTGGCCGTTGATGTTGTCGCCCAGCGCGTTGGCGATTTTCGCCAGACGCTGGCTGTAAGCGCTGCTGGCCGGGGAGATCGTCGCTTTGCTGTCCATCTCTTTACAGGCTTCATCGCTTAATGCAATTACCTGCTGATCGCTTAATGAGTAGGCCTGGAACGCTTCCGCGCCGGAGCTCATCAGGCCGTTAGAATCCATGTTCTGGCAGCCGGTCAACGCCGTTGCCACACCCAGAGCAAGCAATGCTGTGCGAATCTTCATGTCTTATCTTCCGCAATAATTAATGCATATTTTGATAGTCGCCACGCCTGAACGAAGCGGGCTGGTGCGCTGAGTATAAAGAATAGAACGGGATGGCGGCGAGCGTTTGCGCAACTTGCGAGCATGATCCAGAGATTTCTGAAGCGGCAAAAGGATGCTCCATGTACATGAGTTGCCGCTTGGGTTACATTGTTGTCACTTTTTTCCGGCGTAGCCCATTCCGCGCTGTAGTCAAGTCGCCAGGGCATGGCCTTTAACAGTCCGATCTGGAGTCAAAATGTCCTCACGTAAAGAGCTTGCCAACGCTATTCGTGCGCTGAGCATGGACGCAGTACAGAAAGCCAAGTCCGGTCACCCGGGCGCCCCGATGGGCATGGCAGACATCGCCGAAGTCCTGTGGCGCGATTTCCTGAACCATAATCCGCAGAACCCGGCCTGGGCCGATCGTGACCGCTTCGTGCTGTCTAACGGCCACGGCTCCATGCTGATTTACAGCCTGCTGCACCTCACCGGCTACGATCTGCCGATTGAAGAGCTGAAAAACTTCCGCCAGCTGCACTCCAGAACCCCGGGTCACCCGGAAGTGGGCTACACCGCCGGTGTGGAAACCACAACCGGCCCGCTGGGTCAGGGTATTGCTAACGCAGTGGGTATGGCTATCGCTGAGAAAACCCTCGCGGCGCAGTTTAACCGTCCGGGCCACGACATCGTCGACCACTTCACCTACGCCTTCATGGGCGACGGCTGCATGATGGAAGGCATCTCCCACGAAGTGTGCTCCCTTGCCGGTACCCTCGGCCTCGGCAAGCTGGTGGCGTTCTATGATGACAACGGCATCTCTATCGACGGCCACGTAGAAGGCTGGTTCACCGACGACACCGCAGCACGTTTTGAAGCCTACGGCTGGCACGTGGTGCGTGGTGTGGACGGTCACGATGCTGACGCGATCAAACGCGCCATCGAAGAAGCCAAATCCGTTACCGACAAACCATCCCTGCTGATGTGCAAAACCATCATCGGTTTCGGTTCCCCGAACAAAGCCGGTACTCACGACTCCCACGGTGCGCCGCTGGGCGACGCGGAAGTGGCGCTGACCCGCGAACAGCTGGGCTGGAAACATGCCGCTTTCGAAATCCCGTCTGATATCTATGCGCAGTGGGATGCGAAAGAAATGGGCGCGGCGAAAGAAAACGCCTGGAACGAGAAGTTCGCGGCCTACGCGAAAGCCTTCCCGCAGGAAGCGGCAGAGTTCACCCGCCGTATGAAAGGTGAAATGCCGGAAGATTTCGCCGCGAAAGCGAATGAATTCATTGCCAAACTGCAGGCAAACCCGGCGAAAATCGCCAGCCGTAAAGCGTCCCAGAATGCGATTGAAGCCTTCGGCCCGTGGCTGCCGGAATTCCTCGGCGGCTCTGCTGACCTGGCGCCAAGCAACCTGACCATCTGGTCCGGCTCGAAAGCGATTAACGAAGACGCCGCAGGTAACTACATCCATTACGGCGTGCGCGAATTCGGTATGACCGCCATTGCCAACGGTATCGCCCTGCACGGCGGTTTCGTGCCGTACACTTCCACCTTCCTGATGTTTGTGGAATACGCCCGTAACGCGGTGCGTATGGCTGCGCTGATGAAACAGCGTCAGGTGATGGTTTACACCCACGACTCCATCGGTCTGGGCGAAGACGGCCCGACGCACCAGCCGGTTGAGCAGATCGCCTCTCTGCGCGTCACGCCGAACATGAGCACCTGGCGTCCGTGCGACCAGGTTGAATCCGCGGTAGCCTGGAAATACGGTGTTGAGCGTCACGACGGCCCGACCGCGCTGATCCTCTCCCGTCAGAATCTGGCGCAGCAGGATCGTACTGAGCAGCAACTGGCAGACATCGCCCGTGGCGGTTATGTACTGAAAGACAGCGACGGCCAGCCGCAGGTGATCTTCATCGCCACCGGTTCCGAAGTGGAGCTGGCTGTAGGCGCATGGGAAAAACTGACTGCCGAAGGCATCAAAGCCCGCGTGGTTTCCATGCCGTCTACCGATGCGTTCGACAAGCAGGATGCCGCCTACCGCGAATCCGTGCTGCCGAAAGCTGTGTCTGCGCGCGTGGCAGTAGAAGCGGGTATCGCTGACTATTGGTACAAATACGTGGGCCTGAACGGCGCTATCGTCGGCATGACCACCTTCGGCGAATCTGCCCCGGCAGAGCAGCTGTTTGAAGAGTTCGGCTTTACGGTCGACAATGTGGTAAGCCAGGCAAAAGCACTGCTGTAATCGTTGTTGTTAAGAAACGGGTCGCTCAGGCGGCCCGTTTTTTTCTATCCGCTTCATCACTTCCAGTAAATTATCAATCGATCGTCCCTGATTAATAAAGATCGCCATATTAAACAGCAAATCAATAAGCCAGGTTTGCGATGCTTTGATCATAGACGCATCGCTTTCATAGCGATTCTGCGACCCTCCAGTTAATAACGTGACATCAGCAAAGGACGTTAAAGGTGAATGCAAATAGCGGGTGATTGCCAGCGTGCTAGCGCCATTCTGCTTTGCGTTCTGAAAAGCATCGACCAGATCGCGCGTTTCTCCGGTATGGCTGATGCCTATTACCAGATCCTGCTTGCCCACCAGCGCAGAATTCAGCAGCATCGTATGGTTATCCGTATGCGCGTCAATTCGCATGCCGATGCGCATAAAGCGATACTTTGCCTCCAGCGCGCTGATGCCCGACATGCCGATACCGTACACATTGATCTGGCTGGCACCGAGCAGCAAAGTCGCCGCCTGCTCCAGGGTAGCGTTGCTTTGCAGCGCCAGGGTTTCGTCCAGCGATGCCTGATTAAGCTGATGCAGCCGACGCGCCACGTCCAGTAATGAGGGCTGTTCGGCGGGACTGTCGCTTTGAGGCAGCGGTTGTAGCGACTGGAGCTGTTCTGCGGTCAGTTCTCTTTTCAGCGCCGCAAAACCTGCCAGGCCAATCTTGCGGCAAAAGCGCACGATCGTCGCTTCGCCCAGCTGCGTTGCGCTGGCAAGGCTCGCGATATTGCGCATGATCACCTGCTGCTGATGGGCCAGAATATAATCCGCCAGCCGCTGCTCGGTGCGGGTGAGTTGGTTGTGATGCATTTTAATTAACGCACTGATCGACATAAACATCCTTTAATCACGGCTGGGCGATGATGGGGGTTTTAAAGAGACGGTAAAAGCCAGGCCGCTCATCCGTTTGAAGGGCGCGCGAACCTCGTCGATGACGAGCTGCTGGCCAGAAAAACTGTTGTGCAGCGTCTGCTGCCAGCATTGTTTAACGCGCGTGGCAATGGTTGCCAGAATAGCCGCTTCGTGTTTGCCGAACTGCGCATAGCTGGCGCCCAGCGCAGGCAGCACGGTTTCCTGTACCGCAAATCGCACTTCGCTCTGATAAGCCCAGTCCGACACCAGACGTTCCAGCATAAAATTGCGTGCCTGCTGCGGGCGGTCGCCGCGACAGGCGAAGGCGAGGGCGGCCAGTACGGTGCCCAGCGTATTACAGGCAATGTTCCAGCCTGCATAGGCGCTGAGGCGATCCAGCAGGCGATGGTGATCCAGCATTTCAATTAACTCCCGCTCGCCGCCGTTGCTGAAAGCGACATCGGCAATGCCGACCGGTTTGCCACCAATCCATGAAGCCAGCGTGTCGCAAAAGGCGGTAAGGCTGCGGTTACGGTAATAAGAGAGCGCTTTATTGTTCTGCTGCATCCAGCCCTCCTGCATCACCTCGCCGCAGCCGTTGATGCCCAGCAGCGCGTCCGCATTTGCCGGATCATCACAAAGGGCAATACCGCAGGCGCGGCTGTGGGAGAGCAGGCTCTCTTCAAAAGGTCGATCTTCATACTCAGGCACAAATTGCCGAAAAGCCTGATTCGACCAGCAGACCGCAAATTTCAGCCGCGTTGGTTGCCGTGTAAGCCAGGCCCGGGTCAGTAAGGTACAACCTGATTCGTCGGTGCCGGGGTGCAGCCAGACGCGATCCTGCAGGCGATTCGCGGCGATAGCCCGGTAAAGCTGGCGCTGATCCATGGCGGTATAGCCAAAGGGCGAGGCGTCATCCTGTGGGATCAGCAGACACGCCAGCACACCATCAGTAACCAGCTCCAGCGCGGCCTGCGTGACGGCGATATTGTGCTGCCGACGCTGTTCGAAATCCGTTCTTGCTGCGCTGTCCAGCTCTGCCGCCAGACGCTGATACTCCAGCTGTTCTTCCGCCGTCAGCAGACCCTGTGCGTCGCGGTCGCGGTAAATGCCGTACTGCCAGATGGCCCGGCCACAGTGCGCATAATAATCCGGCTCTTCTTCGGCGGAATCATAGGCGGGGGTACGCAGGATCAGCGAGGAGGCGGAGATTTCTACTGCCGGATAACGCTGATGGAGCTGACGCAGCCAGTCAAGGCGCGCGTGCAGCGCCTCTGGCGTTAAATGATGCGTACGCGCAGGCAGCAGGCCGCCGTAAATCAGCATATCCAGCGACAGGATCAGCGCATCGGCACCAGCCATATGCGCCTCGATAAACGCGGTGAGCGCGGCAAAGTGGGCGGGTGTTTTGCGGAAACCGAGCAAATCACGCGGCGGCATCACTAGCGTCAGCTGGCTATCCATCGCCGCCAGCGACTGTAGAAAATCGTAGTTATAGGGGCGGGCATCCAGCGGCAGACAGACAATTTTCATCCGTTATGCTCCTTGTTCCGCTTGTTTCTGGCGATTCAGCGCCAGCACGAAAGGCAGATAGATCAACACCGAAAGTATCAGCAACAGCAGGGCCAGCAGCGCGGCGCGCCAGTCCCCGCCCGTGGCGAGAAATGCGGAGAGCACTGGCGGCGTGGTCCAGGGGATCAGCACGGTGGTTTTATCGATCAGCTCAAGCGCGGTGGCGAACCAGGCGATGCCGACGCTCAGGAGCGGCGTCAGAATAAAGGGCACCAGCAGCAGCGGATTAAAGATAATCGGGATGCCAAAAATCATCGGCTCATTGATGTTGAACAACGACGGCACGCCGGAAAGCCGGGTGATGGTCCGGTGATCTTCCCGGCGCGAGGCGATGAGCATGGCGATAACCAATCCGATGGTCTGCCCGCCGCCGCCCATATATCCGAAAGCGTCAATAAAAGGTTTGGTGACAATGTGTGGCGGAACAGCGCCCTGCTGAAGCGCGGCGGCGTTTTCCTGGATCGCCACCAGCAGCGTTGGCTCGGTGATCGGCATCATGATCGATACGCCATGGATGCCGAAAAACCACAGCATATTCATGCTGAACAGCAGGCCGAGCACGCCATGCAGACTTTGTAATGCGTTTTGCAGCGGCGCCTGCACAACCTCGTTCACCAGATGGTGCAGGTTAGTGCCGAAACATACTTCAATTAACACTGCCAGCAGGCCAAACAGGGTGAGCAGCAACAACATGGGAAGAATAACGTTAAAAGAGCTGGCTACAGCGGGTGGAACGCTGTCAGGCATGCGGATCGCCAGATAGCGACTGCGCTGCGCCAGCGTCAACAGTTCGCTGCTTATCAGGGCGATGATGATGCCGACAAACAGGCCGCTGGCGGCGGTTTCGCTGGCGGCGATAAGGCCGGGAACCCGAACGATTTGATCCGCCATCTGCAACGTCTGCTCAAGGGGGAAAAAGATCACCAGACAGGCCAGCGCGAAGACCGCATGAATAGCTCCCGCCTGTTCACGCGCGAGCGCCATGCGCCACGCTATCATCGCTGTTGCGAGTAGCGTCAGAATATTGAGCGTGCCATTGTAAATGCGTATACCAATTTCTCTGGCGGGAACAAGCCAGTCGGCTTTTATACCGAGCAGTCCCATCAGCCCGGCTTTTTCATTCAGTACCACATTATTGATGAGTACAAAAAACGAGGCGGCTATGATCAGCGGCATCAGAAAAATAAATCCTTCCCTGATCGCCGTGAGATGGCGCTGCGCCGCCATTCTGCCTGCCCAGTAAGCCAGCCTGTCGAGTGCCGCGCTGGCGTTAAATCCCTTTATCATTTTTCCTCCTGAGTGTTTGGCTCCACAAGTGCGGCGGCGGCATTATGGAAAAGGGCGCGGAAGAAAAGCATGAAGGCGATCACGCAATGAATTTTTAACTCCAGTTTTTTAAATAAAATGGAGTTAATTCTTCACTTATGAATAAAAAATGTTGCGTCGTGGCTCATGGCAGAGTTACGGTGCGGCGATCCCCAGTAATGCCGAGGCGGGCGACTGCCCGCTCACCAGCGCCTGGGTGCTGCCGTCCCAGGCAATGCGCCCGTCGGCGATCACCAGCGAGCGCGGGGCGATGCGCAGCGCATCTTCCACACTGTGCGACACCATCAGCAGCGTCAGGTTCTGGCGCTGACACACCTCGTTAACCAGCGCCAGCATCTCCTGACGCAGCGCCGGGTCAAGGGCGGAAAACGGCTCATCAAGCAGCAATACGGGTTGTTCGCGTACCAGACAGCGCGCCAGCGCCACACGCTGACGTTGCCCGCCGGAGAGCTGATCTGGCAGACGATCGAGCAGCGATCCCAGCCCCATCTGTGCGGCAATGACCGCGAGAGTGGCGCGCTGGGTGTCGTTAAGTTTTAAGCCGGGATGCAGCCCCAGACCAATGTTCTGCCGCACCGTCAGATGGGTGAACAAATTGTTTTCCTGGAACAGCATCGACACCGGGCGGCTCGACGGTGGCGTACGCGTGTGATCCTCGTTTTCCAGCATGATCGAGCCGCTGTCCGGCTGTAAAAACCCGGCGATCAGATTCAACAGCGTGCTTTTCCCCGCGCCGCTCGGCCCGAGGATCGCCACCTGTTCACCCCGCTCGATATTCAGCGTAAAGCGCATGGGCAGGTGATGGTAAAGCCAGGTGGTATCAGTCAGTTTTAGCATGGCGACCCGGAAGTTTTTCAATCACGGTGAACAGGATAAAGCACAGCGCCAGCAGCAGCAGCGCCGTTACGGCCCCGTCCTGGCTGCGATAAGAGCCTATTTGCTGATAAAGGTAAAACGGCAGCGTGCGGAAATCGTCATTGCCGAACAGCGCCACGACGCCAAAATCGCCGATCGACAGCACACAGGCAAACGCCAGCGCCTGCGCCAGCGGACGTTTCAGCGCGCGCAGCTCCACCACGCGCAGCCGTTGCAGCCCTGCCATGCCGAGAGACTGGCACAGCAGCGTATAACGGGCGGCGACATCGCGCATCGGGTTTTCCAGCACTTTCAGCGCGTAGGGGATGGCCATCAGCGCGTTAGTAAAAATCACAATGCCGTCGGCAGAGTCCGGCAGGCCGGTGGCGTTGTTAAGCAGTAAAAAGAAGCCGGTCGCCAGCACGATGCCGGGCATTGCGAGGATCAACATGCCGGACAGCTCCAGCGCCTGCCCGGCGAAGGGTTGCTGGCGGGCGCGCAGTTCGCGGCTGCTCCACAGCAGCATCATGGTCAGGATCACACACAGCACCCCGGCGCACAGTGCGATGCGCAGCGAGGTCCAGGTCGCCTGCCACAGCACCGGCTGCGCCAGCACATCCAACAGGCTACGATTCAGCCCTTCGACCATCACGGCAATCAGCGGCGGCAGCAACAGCAACAGGGCCAGAACAATCAGCGTGCCATCGGCGAGGCGGCGCAACAGGCTGTCCTGCGGATCGCGCCAGCCGGTGAGGTGATTTGTGCCGACGGCAATGGCTTTGCTCAGCCGCTGGCTTAACAGCACCAGGCCGAGGCAGCAGATCATCTGCACCAGCGCCAGCAGCGCCGCACGGCCTGGTTCAAAGTCGTAACTCAGCGCCTGATAAATCGCCAGCTCAATGGTGGTGGCCTGCGGACCGCCACCCAGCGACAGCACCGTGGCAAAGCTGGCGAAACAGAGCATAAAGATCAGCGCCGCCACCGGCGGAATTTGCCGCCGCAGCCAGGGCCATTCAACAAAGCGGAAAAACGCCCAGCCGCGCATCCCGAGCTGGGCGGCAAGCTGGCGCTGCTCGCCGGGGATCTGCTCCAGTGCCTGTAACAGCAGGCGAGTCGCCATCGGCAGGTTAAAGAAGACGTGGGCCAGCAGGATCCCCTGCAGGCCGTAAGGCGAAAACGTCCAGTGCGATCCGAAAATCTGCGCCAGCCAGCCCTGACGACCATAGACGCTGAGAATGCCGAACACCGCCACCAGCACCGGCAAAATCAGCGTCATGGCGCACAGGCGTAACAGCATTTGCCGCCCAGGAAAGCGGCGGCGGTACAGGGCACGGGAAAGAAAGATTGCCGGGGCTACCGACAGCAGGGCGGACAAAAACGCCTGCCAGAACGAGAAGCGCACCACGTGCCACAGGTAGCTGTCCTGCAACAGCGCGGCAACGTCCGTTACTGGCGCATTCATCCACAGCGCAAAAAAAGCCGCCAGCGCCACCGCCACCATCAGCGTGGCTGCGGCGGCACCGGGCAGCAGCCAGCCAGGGATTAACGGCTGACGGCGCGTTGCCATGCACTGATCCAGTCGGCACGCTTCGCGGCAACATCCTGCGGGGAGTATTCCAGCGTGGTGGCCGGTTTCACCAGTTGGTCAAAGCCCGCGGGCAGCGCCACGCTGGTCACCGGATACATCCAGTTGCCGGTGGCGATGGTGTTCTGGAACGCCGGGGTCACCATAAATTTCAGGAACTTCTCTGCCAGCTCCGGCTGCTTGCTGGCGGCGGTGCGGGCGGCAACTTCCACCTGCAAATAGTGCCCTTCGCTGAAGCCCGCGGCGGCGTAGTTGTCTTTTTTCTCTTCGATGGCGTGATACGCCGGGGAGGTGGTGTAGCTCAGCACCAGGTCGCTTTCGCCTTTCAGGAACAGGCCGTAAGCCTCGCTCCAGCCTTTGGTGACGGTGACGGTTTTCGCGGCGAGTTTTTGCCAGGCGTCCGGCGTCTTATCGCCATAGACTTTTTGCATCCACAGCAGCAGGCCGAGGCCTGGCGTGCTGGTACGCGGGTCCTGGTAAATCACACGCCATTTCTGGTCGCTTTCCACCAGTTCTTTCAGGCTTTTCGGCGGATTTTTCAGTTTGTTTTTGTCATAAACGAAGGCGAAATAGCCGTAATCGAACGGCACAAAGGTGTCGTTTTTCCAGCCGCCCGGCACGTTCACTGCATCATTCGGGATGCCGCTTTTCGCAAACAGTTTAGTTTGCGTGGCCGCTTCCAGCAGGTTGTTATCCAGCCCCAGTACCACGTCGGCTTTGCTGTTTTTGCCTTCCATGCGCAGACGGTTGAGCAGCGAGACGCCATCTTCCAGCGCCACCAGCTTCAGCTCGCAGTTACAGTCCGCTTCAAAGGCTTTTTTAACTTTCGGGCCAGGGCCCCAGTCAGCGGCAAAGGAGTCGTAGGTGTAAACGGTAAGAACGGGTTTAGCAAAGGCGGGCGCGGCAATCAGCAGCAGGAACGGCAGACATTTTTTTAACACTTTGCACCTCAATAAAAGAGAGTGGCAAAGGACTTGAGCGGTAGCCTCAAATCCCTTCGCCGGCGTTATCCGGATCAGGTTCGACGGGTATTTTCTCAGCACACGCGTTTCGCGCAGCACCCCGTTGAGCACGGCGCTAGTGTAATGATTTTGTTGCCGGGCAGCAATGAGGGATGGTTGGGGGTATGAGGTGGGGTGACTGTTTTTGATATGTATTTACGAGCCTTCTCGCAAACCGTACTGCCAAATCCGCTTGCCGTTGATCGCGTCTGACAGTAGCATCTTCCCGCGCCTGCAAAATCAGGTGCCGGGATTGGTCTCCTGCATATCATACCTGCGACATATGACGCGTAAGCGTCTTTCTTATGTCGTGCGTTTGGCTACATCTCTATGGTGGGCTGGACGGGGGCGCTGCAAGGCGCGCCGGTGTCGGTATGGCCGGTAAGACCAACTCCGTTCAGTCCGCCACCCGTAAGATTGGTCTCTTCAGTGGCGGAATATACATTCACATACCGGAGGCTGCCCTTATGGCTACGACCCTCAACCAGACTCACCCGTTACTTACCGTTCCCTTCACCGCAGACACTGATTTCACCGTGCTGGCGGATCACTGCGAGCATTTTGCCGAAACGCTGATCGAAAGCGACGATCCGGCGCTGCGCCTCGCGATGTGCGGGCGTCTGAACGCCTGCCTGATGCTGCTGCAACCCACATTGAATGACGTCATTCCACCGCATCTGATCCCTCAATTCACGGTGGATACCCTGCCTGCGGAACCGCCGTGTTTCGAACCGGAATCTGATCTGATTTGTGAATACTGCCTGGCGTTAACGCGCCTGTTGAACAGCCAGTCGCTGCCGCCGGATATGGAGAAAACCCTGACCGGGTTGCTGTGTGAACTGGTGTGGTATTTCACCGATATTATGAAAGCGCCGCGCTGGGTGAAAGGGACAGACGCGTAGCCAGCCGCAACATCTTGCCGGGTGACACCTGTAGGCCCGGCAAGCCTGCGCCGCCGGGCAGGCTGCATCCTTCCCACACCTTTACGCCCGCCATTTCCTGCTGCCCTTTGTAAGATCTCTAACTAAAACTGCTGTCTCTGAGCGTTCAACTATACTGAGTAGTGCCGTTGTCATTTACGCAGGAGACTACGTGCAGATAATTACCTCATATTTACCTTACCGATGACCATCTGGAGAATAACATGCAAAAGAGCAAAACCTTGAAAGGACTGCTGGCCGTATCGGCAGTGGCTGCGATGTTCACCACGCTCGGCGTGCAAGCCCAGACACAGTCCAGCACTGCAACGAGTGACGCCACCAGCCAGACCGCATCGGGCGCTAAGCTCAGTTCCGGGGACGAAAAAGCGGTGAAGGATATGGCGCAGGCCAATATCAATGAAATCGCCGCCGCCAAGATTGCGCTGAGCAAAGCGCAAAGCAGCGACGTGAAAGCCTTCGCGCAGAAGATGGTCGACGATCATGGTGCGGCTCTGACCAAAGTCCAGACAGTCGCTCAGCAAAAAGGCGTCACGCTGCCGACGGAGCCGGATGCTGAGCATAAGGCTATGGCAGCGAAGCTGGAAAAAGCGAGCGGTGATGACTTTGACAAAATGTATATGGAAAACGCCGGTACTAAAGACCACAAGATGGTGCTGACGAAACTGCAAAGCGATGCGAAGATGATCAAAGATCCGGATGTGAAGGCGCTGGCTGACGCACATACGCCGGTCGTTGAGCAGCATCTGAAATCAGCCGAGCAGATGACTAAGTAAGCTGGTCGTTCGGTGGGCACAGGGCCCACCGACTTTTCCCTTATGGCTCCGGCGGCGCAAACCACGCCGATTTAAAGTCAAACCACCCCAGCGTATTCATGCGCAGGCCGCGCATACTGCGCTGACCGTTGATGGTCAGCCAGTGATGGATCAGCGGCACTATCGCGCGGTTCGCCATCAGCTGCTGGCACCAGTTCGCCAGATTCATTTCGCCTGCGCGCCAGTGCGCGGCATCCTGTTGCCAGTCGCGGGGAATGCACCGCTGGAGTAGCGGCACTTCGTATAAATGCGTGAACAGCGAAAAATCGAGCGGCAGCGTGAAGTTGGCGCTGTTCAGCCAGATATCGCTGGTCACTTCGCCGCTGTGCCACTCCTCGTACTCCACCTCCTGGATCTCCAGCCGCACATGGTGCTGTGCCAGCAGGGCGATCATCGAGCGGGCGATGACTTTGTGCTCCTGATGTTCCCGATAATAAGTAAGGGTGAGGGATTCCAGACCGGCGGGTTTTTCGATTTCACTGCCGCCGGGTCGCGCATGGTGCCAGCGCGGCAGCAGACCGTACGCCGGAAACCAGAAGCGCTGATAGTGCTCGTCGCCGTGATACAGCAGGCTGGC
This sequence comes from Enterobacter sp. K510, assembly GCF_055804875.1. NCBI lineage: Bacteria > Pseudomonadati > Pseudomonadota > Gammaproteobacteria > Enterobacterales > Enterobacteriaceae > Enterobacter > Enterobacter sp. K510. The sequence continues at coordinate 143,098 of NZ_JBNRLQ010000006.1, read as the reverse complement.
AGGGGAGAGCACATGGCTGATCCAGTCCCGCACCGCCGCATTGTTGCCCCTGGGCGTGCGGGCATCAAACAGCAGGTAATAGCAGCCCTCTTCAAGACGACTCTCGACGGCTTTTTCGCCCTCGCCGGGGCCTTCCAGCGTCAGGCCACCGCTGGGATCGTCGCTCACTTCCGGCAGCACCCAGACGTTCACTTCGTCAATCAACGCGCGAAAGCCAAAGTAGTCGTCAAAAGCCTGGATCTTCAGCTGGCTGCTGTTGTTACGGGTGACGGCATAGGGGCCGGTGCCGACCGGCAGGCTGGCGAAGTTGCTCATCGACTCCCATTCGTGGGGCAGGATCATCGACTGCACATGGCCCAGCAGCCAGGGCAGCCAGCTGTCCGGCTCAGAGAGGTGAATGTCCAGCGTCCAGGGCGTGGGAGAGACGATCTGCATGATGTGCGAATAGAGCGGAAAGGCGTTGATACGCTCAAGGGAGGTGATGACGTCGCGCATCTCCAGTTCGCGCCCGTGGTGAAAATGGATGCCGGGCCGCAGATAAAATCGCCAGTGCAGCGGCGAAAGCTGTTGCCAGTGATGGGCGATATCCGCTTCCAGTTCCCCGTTTTCCTCATTTACCCGCGTCAGGGCGCTGAAGATCTGGCGGGCGATATGGGTTTCAGAGCGTCTTAACGCGGTGCCGGGCAGCAGATTACGCAGCGGGCGGTAATAGAGCACGCGTAGAATGTGGCGGCCCTGGCGAAAACTGCGTCCCAGATGCGACACCAGCATCTGCCGCACGGCGGTTTTGTCGCCCACTAGTTGCACCAGCTGATCGATGCGATCCTGCTCCAGCAGATCCTCCGCACGCTGCTGTTGCAGCGCCAGTCCGGTATAAAGAAAGGTGAGGCGTGAGCGCTTACCACGCCCGGCTTCCGCTTCCCATGTCAGCCAGCCGCGCGCCTGCATGGTATTGAGCAGGGTACGCATATGACGACGCGAACAGCTCAGCAGCTCCGCCAGTTCACTCAGCGTGGTTTCCTGAGACGCGCCGTCGCAACACTGCCACAGGCGGATGAATTGTTGTTGCAGACGGCCCGACGACATAAAAGGGGAACTCCTGACGAAAACTCATCAATTTATTAATCCCTATATTAAGCCAATACTGAACGTCGATGGAAGCGGGGAGGGCTGCTACAGCATTCGCTTCCACCATGTGTGACTGAGTATTGGTGCTTATCGCCACGCCAGCAGGTATCATCTGCTGGCTTTTTTCATTGTTTGCGCGCGCAAAAGGACGAATTATGCTGTGGCTTATGACGATGGGCAGACGTCTGAACGGGGTCTATGCCGCGTTTATGATCGTTGCCTTTATGATGGGGATCGCCGGCGCATTGCAGGCGCCGACGCTCAGTCTGTTTCTCAGCCGTGAGGTGGGCGCGCAACCCTTCTGGGTGGGCCTGTTTTATACCGTCAACGCCATCGCCGGGATCCTGGTGAGCCTGTGGCTGGCGAAACGATCCGACAGCCGGGGCGATCGCCGCAAACTGATCATGCTCTGCTGCGCCATGGCCATCGGCAATGCGCTATTGTTTGCCTTCAACCGCCACTATCTGACGCTCATTACCTGCGGCGTGCTGCTGGCCTCTATCGCCAATACCGCCATGCCGCAGCTGTTTGCCCTCGCGCGGGAATATGCCGATAACTCGGCGCGTGAAGTGGTGATGTTCAGCTCGGTGATGCGTGCGCAGCTGTCGCTGGCGTGGGTGATCGGCCCGCCGCTGGCCTTTATGATCGCGCTGAATTACGGCTTCACCGCCATGTTCTGCATCGCCGCCGGGATCTTCGCCATCAGCCTGGCGCTGATTGCGCTGATCCTGCCATCGGTGGCGAGGGTGGAGCAGGCGGCCGATGTGCCGGTCACCCGCGTCAGCGGCTGGGGCGACAAAAACGTGCGTCTGCTGTTTATCGCCTCCACGCTGATGTGGACCTGCAACACCATGTACATCATCGATATGCCGCTGTGGATCAGTGCCGATCTGGGGCTGCCGGATAAGCTGGCGGGGATCCTGATGGGTACGGCGGCAGGGCTGGAAATCCCGGCGATGATCCTCGCAGGCTTCTACGTTAAGCGCTTCGGCAAACGCCGCATGATGACTCTCGCGGTGGCGGCGGGCGTGCTGTTTTATATCGGCCTGATTTTCTTCCACAGCCATGTGGCGCTGCTCATCCTGCAACTGTTTAACGCCATTTTTATTGGCATTGTCGCCGGGATCGGCATGCTGTGGTTCCAGGATCTGATGCCGGGTCGGGCGGGATCGGCGACCACGCTGTTCACCAACAGTATCTCCACCGGCGTGATTTTAGCCGGGGTGATCCAGGGCGCGCTGGCGCAAAGTTACGGTCACGGGGTGGTGTACTGGGTGATTGCCGGGATTTCGCTGGTCACGCTTGGCATCACCAGCCGGGTGAAGGATGTGTAGCTTCGTGGTATGTGCCGGGTGGCGGCTTCGCCTTACCCGGCCTACGAGTGACATTGTAGGCCGGATAAGCAAAGCGCCATCCGGCAAGCCGATCAGCGCATAAACGCCGGTTGTTTTGCTTCGTAAGACGCGATGGCGTCGTCGTGCTGCAAGGTCAGGCCGATGCTGTCCAGCCCGTTCAGCATACAGTGGCGGCGGAAGGCGTCGATGTTAAAGCGGTAGGTTTTATCCCCGGCCTTCACTTCCTGCGCTTCCAGATCCACTTCAAAGCGGATCCCCGGATTGGCCTTCACCAGCTCAAACAGTTCATCCACTTCGGCGTCGCTCAGTTTCACCGGCAGCAGCTGGTTGTTAAAGCTGTTGCCGTAGAAGATGTCGGCGAAGCTTGGGGCGATCACCACTTTGAAGCCGTAATCGGTCAGCGCCCAGGGGGCGTGCTCACGGGAGGAGCCGCAGCCAAAGTTTTCCCGCGCCAGCAAAATGGACGCGCCTTTGTAGATCGGGAAGTTAAGCACGAAGTCAGGATCCGGCTGCTGGCCTTTGTCGTCCAGGAAACGCCAGTCATTAAACAGATGCGCGCCAAAACCGGTGCGGGTCACTTTCTGCAAAAACTGCTTCGGAATGATCGCGTCGGTATCGACGTTGGCGGCATCCAGCGGAACCACCAGGCCGGTATGTTGAATAAATTTCTCTGCCATGATGGTGTCCTTATTTCAGGTTGCGAATATCAGCGAAGTGACCGGTGACGGCGGCAGCCGCTGCCATGGCCGGGCTCAGCAGGTGCGTGCGTCCGCCGCGGCCCTGACGTCCTTCGAAGTTACGGTTGCTGGTGGAGGCGCAACGCTCGCCGGGGTTCAGGCGGTCATTGTTCATTGCCAGACACATGGAGCAGCCCGGCAGACGCCATTCAAAACCGGCTTCGATGAAAATCTTGTCCAACCCTTCCGCTTCCGCCTGAGCTTTCACCGGCCCGGAACCCGGCACCACCAGCGCCTGTACGCCTGGCGCCACTTTGCGCCCGCGGGCGATGTCAGCCGCCGCGCGCAGATCTTCAATGCGTGAGTTGGTGCAGGAGCCGATAAATACTTTATCGATAGCCACCTCGGTCAGCGGCACGCCCGGTTTCAGGCCCATGTAGGCCAGCGCTTTTTCGGCGGAGGCGCGTTCGACCGGATCGGCAAAAGAGGCCGGATCGGGAATAATATCGTTCACCGAGATCACCTGACCGGGGTTGGTGCCCCAGGTCACCTGCGGGGCGATCTCTTCGGCGCGCAGCGTCACCACGCTGTCAAACTCTGCATCTTCGTCGCTTTTGAGGGTGGACCAGTACGCCACCGCCTCGTCAAAATCGTGGTCTTTCGGCGCGTGAAGACGGCCTTTCACATAGTTGAAGGTGGTTTCATCCGGCGCGACCAGGCCCGCTTTCGCACCCATCTCAATCGCCATGTTGCACAGCGTCATGCGGCCTTCCATGCTCAGGGCGCGGATCGCGTCGCCGCAAAACTCCACCACATAGCCGGTACCGCCGGCGCTGCCGGTTTTGCCGATGATCGCCAGCACGATGTCTTTCGCGGTGATCCCCGGCGCTGCCTGGCCGGTGACTTCAATCTTCATGGTTTTCGCGCGGCCCTGTTTCAGGGTCTGCGTCGCCAGCACGTGTTCCACTTCCGACGTGCCGATGCCGAACGCCAGCGCGCCAAATGCGCCGTGGGTGGCGGTGTGGGAGTCGCCGCAGACGATGGTCATGCCCGGCAGGGTGATGCCCTGTTCCGGCCCCATCACGTGCACGATCCCCTGATACGGGTGGTTCAGATCGTAAAGTTCGACGCCGAATTCGTTACAGTTCTTGATCAGCTCCTGCATCTGGATGCGCGCCATTTCGCCGGAGGCGTTGATGTCTTTGGTCTGCGTCGAGACGTTGTGATCCATGGTGGCGAAGGTTTTACCCGGCTGACGTACCGGGCGCTTGTGGGCGCGCAGGCCATCAAACGCCTGCGGCGAGGTCACTTCGTGCACCAGATGGCGGTCGATATACAGCAACGGGGTTTCGTCTGGCGCTTCATAGACGACGTGCGCATCAAACAATTTTTCATACAAGCTCTTAGCCATGATCACACCCCTTCGGAAACATAACGGGCAATAATGTCGCCCATTTCATCAGTACTGACGGCCGCGCCGCCGTGGGCCAGGTCACCGGTACGCACGCCTTCTTCCAGCGCGCGGTTAATGGCGACTTCAATGGCCGTGGCGGCCTCGTTCGCGTCCAGGCTGTAGCGCAGCAGCAGCGCCAGCGACAGGATCTGCGCGATCGGGTTGGCGATATTTTTCCCGGCGATATCCGGCGCGGAGCCGCCGGCGGGTTCGTACAGACCAAAGCCCTGCTCGTTCAGGCTGGCGGACGGCAGCATACCCATGGAACCGGTGATCATCGCGCATTCGTCAGACAGGATGTCGCCGAACAGGTTGGAGCACAGCAGCACGTCAAACTGCGACGGATCTTTAATCAGCTGCATAGTGGCGTTGTCGATATACATATGCGCCAGCTCAACGTCCGGGTATTCCTGCGCGATTTCGTTCACGATTTCGCGCCACAGGATCGACGACTGTAATACGTTCGCTTTATCGATGGAGGTCACTTTGTGGCGGCGTTTACGCGCCGATTCAAAGGCGATACGCGCGATGCGTTCGATCTCAAAACGGTGATACACCTCGGTGTCGAACGCTTTTTCGTGCTGACCGCTACCTTCGCGGCCCTTCGGCTGACCAAAGTAGATACCGCCGGTCAGTTCACGTACGCACAGAATGTCGAAGCCGTTCGCGGCGATATCGGCACGCAGCGGGCAAAAGGCTTCCAGCCCCTGGTACAGCTTCGCCGGACGCAGGTTGCTGAACAGCTTAAAGTGTTTACGCAGCGGCAGCAGCGCGCCGCGCTCGGGCTGCTGATCGGGCGGCAGCTTTTCCCATTTCGGGCCGCCGACGGAGCCGAACAGCACCGCATCGGCCTGTTCGCAGCCTTCAACGGTGGCCTGCGGCAGCGGGTTGCCGTGGCGGTCAATGGCGATACCACCCACATCGTAGTGGCTGGTAGAAATACGCATGTCAAAACGGTTACGGATCGCATCCAGTACTTTCAGGGCTTGCGCCATCACTTCCGGGCCAATGCCGTCGCCCGGCAAAACTGCAATATGATAATTTTTAGACATCACACGGTTTCCTGATTGTTTTCTTTAATAGCTTTGCGTTGCAGTTCTTTTTCGACTTCGTTAGCACGCCAGATATTGTTCAGCACGTGCACCATGGCTTTGGCGGAGGATTCCACGATATCGGTGGCCAGACCCACGCCATGGAAGCGACGCCCGTTATAGTTCGCCACGATATCCACCTGGCCCAGCGCGTCTTTGCCGTGGCCTTTGGCGGTTAACTGGTATTTCACCAGCTCAATGTTGTAGTCGGTGATGCGGTTGATCGCCTGGTATACGGCGTCGACCGGGCCGTTGCCGTTGGCGGCTTCGGCTTTCACGTCATCACCGCATGCCAGCTTCACGGAGGCGGTGGCGATGTCGTTAGAGCCAGACTGCACGCTGAAGTAATCCAGACGGAAATGCTCCGGCTCTTCCTGCTGCTTATTAATGAAGGCTAAGGCTTCCAGATCGTAATCAAAGACCTGGCCTTTTTTATCCGCCAGCTTCAGGAAGGCGTCGTACAGGTTGTCCAGGTTGTAGTCGCTTTCTTTATAACCCATCTCGTCCATGCGGTGTTTCACAGCGGCGCGGCCAGAGCGGGAGGTCAGGTTCAGCTGCACCTGGTTCAGACCGATGGATTCCGGGGTCATGATTTCGTAGTTGGAGCGGTTTTTCAGTACGCCGTCCTGGTGAATACCGGAGGAGTGGGCGAAAGCGCCGGTGCCGACAATCGCTTTGTTGGCCGGGATCGGCATGTTGCAGATCTGGCTGACCATCTGGCTGGTGCGCCAGATTTCCTGATGGTTGATACGGGTGTGCACCTTCATGATGTCCTGGCGTACTTTGATCGCCATGATCACTTCTTCCAGCGAGCAGTTACCGGCACGCTCGCCGATACCGTTCATCGCACCTTCGACCTGACGCGCGCCGGCGTTAACGGCGGCCATGGCGTTGCCGACGGCCAGCCCCAGATCGTCATGGGTATGCACAGATATAATGGCTTTATCAATGTTCGGCACGCGCTCATACAGGCCGCTAATGATACTGGCGAATTCGAACGGCATGGTGTAGCCGACGGTATCAGGAATATTAATGGTTCTGGCCCCGGCGTTGATCGCCGCTTCGACCACGCGCGCCAGGTCTTCAATCGGCGTGCGGCCTGCGTCTTCACAGGAGAACTCCACATCGTCGGTATAGTTACGGGCGCGTTTGACCATGTAGACCGCGCGCTCAATCACTTCATCCAGCGTACTGCGCAGTTTGGTGGCGATGTGCATCGGGGAGGTGGCAATAAAGGTGTGAATGCGGAAGGCTTCCGCGACTTTCAGCGACTCCGCCGCCACATCAATATCTTTCTCCACACAGCGCGCTAAAGCACAGACGCGGCTGTTTTTAACCTGACGGGCGATGGTCTGCACGGATTCAAAATCGCCAGGGGAGGAGACAGGGAACCCGACTTCCATGACGTCAACACCCATACGTTCCAGCGCCAGCGCGATTTGCAGTTTTTCTTTCACGCTCAGGCTTGCCTGTAATGCCTGTTCACCGTCACGTAAGGTCGTATCGAAAATAATGACTTGTTGCTGGCTCATGGTTTAGGTCCTTTTCTGTCTGAGGGCGCTTTGCTACGAGCATAAAAAAACCCGCGCAATAGCGCGGGTTCGTTATTCTACCGGGAGATGACTTAATTCTGCGTGTCGCCCACCAGTCCACCGCGCAAGGAAGATGCGTTTAGTAGTAGTAGACCGGCGAAACGAACGTGGCGAATCATGTGTCATGCTCCAGATGAATACAATATGCTTCTAGTGGTACTGGATACGTAATCTGATGTCAACCCCCGATCCCGGAAATGCACTTTTTTAAGCGCGTCAGCCGTATGGCGTGATGAGGTAATTGTGCTGTATCTGACAGCAAAGGCAGTGACATCCTTTTTCAAAAAATGACGCGCTTACATTTTGTGACAAATACACATGACTGCTTATTTTTGTTCGCAAGCCGCAATGACGATTTTCCTGTCTGTATCGCTATGATTTTCCATTACTTGTTTCAGATACTGGTTTTGTCTCAGGAATATATTGTTAAGTATTGTACTTATCATGTTAATTCTCTGGTGCTTTATTGTTTTGAGTTAAGAGAAACTGAAATGGCGATTAAATAAAAGTGATTATGTATATTCATGGTGTTTATGTTTTTATTTGCGTCAAGTTATACGGTGAATGTGTTGATCACTAATACGCCGCATTGATTACCAAATTTAATCTCTTTACTCATCAAGAGATCTTTATATATTCCTATTTTGTAAAAATCTTCTTTTGCTTGTTTCATATGCATGGTAAATAATATTTCACGAAATTATTACTGCATAAGTAAAGGGAGGTTGGCGTGACAGTGGAGTTCAATATGCCAGAAGAAAACATTACCAATATTAATCCATCCGAAGCGACGAAACCCAAGCTGCGAATGGTCGACCTTAATTTACTGACGGTATTTGATGTGGTGATGCAGGAGCAAAACATCACCCGCGCCGCGATGCATTTACAGATGTCGCAACCCGCCGTCAGCAACGCGGTCGCCCGTCTGAAAGTGATGTTCGATGATGAGCTGTTTGTCCGCTATGGCCGCGGCATCCAGCCCACTGCGCGTGCTTTCCAGCTGTACGGATCTGTTCGCCAGGCGTTGCAGCTCATTCAGAATGAACTGCCGGGAGCGGGTTTCGAGCCGATTAACAGCGCACGGGTATTTAATTTATGCGTCTGTAGTCCGCTGGATAATTATCTGACGTCGGTGATTTATAATCGCGTCGAAGAAATGGCCCCCAATATTCATTTAGTCTTTAAATCTTCCCTCAATCACAATACTGAACATCAACTGCGTTATCAGGAGATTGAGTTTGTGATTGGTTATGAAGAATTTCGTCGTCCGGAGTTTTCCTGTATTCCTCTGTTTAAAGATGAAATGGTGCTGGTGGCCAGTAAAAAACATCCGCGCCTGACGGGTCCATTACGGGAAAGCGATGTTTATAATGAAGAGCACGCGGTGGTGGCGCTGGATCGTTATGCCTCTTTTAGCCAGGCATGGTATGACACGCCGGAAAAACAGCGCTGTATCGCTTATCAGGGCATGGCATTAATTAGCGTTCTGAATGTCGTATCGCAAACGCATCTGGTCGCTATTGCGCCGCGCTGGTTAGCGGATGAATATGCCGAGAAATTAGAATTACAAATTCTGCCGTTACCGCTGAAATTGAATAGCCGCACCTGTTTCCTTTCCTGGCACGAAGCGGCAGGGCGCGATAAGGGCCATCAATGGATGGAGGAGTTGCTGGTTTCCGTCTGCCGTCGTTAAATCTTAACAGACGCGCAGCGTCTTATTTATTCTGTTAATCATTTATAATGCAATATTTTCTACTAATGCATTTTTAACGTCAGCCTTCGCGCGACGTTAAAAATGCATGATTACCTGTCTCATTCCCCTTTACCGTGACGATTGGTCATCGTCTTTACTTATCATGGTGTATTCTTCTTTCTGAGCTTCGCCGACCTCTTATTTCTTCTTCCTGATGACTGTCGGGCTAAACCTTTGCCAATTGCCTGCCTGATTTTGAGCGGTTAAGGTGATCCTCAAATAACAAAATAACGCCTGGAGGCAAACCATGGAGATGTTGTCTGGAGCCGAGATGGTCGTCCGATCGCTTATCGATCAGGGCGTAAAGCAAGTATTCGGTTATCCCGGAGGCGCCGTCCTTGATATATATGACGCCTTACATACGGTAGGGGGCATCGATCATGTGCTGGTGCGCCATGAGCAGGCGGCGGTGCATATGGCGGACGGGCTGGCACGCGCGACCGGTGAAGTCGGCGTCGTGCTGGTGACTTCAGGACCGGGCGCCACCAACGCCATTACCGGTATCGCTACCGCGTATATGGACTCTATTCCGCTGGTAGTGCTCTCCGGCCAGGTGGCGACTTCGCTGATTGGCTACGATGCCTTCCAGGAGTGCGACATGGTGGGCATCTCCCGCCCGGTGGTGAAGCACAGTTTCCTCGTCAAACAGACAGAAGACATTCCCGGCGTGCTGAAAAAGGCCTTCTGGCTGGCAGCGAGCGGCCGTCCCGGCCCGGTGGTGGTCGATTTGCCGAAAGACATTATGAACCCGGCAAACAAATTCCCTTATGTATGGCCCGAGTCGGTCAGCATGCGTTCTTATAATCCAACCACCCAGGGGCATAAAGGCCAGATCAAACGCGCGCTGCAAACGCTGATCGCGGCGAAAAATCCGGTGGTTTACGTCGGCGGTGGAGCGGTGAACGCGGGCTGCGAAGCACAGCTGCGCGAGCTTATCGAAAAACTCAATCTGCCGGTGGCGTCATCATTAATGGGGCTGGGGGCGTTTCCGGCCACGCACCGTCAGGCGCTCGGCATGCTCGGGATGCACGGCACTTACGAAGCCAACATGACGATGCACCATTCCGATGTGATCTTCGCCGTTGGCGTGCGTTTCGACGATCGCACCACCAATAACCTGATGAAGTACTGTCCGAATGCCACCGTGCTGCATATCGACATCGATCCCACGTCCATTTCAAAAACCGTGGCGGCGGATGTGCCTATTGTCGGCGATGCGCGTCAGGTGCTGGAGCAGATGCTGGAACTGCTGGGACAGGAAACCTCCAGTCAGCCGCTGGACGATATCCGCGACTGGTGGCTTAAGATCGACCAGTGGCGCGCCCGGCAGTGTCTGAAATATGACACCAGCAGCGAAAGCATTAAGCCGCAGGCGGTGATCGAAACCATCTGGCGCTTAACCCAGGGCGACGCCTATGTGACTTCCGATGTCGGTCAGCACCAGATGTTCGCCGCCCTTTATTATCCCTTTGATAAGCCGCGTCGCTGGATCAACTCCGGCGGCCTCGGCACCATGGGCTTCGGCCTGCCCGCGGCGCTGGGCGTAAAAATGGCGCTGCCGGAGGAAACGGTGATCTGCGTGACCGGTGATGGCAGCATCCAGATGAACATTCAGGAACTCTCCACCGCTTTGCAATACGAGCTGCCGGTGCTGGTGCTCAACCTGAATAACGGTTATCTGGGCATGGTGAAGCAGTGGCAGGACATGATCTATTCCGGCCGCCACTCCCAGTCCTATATGAACTCCCTGCCTGATTTTGTGCGTCTGGCGGAAGCCTACGGGCATGTGGGCATGCGCATTACCCATCCTGCCGAACTGGAAAACCAGCTGGCAGAAGCCCTTGCGCAGGTACGCAACAATCGTCTGGTGTTTGTCGATGTCTGCGTGGATGGCAGTGAACACGTTTATCCGATGCACATTCGCGGCGGCGGCATGGATGAGATGTGGTTAAGCAAAACGGAGAGGACCTGATTATGCGCCGGATATTATCTGTGTTACTGGAAAACGAGTCCGGTGCCTTGTCCCGCGTGATCGGTCTGTTTTCCCAGCGCGGCTATAACATTGAAAGCCTGACCGTAGCGCCCACTGACGATCCCACGCTTTCGCGCATGACCATTCAGACGGTGGGCGATGCGAAAGTGCTTGAGCAGATCGAAAAGCAGCTGCACAAGCTGGTGGACGTGCTGCGCGTCAACGAACTGGGGCAGGGGGCGCACGTTGAACGTGAGATCATGCTGGTGAAAATCCAGGCCAGCGGATACGGGCGTGAAGAAGTGAAGCGCAACGCCGAAATCTTCCGTGGACAGATCATCGACGTGACGCCGTCGATTTACACGGTTCAGCTTGCCGGCACCAGCGATAAGCTGGACGCTTTTCTGGCGACGATCCGCGATGTCGCCAAAATTGTCGAAGTGGCACGCTCCGGCGTGGTGGGTCTGTCGCGCGGCGATAAGATCATGCGTTAAGACGATAGCGCCAGCCTAAATCCCGGCCCGACACTCCTTGTCGGGCTTTTTTTTGCGAATTCAATTGAAAGCATGCGCGAAAGCGGTTGCCGCAGTGACTATTCTGCGTTTAGATGTTATGGAATTTAACCTATATCCTCAAAAAGGTTATGGAGTATCTTTTTTTCTTGAGAGGCAATTGTGAAACTGGATGAAATCGCCCGGCTAGCCGGCGTCTCACGTACCACAGCCAGCTATGTCATCAACGGTAAAGCAAAGCAGTATCGTGTCAGCGATAAAACCGTTGAAAAAGTCATGGCCGTGGTCCGTGAGCATAACTACCATCCGAATGCGGTAGCGGCCGGGCTGCGTGCAGGACGTACGCGATCGATTGGACTGGTTATTCCCGATCTGGAGAACACCAGTTATACGCGGATTGCAAACTATCTGGAGCGCCAGGCGCGGCAACGCGGCTATCAGTTACTGATTGCCTGCTCGGAAGATCAGCCGGATAACGAAATGCGCTGCATTGAACATCTGCTGCAACGACAGGTGGATGCCATTATCGTCTCCACCTCGTTACCGCCAGAGCATCCATTTTATCAGCGCTGGGCTAATGACGCGTTCCCCATCGTCGCCCTCGATCGCGCGCTGGATCGTGAGCACTTCACGAGCGTGGTCGGTGCCGATCAGGACGACGCCGAAATGCTGGCCGCCGAATTGCGCACCTTCCCCGCTGAAACGGTTCTTTATTTAGGCGCACTGCCGGAGCTGTCGGTAAGCTTCCTGCGCGAGCAGGGATTCCGCACCGCCTGGAAAGACGATCCGCGCGAAGTGCAGTATCTCTACGCGAACAGTTATGAACGGGAAGCCGCCGCGCAGCTATTCGAAAAGTGGCTGGAAACACACCCGATGCCGCAGGCGCTGTTCACCACCTCTTTTGCGCTGTTGCAGGGCGTGATGGACGTCACGCTGCGTCGCGATGGCAAGCTGCCATCGAATCTGGCTATCGCCACCTTTGGCGACCACGAACTGCTGGACTTCCTGCAATGCCCGGTACTGGCCGTCGCGCAGCGTCACCGTGATGTGGCGGAGCGCGTGCTGGAGATCGTCCTGGCAAGCCTTGATGAACCGCGCAAACCGAAGCCAGGCCTGAGCCGTATCCGGCGTAATCTGTACCGCCGCGGCATACTTAACCGTATTTGATTTCCACCCGAAAGGCAGCCATAGCTGCCTTTTTCTTTTCTGCTGGTTTTAAATTATCACGCCTGCTTAAGAATCAGATTAATCCTTAAAAAATTCAGGGGCGTTAATAACGAAGGCGATTAATTACCTGTGGCGTGTTTTTCATCATTATAAGAAGTAAGCATTCGTATGTTTTGAATTGTTTTGTTACATCCTCATCTGATTTGCCGAATTAACCATCACTTTTCCCGGCGGCTTTTATAAATTGCGCTTATGGCCGCGCAGCCGCGGCATGCGCAGCTTTAACGGGCGCTGTCATCTGAATGCAATATGGCTTAAAATGCCGCCCGCGTCGCAAACTGACACTTTATATTTCAGCACTGCTAAGAAGTGTGAGGGAGCGCTCATGAAGATATTCGGTTTATTTTCTTACAAATATTCATGACGTTAATTTGCAGTGCAGGTAGGGCAAAATTTCCCCGGTGCCGATCGCTGTCTGATGCTGGCTGGCTTTTAAATCGCTTAGCGTCAGTGCTGGCTTGACAAGCTTTTCCTCCGCTCCGTAAACTCCTCCAGTGGAGATTTGTGGGATAAAGTGGTGAAAAGGGTCATGGTGAGGTGAAACTGGCATGTTCCGTGGAGCAACATTAGTTAATCTCGACAGTAAAGGCCGGCTCGCTGTGCCTACCCGTCATCGGGAATATCTGGTCGGGCACGCTTCTGGTCAACTGGTTTGCACCATCGACATCCACCACGCCTGTCTGCTGCTTTATCCTCTCCCGGAATGGGAAATTATTGAGCAAAAATTATCGCGTCTGTCGAGCATGAACCCGCTGGAGCGACGCGTGCAGCGTTTACTGCTGGGCCATGCCAGTGAATGTCAGATGGACAGCGCGGGCCGTTTACTGATACCGCCCGTTTTACGGCAGCACGCCGGACTAAACAAAGAAGTGATGCTGGTCGGGCAGTTTAATAAATTTGAACTGTGGGATGAAACGACCTGGTATCAACAGGTCAGGGAAGATATCGACGCTGAGCAATCTGGTGCTGAACAGCTTTCAGATCGATTGCAGGATTTGTCTCTATAACGATGATGGATAATTTTAAACATACTACGGTTCTGCTGGATGAAGCGGTTAACGGCCTTAACATCCAGCCGGACGGCATTTACATTGACGGCACCTTTGGCCGCGGTGGACATTCACGTTTGATCCTCTCTCAGTTGGGAGCGGAAGGTCGCTTACTGGCTATCGATCGCGATCCAGAAGCCATTGCCATTGCTAATACCATTGATGATCCCCGCTTTTCTATTGTGCACGGGCCTTTCTCGGCGCTGGCAGATTACGTTGCTGAGCGCGGGCTGACCGGCAAAATCAACGGCATTCTCCTCGATCTGGGCGTTTCTTCTCCGCAACTTGACGATCCTGAGCGCGGCTTTTCCTTTATGCGCGATGGCCCGCTGGATATGCGTATGGATCCAACGCGCGGCCAGTCTGCCGCCGAATGGCTGCAAAACGCGGACGAAGCTGACATCGCCTGGGTGCTGAAAACCTTCGGCGAAGAGCGTTTCGCAAAACGTATTGCGCGCGCCATTGTCGAGCGTAATCGTCTCGATCCGATGACCCGCACCAAAGAACTGGCGGAAGTGGTCGCTGCGGCCACGCCGATTAAAGATAAGTTCAAACACCCCGCGACCCGTACCTTCCAGGCGGTGCGCATCTGGGTTAACAGTGAACTGGAAGAGATTGAGCTGGCGCTAAAAAACTCGCTCAACGTGCTGGCCCCGGGAGGCCGGCTTTCCATCATCAGTTTCCACTCCCTTGAAGACCGCATTGTGAAGCGCTTTATGCGTGAAAACAGCCGTGGTCCGCAGGTTCCGGCGGGATTACCGATGACGGAAGCACAACTCAGCAAGCTGGGTGGCCGTTATCTGCGGGCATTAGGCAAGTTGATGCCGGGCGATGAAGAAGTGGCAGAGAACCCACGCGCCCGTAGTTCAGTTCTGCGCATCGCAGAGAGGACGAACGCATGATCAGCAGAGTGACAGAGACCTTCAGCAAGGTTAAAGAATCGTTAGGAAGCAACGAGCGCCATGCTTTGCCTGGCGTGATCGGCGACGATCTTTTGCGATTTGGGAAACTGCCACTCTGTCTGTTCATTTGCATCATTGCCACGGCGGTGACGGTAGTCACTACCGCGCACCACACGCGCTTACTCACCGCCCAGCGTGAACAGCTGGTGGTGGAGCGCGATGCGCTGGACATCGAATGGCGCAACCTGATCCTTGAAGAGAACGCGCTCGGCGATCACAGCCGGGTTGAGCGGATCGCCACCGAGAAGCTGCAAATGCAGCATGTCGATCCTTCGCAAGAAAATATTGTCGTACAAAAATAAGGACTTACCCGACGCATGAAAGCAGCGGCGAAGGCGCTAAAACCGAAACGCCAGGAAGAACAGGCCAACTTTATTAGTTGGCGTTTTGCGTTGCTTTGCGGTTGCATTCTACTGGCTCTGGCATTTTTGCTGGGGCGCGTAGCATGGTTGCAGATCATCAACCCGGATATGCTGGTGCGGCAGGGCGACTTACGCTCGCTGCGCGTGCAGGAAGTGTCCACCTCGCGCGGTATGATCACCGATCGCTCTGGCCGCCCGCTGGCGGTAAGCGTGCCGGTAAAAGCGATTTGGGCCGATCCGAAAGAGCTGCATGACGCAGGCGGCATTTCGCTGGATAACCGCTGGAAAGCCCTTTCCGACGCGCTGAATATGCCGCTGGATCAGCTTGCGGCGCGCGTCAATGCTAACCCGAAAGGGCGCTTTATCTATCTGGCGCGCCAGGTCAACCCGGATCTGGGCGATTACATCAAAAAACTCAAACTGCCCGGCATTCACTTACGTGAAGAGTCGCGCCGTTACTACCCTTCAGGCGAAGTTACCGCTCACCTCATCGGCTTTACCAACGTTGACAGCCAGGGCATTGAAGGCGTCGAGAAAAGCTTTGATAAATGGCTCACCGGTCAGCCGGGGGAGCGCATCGTGCGTAAAGACCGCTACGGTCGCGTGATCGAAGACATCTCTTCCACCGACAGCCAGGCGGCGCACAACCTGGCGCTGAGTATTGACGAGCGCCTGCAGGCGCTGGTGTACCGAGAACTGAACAACGCCGTCGCCTTTAACAAAGCGGAATCAGGCAGCGCGGTGCTGGTAGATGTGAACACCGGCGAAGTGCTGGCGATGGCGAACAGCCCCTCCTATAACCCGAATAACCTCACCGGCACGCAGAAAGATGTCATGCGTAACCGTACCATCACCGACGTCTTCGAACCCGGTTCGACCGTCAAACCCATGGTGGTGATGACGGCGCTACAGCGCGGCGTGGTGCGGGAAAATACGGTGCTCAACACCGTGCCTTACCGGATCAACGGTCACGAAATCAAAGACGTGGCGCGTTACAGTGAATTAACCCTCACCGGGGTATTGCAGAAGTCGAGTAACGTCGGTGTTTCAAAGCTGGCGTTAGCGATGCCGTCCTCAGCGCTGGTAGAAACTTACTCGCACTTTGGGCTGGGAAAAGCGACCAATTTGGGGTTGGTCGGAGAACGCAGTGGCTTATATCCTCAAAAACAACGGTGGTCTGACATAGAGAGGGCCACCTTCTCTTTCGGCTACGGGCTAATGGTAACGCCGTTACAGTTAGCGCGAGTCTACGCAACGATCGGCAGCTATGGCGTTTATCGTCCGCTGTCGATCACCAAAGTTGATCCCCCGGTGCCGGGCGAACGTATCTTCCCGGAATCCATTGTGCGTACCGTGGTGCACATGATGGAAAGCGTGGCGCTGCCTGGCGGCGGCGGCGTGAAAGCGGCGATCAAAGGCTATCGCATTGCCATCAAAACCGGTACGGCGAAAAAAGTCGGCCCGGACGGAAAATACATCAATAAATACATTGCTTACACCGCAGGCGTTGCGCCCGCCAGTCAGCCGCGTTTCGCGCTGGTGGTGGTGATTAACGATCCGCAGGCGGGTAAATATTACGGTGGCGCCGTTTCCGCGCCGGTCTTCGGTGCCATCATGGGCGGCGTTCTGCGCACCATGAACATCGAACCGGATGCGCTGGCGACGGGCGAGAAAAGTGAATTTGTGATTAATCAAGGCGAGGCAACAGGTGGCAGATCGTAATTTGCGCGACCTACTCGCTCCGTGGGTACCAGCACTGCCTGCGAGAGCACTTCGGGAAATGACACTCGACAGCCGCGTGGCGGCGTCGGGCGATCTCTTTGTGGCCGTTGTTGGTCATCAGACGGACGGGCGTCGTTATATCCCGCAGGCGATTGCCCAGGGTGTTGCCGCTATTATTGCCGAAGCGCAGGGTGAAGCCACCGACGGCGAGGTGCGTGAAATGCACGGCGTGCCGGTGATCTACCTGAGCCAGCTTAATGAACGCCTCTCCGCGCTGGCGGGCCGTTTTTACGATGAGCCGTCAGATCGTTTACGCCTGATTGGCGTGACCGGCACCAATGGCAAAACCACCACCACGCAGCTTATCGCGCAGTGGGGCCAGCTGCTCGGTGAAACCAGCGCCGTGATGGGGACCGTGGGTAACGGTTTACTGGGTCATGTGATCCCCACCGAAAATACCACCGGCTCTGCGGTCGATGTTCAGCATGTGATTGCCGGACTGGCAGAACAGGGCGCGACCCTGGCCGCAATGGAAGTCTCTTCCCACGGTTTGATCCAACACCGCGTGGCGGCGCTCAAATTCCGCGCCAGCGTCTTTACCAATTTAAGCCGGGATCACCTTGATTATCATGGCGATATGGAAAACTACGAAGCGGCAAAATGGCTGCTGTTTTCCGCGCATCATTATGGCGAAGCCATTGTGAACGCCGATGATGAAGTGGGCCGCCGCTGGCTGGCAAAACTGCCGGACGCGGTTGCCGTTTCGATGGAAGATCACATCAACCCGGACTGCCATGGTCGCTGGTTAAAAGCGACCGACGTCAACTATCACGACAGCGGCGCGACCATCCGTTTTGACTCCTCCTGGGGCGAAGGCGAGATCGAGAGCCGTCTGATGGGCGCCTTTAACGTCAGCAATTTACTGCTGGCGCTGGCCACCCTGCTGGCGCTGGATTTCCCGTTAAGCGATCTGCTGAAAACCGCCGCGCGCCTGCAACCGGTTTGCGGCCGTATGGAAGTGTTCAGCGCGCCGGGTAAACCGACGGTGGTGGTGGATTACGCGCACACACCGGATGCGCTGGAAAAAGCCTTACAGGCGGCGCGCCTGCACTGCACCGGCAAACTGTGGTGCGTGTTTGGCTGCGGCGGCGATCGCGATAAAGGCAAGCGTCCGCTGATGGGGGCCATTGCCGAAGAGTTCGCCGACATCGCCGTAGTGACCGACGATAACCCGCGTACCGAAGAGCCGCGCGCCATTATCAACGATATTCTGGCCGGTATGCTGGACGCAGGCCATGCCCGTGTCGTAGAAGGCCGCGCGGAAGCAGTGACCAACGCCATTATGCAGGCCAAAGAGAATGACGTGGTGCTGCTGGCGGGCAAAGGACATGAAGATTATCAGATTATCGGCACCAACCGTCTGGATTACTCGGATCGCGTGACTGCCGCTCGTCTGCTGGGAGTGGTCGCATGATCAGCGTGAATTTAAGCCAGCTTGCCGGGATCCTGAAAGGTGAACTGATCGGCCAGGACCTGACGATCGATGCGGTGACCACCGATACGCGTAAACTGACGCCCGGCTGCCTGTTTGTGGCCCTGAAAGGCGAACGTTTCGACGCTCACGATTTTGCCGCGACCGCTAAAGAGGGCGGCGCGGGCGCGCTGCTGGTCAGCCGCAAAGTGGAGTGCGATTTACCGCAGCTGCTGGTGAAAGACACCCGTTTAGCCTTTGGCGAACTGGCGGCCTGGGTGCGTCAACAGGTGCCGACGCGCGTCGTGGCGCTGACCGGTTCCTCCGGCAAAACCTCGGTCAAAGAGATGACCGCGGCGATCCTCAGCCAGTGCGGAAACACACTTTATACCGCCGGTAACCTGAATAATGACATCGGCGTGCCGATGACATTGCTGCGTCTGACGCCGGAGCACGAATTTGCGGTGATCGAACTGGGTGCCAACCACCAGGGCGAAATCGCCTGGACCGTGAGTCTGACCCGCCCGGAAGCGGCGCTGGTGAACAACCTCGCGGCGGCACATCTGGAAGGTTTCGGATCGCTGGCCGGGGTGGCGAAGGCTAAAGGTGAGATCTTCACCGGCCTGCCGCAAAACGGCATAGCGATCATGAACGCGGATAATAACGACTGGCTTAACTGGCAGAGCGTGATTGGCGATCGTAAAACCTGGCGTTTTTGCCAGAATGCCGCCAACAGCGATTTTACCGCCACCAATATCCATGTGACCTCCCACGGCACGGAATTCACCCTGCAAACGCCGACCGGCAATGTCGAGGTGCTGCTGCCGCTGCCTGGCCGTCATAACATCGCTAACGCGCTGGCCGCGACGGCATTGTCTATGGCAGTGGGCGCAACCCTGGACGCGGTGAAAACCGGGCTGGCGCAGCTGAAAGCCGTACCGGGGCGTTTGTTCCCGATTGCGTTGGGGGAAAACCAGTTGCTGCTGGATGACTCCTATAACGCCAACGTCGGTTCCATGACTGCCGCCACGCAGGTGCTGTCTGAAATGCCGGGCTACCGCGTGATGGTGGTGGGCGATATGGCGGAACTGGGCGCAGAAAGCGAAGAATGTCATGCGCAGGTCGGCGCCGCCGCGAAAGCCGCAGGCCTGGATCGGGTACTGAGCGTAGGCACAGCAAGTAAAACCCTTAGCGACGCCAGCGGTGTGGGCGAGCATTTTAACGATAAGTCTGCGGTCGTGACGCGTCTGAAAGCGCTGATCGCAGAACATCAAATTATCACCATTCTGGTGAAAGGTTCACGTAGTGCTGCCATGGAAGAGGTAGTACACGCATTACAGGAGAACGGGACATGTTAGTGTGGCTGGCCGAGCATCTGGTCAAATATTATTCTGGCTTTAACGTCTTTTCTTATCTGACGTTTCGCGCCATTGTCAGCCTGCTGACCGCGCTGTTCATCTCGCTGTGGATGGGCCCGCGCATGATTGCCCGTCTGCAAAAACTCGCTTTTGGCCAGGTCGTCCGTAACGACGGTCCGGAATCGCACTTCAGTAAACGCGGTACGCCAACCATGGGCGGGATCATGATCCTGACCGCGATTGTCATTTCCGTCCTGCTGTGGGCCTATCCCTCCAACCCTTACGTCTGGTGCGTACTGGTGGTGCTGGTCGGCTACGGCATCATTGGCTTTGTGGATGATTACCGCAAAGTGGTGCGTAAAGACACCAAAGGGCTGATTGCCCGCTGGAAGTATTTCTGGATGTCAGTGATCGCGCTGGGCGTGGCCTTTGCGCTCTATCTCGCCGGTAACGATACGCCAGCCACGCAGCTGGTAGTGCCGTTCTTCAAGGACGTGATGCCGCAGCTGGGGCTGTTCTACGTGCTGCTGGCCTACTTCGTGATTGTCGGTACCGGCAACGCAGTCAACCTGACTGACGGTCTGGATGGCCTTGCCATTATGCCGACGGTGTTTGTCGCCGGGGGCTTTGCGCTGGTGGCCTGGGCGTCCGGTAACATGAATTTCGCCAACTATCTGCACATCCCTTACCTGCGTCATGCGGGTGAACTGGTGATCGTCTGTACGGCAATCGTCGGCGCAGGACTCGGTTTCTTATGGTTCAACACCTATCCGGCGCAGGTCTTTATGGGCGACGTCGGCTCGCTGGCGCTGGGCGGCGCGCTGGGCATTATCGCCGTGCTGCTGCGTCAGGAATTCCTGCTGGTGATCATGGGCGGCGTCTTTGTGGTGGAAACCCTGTCGGTGATCCTGCAGGTCGGCTCGTTTAAACTGCGCGGCCAGCGGATCTTCCGCATGGCGCCGATCCATCACCATTACGAACTGAAAGGCTGGCCGGAGCCGCGCGTTATTGTGCGCTTCTGGATTATTTCGCTGATGCTGGTCCTCATCGGACTGGCAACGCTGAAGGTGCGTTAATCATGGCAGATTACCAGGGCAAAAAAGTCGTCATCATCGGGTTAGGTTTAACCGGCCTGTCCTGCGTGGACTTTTTCCTTGCGCGCGGCGTTAACCCGCGGGTAATGGACACGCGCGTTGCGCCGCCGGGGCTGGACAAGCTGCCGGAAACGGTGGAGCGCCATCTTGGTAGTCTGAATGACGACTGGCTGCTGGCCGCCGATCTGATTGTCGCCAGTCCCGGCATGGCGCTGGCGCATCCGTCCCTCAGCGCCGCCGCCGATGAAGGCGTGGAGATTATCGGCGACATCGAACTGTTTTGCCGTGAAGCCCAGGCGCCGATCGTCGCCATTACCGGTTCAAACGGTAAAAGCACCGTCACCACTCTGGTGGGCGAGATGGCGAAAGCTGCGGGTATGAACGTTGGCGTCGGCGGCAATATCGGCCTGCCTGCGCTGATGCTGCTGGACGGCGCCTGTGAACTGTATGTGCTGGAACTGTCGAGCTTCCAGCTGGAAACCACCACCAGCCTGCGCAGCGTGGCGGCGACGATCCTGAACGTCACTGAAGATCATATGGATCGCTATCCGTTTGGCCTCCAGCAGTATCGTGCGGCGAAATTGCGCGTCTATGAAAACGCCAAAGTCTGCGTGGTGAATGCCGATGATGCGCTGACCATGCCGGTGCGCGGCGCTGATGAACGCTGCATCAGCTTCGGCGTGGATGTGGGCGACTATCACCTGAACCGCCAGCAGGGGGAAACCTGGCTGCGCGTGAAGGGCGAAAAGGTGCTGAACGTAAAAGAGATGAAGCTTACGGGGCAGCATAACTACACCAATGCGCTGGCGGCGCTGGCGCTGGCGGATGCCGCCGGTATACCGCGCGCCAGCAGCCTGAAAGCGCTAACCACCTTCACCGGTCTCGCGCACCGTTTCCAGCTGGCCCTTGAGCATAACGGCGTACGCTGGATCAACGACTCCAAAGCCACCAACGTCGGCAGCACCGAAGCGGCGCTGAACGGCCTGCAGGTGGACGGCACCTTACATTTACTGCTCGGCGGCGACGGCAAATCCGCGGATTTCTCGCCGCTGGCGCGTTATCTGACCGGCGATCGTGTTCGCCTGTACTGCTTTGGCCGCGACGGCGCTGAACTTGCCGCGCTGCGTCCGGACGTTGCCGTGCAAACGGAAACCATGGAACAGGCGATGCGCCTGATCGCGCCGCAGGTAAAAGCCGGGGACATGGTGTTGCTGTCGCCCGCCTGCGCCAGTCTCGATCAGTTTAAGAATTTCGAACAACGGGGCGATCTCTTTACCCGTCTGGCGAGGGAGTTAGGCTGATGCGTTTATCGCTACCGCGCCTTCGACTGCCGCGCCTGCCGGGGATGGGTATCCTTGGCTGGGCTGGCTCGGCACTTCGTGGCTGGGTCATGGGATCCCGTGAGAAAGACACCGACAGTCTGATCATGTATGACCGCATGCTGCTGTGGCTGACGCTTGGCCTGGGTGCGGTAGGTTTTATCATGGTGACCTCGGCGTCGATGCCGGTCGGCCAGCGCCTGACTAACGATCCGTTCTTCTTCGCCAAACGTGACGCGCTGTACCTGTTCCTCGCGTTTTGTCTGGCGGTGATCACCCTGCGTCTGCCGATGACCTTCTGGCAGCGCTACAGCTCGGCGATGCTGATCCTCGCCATTATCATGCTGCTGCTGGTTCTGGTGGTGGGCAGCTCGATCAACGGGGCATCGCGCTGGATCGATTTAGGGCTGATGCGTTTCCAGCCCGCGGAATTTACCAAGCTATCGCTGTTCTGCTATCTGGCGAACTACCTGGTGCGTAAGGTTGATGAGGTGCGAAATAACCTGCGCGGCTTCTTAAAACCGATGGGCGTGATCCTCGTGCTGGCGGTGTTACTGCTGGCGCAGCCTGACCTCGGTACGGTGGTGGTGCTCTTTGTCACCACGCTGGCGATGCTGTTTCTGGCGGGCGCCAAGCTGTGGCAGTTCATCGCCATTATCGGCATGGGCATCTCCGCGGTGGTGCTGCTGATCCTCGCCGAACCCTATCGTATCCGCCGCGTGACCTCTTTCTGGCGTCCGTGGGACGATCCGTTCGGCAGCGGTTACCAGCTTACCCAGTCGTTGATGGCATTTGGTCGCGGCGAATTGTGGGGGCAGGGGCTGGGGAATTCGGTACAGAAACTGGAATATCTGCCCGAAGCGCATACTGACTTTATCTTCGCCATTATTGGTGAGGAACTGGGTTATATCGGTGTGGTACTGGCGCTTTTGATGGTATTCTTCGTCGCTTTCCGCGCCATGTCCATCGGTCGCAAGGCGCTGGAGATCGATCAGCGTTTTTCCGGCTTTCTGGCCTGTTCGATCGGCGTCTGGTTTAGCTTCCAGGCGCTGGTTAACGTCGGTGCGGCGGCGGGTATGCTGCCAACCAAGGGTCTGACGCTACCGCTGATCAGTTACGGTGGTTCCAGTCTGTTGATTATGTCGACGGCGATCATGCTGCTGTTACGTATTGATTATGAAACTCGTCTGGAAAAAGCCCAGGCGTTTACACGAGGTGTTCGATGAGTGTTCAGGCGAAGCGATTAATGGTGATGGCTGGCGGCACCGGCGGGCATGTTTTCCCCGGGCTGGCGGTTGCGCATCATTTAATGGCTGAGGGCTGGCAGGTTCGCTGGCTGGGCACCGCCGACCGAATGGAAGCGGATTTAGTGCCGAAACACGGCATCGAGATCGATTTTATCCGCATTTCCGGCCTGCGCGGGAAAGGCGTGAAAGCGCTGCTGCTGGCGCCGCTGCGAATTTTCAACGCCTGGCGTCAGGCGCGCGCCATCATGAAGCGCTTTCGTCCGGACGTGGTGCTGGGCATGGGCGGTTATGTGTCAGGCCCCGGCGGGCTGGCGGCCTGGTCGCTGGGCATTCCCGTGGTGCTGCATGAGCAAAACGGCATTGCCGGTCTGACCAACAAGTGGCTGGCGAAAATCGCCAGAACGGTGATGCAGGCGTTTCCCGGTGCCTTTGCCAATGCAGAGGTGGTCGGCAACCCGGTGCGTACCGATGTGCTGGCGCTGCCGTTGCCGCAGGATCGCCTTGCCGGTCGTGAAGGGCCGGTGCGTGTGCTGGTGGTGGGCGGCTCCCAGGGGGCGCGCATTCTGAACCAGACCATGCCGCAGGTCGCCGCGAAGCTCGCCGACCGCGTCACCATCTGGCATCAGAGCGGCAAGGGCGCGCAGCAGACCGTCGAGCAGGCGTATGCGGAAAACGGTCAGCCGCAGCATAAAGTGACCGAATTTATTGACGACATGGCGGCAGCTTATGCCTGGGCCGATGTCGTGGTTTGCCGTTCCGGCGCGTTAACGGTGAGCGAAATTGCCGCCGCCGGTTTACCGGCGCTGTTTGTGCCCTTCCAGCACAAAGATCGGCAGCAGTACTGGAATGCCCTGCCGCTTGAAAAAGCGAGCGCGGCAAAGATCCTTGAACAGCCGCAGTTTACCGTCGATGCCGTGGCAGAGACGCTGGCGGGCTGGGATCGCAGAACATTATTAGTCATGGCAGAGCGCGCACGTGCCGCCGCCATACCGGATGCAACCGATCGGGTTGCCAGAGCAGTATGCCTTGCAGCACAGGCATAAAGATCGCGACGCCTTTTGCGTCGCACGAATTTTTGAAGTCGATGGCGTTTAGAGAATGAATACACAACAACTGGCGAAACTGCGTTCTATCGTGCCCGAGATGCGTCGCGTCCGGCACATTCACTTTGTTGGCATTGGCGGTGCCGGTATGGGCGGTATCGCTGAAGTGCTGGCCAACGAAGGCTATCAGATCAGCGGCTCCGATCTGGCGCCCAATCCGGTGACGCAGCAGTTGTCTTCCCTCGGCGCGACCATCTACTTCAATCACCGTCCGGAAAACGTACTGGATGCCAGCGTGGTGGTGGTGTCGAGCGCCATTACCGCGGATAACCCGGAGATCGTCGCCGCTCATGAAGCGCGCATTCCGGTGATCCGCCGCGCTGAAATGCTGGCGGAGTTAATGCGTTTTCGTCACGGTATCGCCATCGCCGGTACGCACGGTAAAACCACCACCACGGCGATGGTGGCCAGTATTTATGCGGAAGCAGGGCTGGATCCGACCTTCGTTAACGGCGGTCTGGTGAAAGCGGCGGGCGTGCATGCGCGTCTCGGTCACAGCCGTTATCTCATCGCCGAGGCGGATGAGAGCGATGCCTCTTTCCTGCATTTGCAGCCGATGGTGGCGATTGTTACCAATATCGAAGCCGATCATATGGATACCTACCAGGGCGACTTCGAAAATTTAAAGCAGACGTTCATTAATTTCCTGCACAACCTGCCGTTTTATGGTCGTGCGGTGATGTGCGTCGACGATGGCGTGATCCGTGAGCTGCTGCCGCGTGTGGGACGTCAGACGACCACTTATGGCTTCAGTGATGATGCGGATGTGCGCATTGAAAATTATCGCCAGACAGGGCCGCAGGGTCACTTTACGCTGCTGCGTCAGGACAAGCCTGCGCTGCACGTAACGCTGAACGCGCCGGGTCGCCATAACGCGCTGAACGCAGCGGCGGCGGTAGCGGTCGCTACAGAAGAAGGTATCGACGATGCGGCGATCCTGCGCGCGCTGGAAAGTTTCCAGGGCACCGGCCGTCGTTTCGATTTCCTCGGTGAATTCCCGTTAGAAACGGTGAACGGGAAAGCAGGCACCGCGATGCTGGTTGATGATTACGGTCATCACCCGACGGAAGTGGACGCCACGATCAAAGCGGCGCGCGCGGGCTGGCCGGAAAAAAATCTGATCATGATCTTCCAGCCGCACCGCTATACCCGTACCCGCGATCTGTATGACGATTTCGCCAACGTGCTGACGCAGGTGGATACCCTGCTGATGCTGGATGTGTATTCCGCCGGCGAAACGCCGATCCCGGGCGCAGACAGCCGTTCGCTTTGCCGTACCATTCGTGGTCGCGGTAAAATCGACCCGATCCTTGTGCCGGATCACGCGCAGGTGGCGGCGATGCTGGCGCCGGTATTAACCGGCAACGATCTGATTCTGGTGCAGGGCGCAGGCAATATCGGCAAAATTGCCCGCAGCCTTGCTGAAAGTAAACTGAAACCGCAAACCCAGGAGGAAGAACATCATGGCTGAGAAAGTTGCCGTCCTCTTTGGCGGAACCTCTGCGGAACGTGACGTATCGCTGAATTCCGGCGCGGCAGTGCTGGCCGGTCTGCGCGAAGGGGGCGTTGATGCCCATCCTGTTGATCCGCGCGATACCGATGTCACGCAGTTAAAAGCGCTCGGCTATCAGAAAGTGTTTATTGCCCTGCACGGTCGCGGGGGAGAAGATGGCACGTTACAGGGATTGCTGGAGCTGATCGGGCTGCCCTATACCGGCAGCGGCGTGATGGCGTCGGCGATCTCCATGGACAAACTGCGCAGCAAATTGTTGTGGCAGGGCGCGGGTTTACCGGTCGCCCCTTGGGTGGCGCTAACCCGTAAGGCCTTCGAAGCGGGTCTTGATGACGCCGTTACGGCACAGATTTCCGCGCTGGGCTTACCGCTGATTGTGAAGCCGAGCCGCGAGGGGTCCAGCGTGGGCATGTCAAAAGTCACCGAAGCCAGTGCATTACAGGATGCATTGACAATGGCTTTTCAACATGATGAAGATGTTCTTATTGAAAAATGGCTCAGTGGCCCGGAATTTACGCTGGCCGTGCTCGGTGAAGAAATTTTACCGTCAATTCGCATCCAACCCGCTGGAACCTTCTATGATTATGAGGCGAAGTATCTCTCTGATGAGACACAATATTTCTGTCCTTCCGGTTTAGAAGCAAGCGATGAATCGCATTTACGCGATCTGGTGCAAAAAGCATGGACCGCGTTAGGCTGTCAGGGCTGGGGTCGCATTGACGCCATGCAGGACAGCGATGGTCAGTTTTATCTCCTGGAAGCGAATACCTCGCCGGGCATGACCAGCCATAGTCTGGTGCCGATGGCGGCGCGCCAGGCGGGAATGAGCTTCTCGCAGCTGGTTGTAAGAATTTTGGCATTGGCGGACTGATATGTCGCAGGCGGCACTGAACACGCGCAACCAGAGTGAGGAAGAGGTTAGCTCCTCACGACGGAATAATGGAACGCGTCTGGCAGGGATTATTTTCCTGCTTACGGTAGTGTGTACCGTGCTGGTGAGCGGCTGGATGGTGCTGGGCTGGATGGATGACGCGCAACGTTTACCCCTTTCCAGACTGGTAGTCACGGGCGAACGGCATTACACGCGTAATGATGATATTCGTCAGTCCATACTGGCGCTGGGATCGCCCGGCACCTTTATGACGCAGGACGTTAACATCATTCAGAGCCAGATCGAGCGCCTGCCGTGGATCAAACAGGCGAGCGTTCGTAAGCAATGGCCCGATGAATTGAAGATTCATCTGGTTGAATATGTGCCTATAGCGCGGTGGAATGATCAGCACATGGTGGATGCCGACGGCAATTCGTTCAGCGTACCTGCGGATCGCGTCAGTAAAGAGGGATTACCTCTGCTGTACGGTCCGGAAGGCAGCGAAAACGAAGTTTTGCAGGGCTACCGTGATATGGGTAAAGAGCTGGCTAAGGATAAGTTCACGTTGAAAGAGGCGGCCATGACCGCGCGGCGCTCCTGGCAATTAACGTTGAACAACGATATTAAGCTCAATCTTGGGCGGGGCGATACGATGAAACGCCTGTCCCGCTTTGTTGAACTGTACCCGGTGCTTTTGCAGCAGGCGCAGACCGATGGCAAAGAGATTAGCTACGTTGACTTGCGCTATGACTCAGGCGCGGCGGTCGGATGGAAACCGGCTCCCATTGAGGATCCTAATCAGCAACAGAATCAGGCACAGGCAGAGCAACAATGATCAAGGCGACGGACAGAAAACTGGTAGTTGGACTGGAGATTGGCACCGCGAAGGTCGCCGCTTTAGTAGGGGAAGTTCTGCCCGACGGTATGATCAATATCATTGGCGTGGGCAGCTGCCCGTCCCGTGGTATGGATAAAGGTGGGGTTAATGACCTGGAGTCCGTGGTTAAATGCGTACAGCGTGC
This sequence comes from Enterobacter sp. K510, assembly GCF_055804875.1. Taxonomy (NCBI): domain Bacteria; kingdom Pseudomonadati; phylum Pseudomonadota; class Gammaproteobacteria; order Enterobacterales; family Enterobacteriaceae; genus Enterobacter; species Enterobacter sp. K510. The sequence goes on along the minus strand of NZ_JBNRLQ010000006.1, from coordinate 115,245 downwards.
CATTGACCAGGCCGAATTAATGGCAGATTGCCAGATTTCGTCAGTGTATCTGGCGCTTTCAGGTAAACACATCAGCTGCCAGAATGAAATTGGTATGGTGCCGATTTCAGAAGAAGAAGTGACGCAGGAAGACGTTGAAAACGTGGTGCATACCGCTAAATCCGTACGCGTTCGCGATGAGCATCGCGTCCTGCATGTGATTCCGCAGGAGTACGCCATTGATTACCAGGAAGGGATCAAGAACCCGGTGGGTCTGTCGGGCGTGCGTATGCAGGCAAAAGTGCACTTGATCACATGTCATAACGATATGGCGAAAAACATTGTCAAAGCCGTTGAACGTTGTGGCCTGAAAGTTGACCAACTGATCTTTGCCGGACTGGCGTCCAGTTATTCTGTGCTGACAGAAGACGAACGTGAGCTGGGTGTCTGCGTTGTAGACGTCGGCGGTGGTACAATGGATATTGCCGTCTATACCGGTGGGGCGTTACGTCACACAAAAGTGATCCCTTATGCGGGGAACGTCGTCACCAGCGATATCGCCTATGCCTTCGGTACGCCGCCGAGCGATGCCGAAGCCATCAAAGTGCGCCATGGCTGCGCACTCGGCTCCATCGTCGGTAAAGACGAGAGCGTAGAAGTGCCGAGCGTGGGCGGTCGTCCGCCGCGCAGCCTCCAGCGTCAGACGCTGGCGGAAGTGATTGAGCCGCGGTATACCGAACTGCTCAATCTGGTAAACGAAGAGATTTTACAGTTGCAGGAGCAGCTTCGTCAGCAGGGTGTGAAACATCATCTGGCGGCGGGGATTGTGTTAACAGGCGGTGCCGCGCAGATTGAAGGCTTAGCCGCCTGCGCACAGCGAGTGTTCCATACGCAGGTGCGTATTGGTGCGCCGCTCAATATTACCGGACTTACGGATTACGCCCAGGAGCCGTATTATTCCACGGCGGTTGGGTTGCTTCACTACGGGAAAGAGTCCCATTTGAGTGGTGAAGCAGAAGTGGAAAAACGTGTGTCAGTCGGCTCGTGGATCAAACGACTCAACAGCTGGCTGCGAAAAGAGTTTTAATTTTTCAGAGACCGGAGAATATTAGCGGTCTCAGGCGACAGGCACAAAACGGAGAGAAATTATGTTTGAACCTATGGAACTGACCAACGACGCGGTGATTAAAGTCATCGGCGTCGGTGGTGGCGGCGGTAACGCCGTCGAACACATGGTGCGCGAACGCATCGAAGGTGTGGAATTCTTCGCGGTGAATACTGACGCTCAGGCGTTGCGTAAAACTGCGGTGGGACAAACCATTCAGATTGGCGGCGGCATTACCAAAGGTCTGGGAGCAGGCGCTAACCCGGAAGTCGGTCGCAATGCGGCAGAAGAAGATCGTGAAGCACTGCGTGCGGCGCTGGATGGCGCAGACATGGTGTTTATCGCAGCGGGCATGGGCGGCGGTACCGGTACCGGTGCAGCGCCAGTCGTCGCTGAAGTAGCAAAAGATTTAGGTATTCTGACCGTTGCTGTCGTGACCAAGCCTTTCAATTTCGAAGGTAAGAAGCGTATGGCGTTTGCGGAGCAGGGTATCACTGAGCTGTCCAAGCATGTGGATTCGCTGATCACCATTCCTAACGACAAACTGCTGAAAGTGCTGGGACGCGGTATCTCCCTGCTGGATGCGTTTGGCGCGGCGAATGACGTGTTAAAAGGCGCAGTGCAGGGTATCGCTGAACTGATCACCCGTCCGGGCCTGATGAACGTCGACTTTGCTGACGTGCGCACCGTAATGTCCGAAATGGGCTATGCGATGATGGGCTCCGGCGTGGCCAGCGGTGAAGACCGTGCGGAAGAAGCGGCAGAAATGGCGATCTCCAGCCCGCTGCTGGAAGATATCGATCTGTCCGGTGCGCGCGGCGTGCTGGTTAACATCACCGCTGGCTTCGACCTGCGTCTGGATGAGTTCGAAACCGTGGGTAACACCATTCGTGCCTTCGCTTCCGATAACGCGACCGTGGTAATTGGTACGTCGCTGGATCCGGAAATGAACGACGAACTGCGCGTGACTGTGGTGGCGACCGGTATCGGCATGGACAAACGTCCGGAAATCACGCTGGTGACCAACAAGCAGACGCAGCAACCGGCTCTGGATCGTTACCAGCAGCACGGTATGGCGCCGCTGACGCAGGAACAAAAACCGGCAGCAAAAGTGGTTAACGACAACACGCCGCAGACCACCAAAGAGCCGGATTATCTGGATATCCCGGCATTTTTGCGTAAACAGGCTGATTAAGAATTGGCTGGAAGTTGGGCATCTCCGCTCTTTGTGCTAAACTGGCCCACCGGTTGTGTAGTACAATCTGGTTGGATAGGTAATTAGGCGAGATAATACGATGATCAAACAAAGGACTCTTAAACGTATCGTTCAGGCGACTGGCGTCGGTTTACATACCGGCAAGAAAGTCACACTGACGCTACGCCCTGCGCCGGCAAACACCGGGGTCATCTATCGTCGCACCGACTTGAATCCACCGGTAGATTTCCCGGCTGATGCCAAATCTGTGCGTGATACCATGCTCTGTACTTGCCTGGTCAATGAGCATGACGTACGAATTTCTACCGTAGAGCACCTTAACGCCGCTCTGGCGGGTCTGGGTATCGACAACATCATGATTGAAGTCGATGCGCCAGAAATCCCGATCATGGACGGTAGTGCCGCGCCGTTCGTTTACCTGCTGCTTGATGCCGGTATCGAAGAGCTTAACTGCGCGAAGAAATTCGTTCGCATTAAAGAGACAGTTCGCGTTGAAGATGGCGATAAATGGGCTGAATTCAAACCGTACAATGGTTTCTCGTTGGACTTTACCATCGACTTCAACCATCCTGCGATTGACTCCAGCAACCAGCGCTATGCAATGAACTTCTCTGCCGATGCGTTCATGCGTCAGATCAGCCGTGCGCGTACTTTCGGCTTCATGCGTGATATCGAATATCTGCAATCCCGTGGTTTGTGCCTGGGCGGTAGTTTCGATTGTGCCATCGTCGTTGACGATTATCGCGTACTGAACGAAGACGGTCTGCGTTTTGAAGACGAATTCGTACGTCACAAAATGCTGGATGCGATTGGCGACCTGTTTATGTGTGGTCACAATATCATCGGCGCATTTACCGCGTACAAATCCGGTCACGCACTGAACAACAAACTGTTGCAGGCAGTCCTGGCAAAACAGGAAGCCTGGGAATATGTGACGTTCCAGGACGAGGCAGAAATGCCGCTGGCGTTCAAAGCACCGACAATGGTTCTGGCGTAACAGTCCATACCATTATTAAAATTCGGCTGGCAAACCTGGCACTCTCTCCGGTCAGGGGTGTCAGCCGTTTTTGTTTTTAAATCACGGTATTCCGCTTCTTCTGCCCGCCCGTTACTCCTCTTACGGTTTTCAGCATTTTTCCTGGTGCGTTCGGTGTTTTCTTAAGCAGTTTTACCTCTTCCACGCCTTCATTACTGCTGTCCTGTCACGCCATTAGTGGTAATATTTGGGCGCACAAAAACGAATACACAAATAAACCTGTGCAGGTTTGCATCATTCAGGTGAGGTAAGTGAGCGGATTACTGACGCGCTGGCGACAATTTGGCAGACGCTACTTCTGGCCGCATCTCTTGTTAGGGATGGTCGCGGCGAGTCTCGGCCTCCCCACGCTCAATAACAACGCTGACGCCGCGCAACCCGCCAGAACCGCTGCCAGTAATCACGATCGCATCACCCCGGTTAACTTCACCAGCCTTGCGCTGCTGGAAGCAAACCGCCGCCCCAGTTTTACGGTGGATTACTGGCATCAGCACGCGATCCGCACGGTTATCCGCCATCTCTCTTTTGCTATGGCGCCGCAGACGCTGTCTGTCGCGGAAGCGCCATTGCCTGGCGAAGCGCACCACCGCGCGCTGCTGGATACGCTCAATGCCTTACTGACGCTGGAGAGAAAACCTCCGGTCATCGTTCGTCAGTACATCACTGCTTCATCGTTCTCCCCGAAGGCGTTTAACGTCTCTGCCTGGCTGAGCCAGGTGCAGGGGATCCGCGCCGGACCTCAACGCCTCAGCTGATCTTTTCTGGTTTTTTCCTTTTTTATTAGACTCCGCGAAGCGGGGCGTTTGAGATTTTTATTATGCTAATCAAATTATTAACAAAAGTTTTTGGTAGTCGTAACGACCGTACCCTGCGCCGTATGCGTAAAGTGGTGGGCGTCATTAACAGCATGGAACCGGCAATGGAAAAGCTCACCGACGATGAGCTGAAAGCGAAAACCGGTGAATTCCGAGCGCGTCTGGAAAAGGGCGAAACCGTTGAAAGTCTGATCCCGGAAGCCTTTGCGGTGGTCCGTGAAGCCAGTAAACGCGTATTCGGTATGCGTCACTTTGACGTGCAGCTGCTGGGCGGCATGGTGCTGAACGAACGTTGCATCGCCGAGATGCGTACCGGTGAAGGTAAAACTCTGACCGCAACCCTGCCCGCTTACCTGAACGCCCTGAGCGGTAAAGGTGTGCACGTGGTTACCGTCAACGACTATCTGGCGCAGCGTGACGCCGAAAACAACCGTCCGCTGTTTGAGTTCCTCGGCCTGACGGTAGGCATCAACCTGCCCAATATGCCCGCTCCGGCGAAGCGCGAAGCTTATGCCGCTGACATCACCTACGGCACCAACAACGAATACGGCTTTGACTACCTGCGCGATAACATGGCCTTCAGCCCTGAAGAGCGCGTGCAGCGTAAACTTCACTACGCGCTGGTGGATGAGGTGGACTCCATCCTTATCGATGAAGCCCGTACGCCGCTGATCATTTCCGGCCCGGCTGAAGACAGCTCCGAAATGTACATGCGCGTCAACAAAATCATTCCTAACCTGATCCGTCAGGAAAAAGAAGACTCCGACACCTTCCAGGGTGAAGGTCACTTCTCGGTGGACGAAAAATCCCGCCAGGTGAACATCACCGAGCGTGGTCTGGTGCTGGTGGAAGAGCTGCTGGTCAAAGAAGGCATTATGGAAGAGGGCGAGTCACTGTACTCTCCGGCCAACATCATGCTGATGCACCACGTTACCGCTGCGCTGCGTGCGCACGTGCTCTTTACCCGTGACGTTGACTACATCGTGAAAGACGGCGAAGTCATCATCGTTGATGAGCACACCGGTCGTACCATGCAGGGCCGTCGCTGGTCTGATGGTCTGCACCAGGCGGTTGAAGCCAAAGAAGGCGTGCAAATCCAGAACGAGAACCAGACGCTGGCGTCCATCACCTTCCAGAACTATTTCCGCCTGTATGAAAAACTGGCCGGTATGACCGGTACCGCGGACACCGAAGCCTTTGAATTCAGCTCTATCTATAAGCTGGATACGGTGGTGGTGCCGACCAACCGTCCGATGATCCGTAAAGATATGCCGGATCTGGTCTACATGACCGAAGCGGAAAAAATTCAGGCCATTATCGAAGATATTAAAGAGCGTACCGCCAAAGGCCAGCCGGTGCTGGTGGGTACTATCTCCATTGAGAAATCAGAAGTGGTGTCTCAGGAACTGGAAAAAGCGGGTATCAAGCACAACGTGCTGAACGCCAAGTTCCACGCCAACGAAGCGGCCATCGTCGCACAGGCGGGTTATCCGTCAGCTGTGACCATCGCCACCAACATGGCGGGTCGTGGTACGGATATCGTGCTGGGCGGTAGCTGGCAGGCAGAGCTTGCTGAACTTGAAGATCCAACCCCGGAGCAGATCGCGCAGATTAAAGCCGACTGGCAGGCGCGTCACGATGCCGTGCTGGCGTCCGGCGGTCTGCACATCATCGGTACCGAACGTCACGAATCCCGTCGTATCGATAACCAGCTGCGTGGCCGTTCTGGCCGTCAGGGCGATGCGGGTTCTTCACGCTTCTACCTGTCGATGGAAGATGCCCTGATGCGTATTTTTGCCTCTGACCGTGTGTCGGGCATGATGCGTAAACTGGGTATGAAGCCAGGCGAAGCTATCGAACACCCGTGGGTGACCAAAGCCATTGCTAACGCCCAGCGCAAAGTGGAAAGCCGTAACTTCGATATTCGTAAGCAACTGCTGGAATATGATGATGTGGCGAACGATCAGCGCCGTGCGATTTATACCCAGCGTAACGAATTGCTGGACGTGTCCGACGTAAGCGAAACCATCAACAGCATCCGTGAAGATGTCTTTAAGGCGACCATTGATGCGCACATTCCGCCGCAGTCGCTGGAAGAAATGTGGGATATCCCTGGCCTGCAGGAACGTCTGAAAAATGATTTCGATCTGGAACTGCCGATTGCTGAGTGGCTGGATAAAGAGCCAGAGCTGCACGAAGAAACCCTGCGTGAACGTATTCTGAGCCAGGCGGTGGAAGTCTATAAACGCAAAGAAGAGATCGTAGGCGCGGAGATGATGCGCCACTTCGAAAAAGGCGTGATGCTGCAAACGCTGGATTCCCTGTGGAAAGAGCACCTTGCGGCCATGGATTATCTGCGTCAGGGTATTCACCTGCGCGGTTATGCGCAGAAAGATCCGAAGCAGGAGTACAAGCGTGAATCCTTCGCCATGTTCGCGGCGATGCTCGAATCCCTGAAGTACGAAGTGATCAGCACCCTGAGCAAGGTGCAGGTGCGCGAACCGGAAGAAGTGGAAGAGATGGAGCAGCAGCGTCGTCAGGAAGCTGAACGTCTGGCGCAGATGCAACAGCTCAGCCACCAGACCGACGAAGCACAAGCCGCAGAAGCGCTGGCCGCACAGACCGGCGAACGCAAAGTGGGTCGTAACGATCCCTGCCCGTGCGGTTCCGGTAAGAAATTCAAACAGTGTCATGGCCGTCTGAATTGATCCTGTCATGACCACCACAAAAGGCGCAGATATCTGCGCCTTTTTTATGGAGCGAAATGAATGAAAGTACTGCATATTTCTGCCGGCATCATCCGCAATGCGCAGGGCGAAATCTTTATTACCCAGCGCGCTGCCGACGCGCATATGGCAAACAAAAAAGAGTTTCCCGGCGGCAAAATCGAAGCGGGTGAAACCCCGGAGCAGGCGCTGGTGCGCGAGCTGGAAGAAGAAGTGGGGATTGTCGTCACCAGCGCGCAGCTGTACGAGCGGCTGGAGTACAGCTACCCGGAACTGCATATCACACTGTGGTTCTATCTGGTGGAAAGCTGGGAGGGCGAACCCTGGGGCAGGGAAGGTCAGCCGGGTGGCTGGATAGCGCAGCAGGCGCTGAATGCGGACGATTTCCCGCCCGCGAACGCGCCTATCGTCACCCGGTTACACCAGGAACTTTAGGGCTTCTCTTCGCTCCAGTCGTCGCTGTCATTAAGCTCGCCGGAACTCGGGATGCGCTTTTCTTCCGCCGCCCACTCGCCGAGATCGATCAGCTGGCAGCGTTTAGAGCAAAACGGGCGAAACGGGCTGACGTCGCCCCAGACAACTTTTTTCCCGCAGGTCGGGCAGTTTACGATCATAACTTCAGACATATCAGTTCCTTAACAGCAGGCCAGTTCAAAATCCAGACGCTCAGGGATCACGCCATTTTCACTGTCCAGCGGCAGGAAGCGAATGGCGAAGCGGCTTTTATGGCCGGAAATTTGCGGATAGAGCGCATCCGACAGCGCAAGTTGCAGACGCAGTAAATCGGCATCCTCGCCGTTATCCTGGTAAAAACCATGCAGGCTGGTCTGCTTACGGAACGGCGCGGAATTACGCACTAATTCGAGGATCAGGGTTAACGTCTGGGTCAGGGGCTGCAGGCTGTTAAGCCAGACGCTGACCTGCTCATCCCGTTGCGCCTGGGGTAAATGCAGCCACAGGTGCAGCGTCGGCAAATCAAAGCTACAGCAGCCGCCGGGAATGCTCAGACGCTGGCGAACCAGGCCAATGAGTTTATCTTCACGCAATAACTGGCCGATGCGCGGGGCCGACATCAGCGTCGTGCTGCACTGTCTGAGCTGATCGCTGAGGGCGGCGATCCGCTCCTGATCCACGCCCGGCACTTCGACCCAGGCTTTAAGTTTACGCTGCTGGCGCTCCAGCTCTTTTAACAATTCTGTGCGTACTTCCCCGCGTTCGAACACATCCAGCAGGTCGCCGATATTACGGAAAAAATGCAGCGCGTCGGTGGAATCAGCAATGGGTAAACGGCATGACAGCTGCTGGATCAAAAATTCAATGCGCAACCAGGTGCGCATTTTTTCATTAAGCGGATGTTCAAAGAGGACATGGGTGTGCATTACGCTTTTTCCTGTGAAACGGCCCGGGCGGCGTAGCTAAGGTACGCGGCATGCAGGCGGGCAACATCCGATGCCACGGCATCTGGTGCGCCATTATTGTCAATAACATCGTCAGCGATGGCCAGGCGAGCTTCCCGCGTCGCTTGCGCGGCGAGTATATGTTCGGCATGTTCGCGTGTTACGCCATCGCGCTGCATGGTGCGAGAGAGTTGTATTTCAGGCGAGACGTCCACCACCAGCACCCGATCGGCTTTGGTATGTAACTGGTTTTCCACCAGTAACGGAACGACCCATAAGACATAAGGAGATGTCGCCTGGGCAATCTGGCGCTGGGTTTCCTGGTGAATTAACGGATGCAGTAAGGCGTTAAGCCAGGCTTTTTCTGCCGGGGAGGAAAAAATGCGTTCGCGCAGCACGCGACGATTTAACGTCCCGTCTGCGTTAATCACCGTATCGCCGAAGTGCTCGCCGATGGCAGCCAGCGCGGGCGTACCCGGTTCCACCACCTGGCGGGCGATAACATCAGCGTCTACTACGTTAACCCCACAGCGGGAGAAAGCGTTTGCGACAGTGGTTTTGCCACTGCCAATACCCCCGGTTAAGGCGACCGTATACCCCATAAAACAAAATCCCAAAATGGTCAGCCAGACGACGACCGGTCAATTTATTTGTTTCGTAAATCAATCGGTTATAATTCGTACAGAAAACGGGGCGTCAGATGCGGCGAAACTGAGCCGTTTTCCAGGTAAATTTATAGGATTGTAGCGTAAAAAAAGAGAATTTCGCAGTCTTGCGCAGACCTATTTAGTGCGTATGATAGCGTCACTGGAGTTGTGTGTTTGACAGTATGCTTTTATCGCCATTAACCCCAGGACCCCTACATGCGTATCGAAGAAGATTTGAAGTTAGGTTTCAAAGACGTCCTTATCCGCCCTAAACGTTCTACCCTCAAAAGCCGTTCCGACGTTGAACTGGGACGCGAATTCACCTTTAAGCATTCAGGTATGGCCTGGTCAGGGGTGCCGATTATTGCCGCCAATATGGATACCGTCGGCACCTTCGCGATGGCAAAAGCACTGGCTTCATTCGACATCCTGACGGCAGTACATAAACACTATTCCGTAGCCGACTGGCAGGCGTTCGTTGCGCGTGAATCCGACGCGGTGTTAAAACACGTGATGGTGTCCACCGGCACCTCTGATGCGGATTTCGACAAAACCCGCCAGATCCTTGCCCTGAATCCGGCGCTGAACTTTATTTGCATTGACGTGGCAAATGGTTACTCCGAACACTTCTCGCAGTTTGTGACCAAAGCGCGCGAAGCCTGGCCGAATAAAACCATCTGCGCGGGCAATGTGGTGACCGGCGAAATGTGTGAAGAGCTGATCCTTTGCGGCGCGGATATCGTCAAAGTGGGCATTGGCCCCGGCTCCGTGTGTACCACCCGAGTGAAAACCGGCGTTGGCTACCCGCAGCTTTCCGCGGTGATCGAATGTGCCGATGCGGCGCACGGTCTGGGCGGGCAAATCGTCAGCGATGGCGGCTGCACCGTACCGGGCGATGTGGCGAAAGCTTTCGGCGGCGGCGCAGATTTCGTGATGCTCGGCGGTATGCTGGCGGGTCACGATGAAAGCGGCGGCACCGTTGTGGAAGAAGACGGTGAGAAATTCATGCTGTTCTACGGCATGAGCTCTGAATCCGCGATGAATCGTCATGTCGGCGGCGTAGCGGGTTACCGTGCAGCCGAAGGTAAAACCGTGAAGCTGCCGCTGCGTGGCCCGGTTGAAAACACGGCGCGCGATATCCTCGGCGGCCTGCGTTCTGCCTGCACCTATGTGGGCGCGTCCCGTCTGAAAGAGCTGACCAAGCGTACCACTTTCATTCGCGTGGCGGAGCAAGAGAACCGCGTGTTCAACAGTCTCTGATGCCTTTGCTGGCGCGGTTCGCTGCGCCAGCCTTATCTATCCCATTCCGCTCATTGCATCCCCCAGATGAAACACCGGCAGATACATGGCCACCACCAGCGTACCAATAATTAATCCCGTGACGATCAGCATGATCGGCTCCAGCAGTGCGGCCAGGTTATCTGCCAGCTGCTGCGTCTTTTCGCTGTGATAGCGAGCCAGATCTCCGAGCATGGTATCCAGCGCCCCTGACGCCTCGCCGGTTCTGACCAGCTGTACGCAGAGCGGGGTAAATTCGCCGCTGTTCTTCAGCGCCTGCCAGATCGGTGCTCCCTGGGTGATCTCATGATGCGCCTGATGCAGCAGGTCACGCCAGTACGGGCAGGGCAGCGTATTTTCCACACTCTCCAGCCCCTGCAAAAAGGCGATACCGGCGTTTTGCGTAAGCATCAGCACGGTAAAAATCTGGCTGAGCTTTTGCCCGCGCAGGAGTGCGCCCACCACCGGACACCGCAGCAACAGGCGCTGACGATAGCGCAACCAGCGCGGCTTTTTACGCAGCTTATACAGGGTAAGAATCAGCGCGATAAACAGTACCAGCACCGCCGCGCCCCACTGGTGTATACCGTCCGCCAGCGCCATCACGCCGCGCGTTAACGCTGGCAGCGGCGCGTTAAAGGTGCGGTAGATGGCGGCGAACTCCGGCAGCACCAGGTAAACCATTGCCAGCACAATCAGCACCGCCAGCGATAACACGATCAGCGGATAGCGCAGTGCCTTTTTAACCTTCGCCGCCAGCAGCCGCTGCGCCTTTTGCCGGGCCGCCAGCTCAAAACAACAAGTATCGAGTTTACCCGTCAGTTCACCGGTGTGGATCAGGGCAATATACAGCGGTGGAAAGGCCTGCGGCCACTGCTGGATCGCCGCCGAAAACGGCGTGCCCTGTTCCAGCTCCTCCGCCAGGTGTTGCAGCAGCGCCTGCCACTGGGCGCGCGGATGCTGTCCGGCTAAAAGCCGTAACCCATCCGGCAACGGCAGCCCCGCCTGCAACAGGGTCGCCAGCTGGCGGATCACCTCCTCGCTGTGCGTTCCCCGCCAGGCGCGCGCATGCACCGGACAGCGTTTAAGCTGTAAGAGGTGCACAGCGCGGTGCTGTAAGGCCATCGCCACGCTGACCCGGTCCTCACCCCACAGCAGCCCCTCGCGTGGATGTCCCGCCTGATCCAGCCCGCGCCACTGCCACAGGGTATTAGTCGGCATGGGGAATACCCAGTACGCGCAGCAGCTCTTCCTGCGTGGTCAGTCCGCGCTCGACGGCCAGACAGCCGCTCTCGAACAGCGTGGTCATTCCGGCCTGCCGCGCTTTGCGATGAATGTCGCTGGCCGTATCCCCCGCGGCGATGGCATGCCGCAGCGGCTTGTTTACCGGCAGCACCTCAAACAGCGCGATCCTGCCGTAAAAACCGTGATAGCACTGCTCGCAGCCGGTGGATTGCCATCGTGGTAACGGGCGCGACCACAGCGCTGGCGGGATCAGCGTGTCGCTCTGGATTTTTGACCGGCAGTGCGGGCAGAGTTTGCGCACCAGCCGTTGCGCCACCACCAGCGAAAGCGCCGAGGCGAGCATCCATGGCGCAACGCCCATTTGCTGGATGCGCGTCAGGGTTTCGCTGGTGGAGTTGGTGTGCAGCGTCGACAGCACCAGATGCCCGGTCTGCGAGGCTTTGATGGCGATTTCCGCCGTTTCGCCATCGCGGATCTCACCGACCATGACGATATCCGGATCCTGACGCAGCAGCGCGCGCAGTACGCTCTGAAAGCTCAGGCCCGCACGTGGATTGATTTGCGTCTGATTAAGTCCCGCCAGCGGGATTTCAACAGGATCTTCCACGCTGCAAATATTCACCTCATCGCTGTTACGCGACTGTAAGGCGCTGTAGAGCGTCACCGTTTTACCGCTGCCGGTAGGCCCGGTCACCAGCAGCAGGCCCTGGGGTTTGCTGAGCGCGGTCTGAAACTGCGCCAGCTGTTCCGGCAGCATGCCCAGTTGCGTCAGCTCCAGCGTCTGATTGACCTGATGCAGCAGACGCAGAACAACTTTTTCACCGTAGCGGCAGGGCAGGGTGGCAATGCGAAACGAAATGGCTTTACCGTTGAGCGTTACGGTAAACTGCCCGTCCTGCGGCAGGCGGCGCTCGGCAATGTCCAGATTGCCCAGTACCTTAAGACGCGCCACCAGGGTTTTCGCCATGGCTGGCGCCACCGGCGGCAAGGTGTGCAGTACGCCGTCCACCCGCAGACGAATTCGAAAATCAGCCTCGCCCGGCTCAAAGTGGATATCCGATGCCCGCAGCGTCAGCGCCTGTTGCAGGGTATGATCGAGAAACGCCGTCGTGGTGGCGCTGTCCTGCGTCACAACAGATAGCTGCGGCGCAGAGAGACGCTGCCGGTGTTTTTCCATCTCCTCCGCCGTCCAGCACTCAATGTCGATACGCTTTTGGGTAGCAAAGCGCAGCGCAGCCATCAGATCGTCAGACGGTTCGTTTATAACCGCGATAGCGATGCGCCGATCGTTACTCTCCAGCAGCAGGGCGTTATGACGCTGACATAACGCGATCAACTGTTCCTGTTTCATTTCGCCTCCTGTTGACCGCTGAAGCGAAACACCTCTTCACAGGCCTGTTTCAGCGCGCCATCGTCCTGCACCGTGCACAGCCGATCCCAGCCCGTCATGCCATTGCTGTTATTCCACTGCGGCGTGAGGGTAACGCCAAGCCCGGTCAGGCTTTCCTGTCCGGTAAGCGCCACGACGCCTTTCACTACGCTCATGGCGGAGACATAGCGGGTGGTGGTAGGCGACGGAATGCCGTTACTGCCCGCATCGCAGGCCGACACGCCGCCATGATCGAGGGCGCACAGTTCGATTGCTGTCCGGTAGGGGATGAAGGTTTGCAGCATGTCCGTCAGCGCCGCTTTGCGCAGGTAATTCTGGTAGGCGGGTATGCTGATGGCGCTGAGGATCGAAATAATGCCGATAACCACCATCAACTCAATTAAGGTAAATCCTTTTTGCGTGTCCATAATGTGCTCCTTGTTGACCTGGAGCGACTCTGGCATTTATGGCGGGGCGGTGCGAGGGGATAAAACGTATCCGCGAAGGCGGCTTCAGAAGATTTTACGCGTGTTGCAATATTCAGCACGATTATTGCGAGCGGCTACGAAAAATTGCCCGACGCCTCCCGCCGGGCAACGCACGCTATCAGCGGAAACGCATCGACAGATCCAGCGCCTGCACATGCTTGGTCAGCGCGCCCACGGAAATGTAATCCACGCCGGTGTCGGCAAATTCGCGGATCGTTTCTGCGGTGACGTTGCCGGACACTTCCAGCCGCGCCTGGCCGCTGGCGCGCTTCACCGCTTCGCGCATTTGGTCAGTGTCGAAGTTGTCGAGCATGATGATGTCGGCCCCGGCTTTCAGCGCATCATCCAGCTCATCCAGGGTTTCCACTTCCACCTCCACCGGCACGTCGGGGTGCAGCCAGAAGGCTTTTTCCACTGCCTGACGGACGCTGCCCGCGGCGATAATGTGGTTCTCTTTGATCAGGAAGGCATCCGACAGCCCGAGGCGATGGTTCGCCCCGCCGCCGCACAGCACGGCATATTTCAGCGCGGTACGCAGCCCCGGCAGGGTTTTGCGCGTATCCAGCAGCTGCGTTTTGGTGCCCGCCAGCAGCGCGACGTAGCGGCTGACCACGCTGGCGACGCCGGAGAGCGTTTGCACAAAGTTAAGCGCCGTGCGCTCGCCGGTCAGCAGCACGCGGGACGGGCCGTCCAGCTCAAACAGCGTTTGATTCGCGGTGATGGCATCGCCGTCGGCGACATGCCACGTCAGGGCGACAGCGTCGCCAGCCAACTGAATAAAGACTTCTTCCACCCAGCGTTTACCGCAGAAAATGCCGTCTTCGCGGGTGATCACCACGGCGTGTGCGCGGTCGTCTGCGGGCAATAATTGGGCGGTAATATCATTGTTCGCATCAACCTCTCCACCGAGATCTTCCTGCAGCGCGCGCGCCACAGCGGCAGGAATGTCGAGGTTAATACGTTCTAAAAGCGCGTCACGTCGATGGTCGGGGTTATAGCGGCGAGGCGGCATGATAAACTCCAAAAAGGGTAACGAATCAAAAGATTGAAACATGCTACTCTGAACCGTGTATCAGCACCATATCTTAGGAGATCCTGCATGCTGTTAAACAAGGGCTGGTTGGTGGATGCGCGCCATGTGCCTTCGCCGCACCATGACTGCCGCCCGGACGATGAGACCCCCTCGTTACTGGTTGTGCATAATATAAGCCTGCCGCCCGGACAATTTGGCGGGCCGTGGATTGATGCGCTGTTCACCGGTACGCTGGATCCGCAAGCCGATCCCTTCTTCGCTGAGATTGCCCATCTGCGCGTATCAGCGCATTGCCTGATCCGTCGCGATGGCGAAATCGTGCAGTACGTTCCTTTCGATAAACGCGCCTGGCATGCGGGTGTGTCTTGTTATGCGGGCCGCCAGCGGTGCAATGATTTTTCCATCGGCATAGAGCTTGAGGGAACGGACACCACGCCCTACACCCCGGCGCAATATCAGCAGTTAGCCGCGGTGACGCAAACATTGATCGGGCTTTATCCGGCAATTGCTGACAATATAACCGGGCACAGCGATATCGCACCTGAGCGTAAAACCGATCCCGGCCCGGCTTTTGACTGGGCGACATTTCGTGCTCTGGTCACCCCCTCGTCAGATAAGGAGATGACATGACGTTGTTTACTATGCTGTTAGTTCTGATTGCCGAGCGCCTGTTTAAACTCGGCGAGCACTGGCAGCTCGATCACCGCCTTGAAGTGCTGTTCCGCCGCATCCGCCATTTTTCGATGTTCCATACGCTGGGTATGACCGCGCTGGCGATGCTGGCGACCTTTCTCGTGTTACGCGCGCTTTATGGCCTGTTTTACAACGTGCCGCTGCTGGTGGTGTGGATCCTGCTTGGGCTGTTATGTATCGGCGCGGGCAAAGTACGGCTGCACTATCACGCTTACCTGAAGGCCGCAGCGCGGGATGATGCCCATGCGCGCGGCGCAATGGCCAGTGAACTGACGATGATCCACGGCGTGCCGCCGGACTGCGATGAGCGTGAGTTTTTACGCGAGCTGCAAAATGCGCTGTTGTGGATTAACTTCCGCTTTTACCTCGCGCCGCTGTTCTGGTTTATCGTCGGCGGGACATGGGGACCGGTGACGCTGGTAGGCTATGCGTTTTTACGCGCCTGGCAGTCGTGGCTGGCGCGTTATATGACGCCGCCGCAGCGCCATCAGTCCGGGATTGATGCCATTCTGCATGTGCTGGACTGGATCCCGGTACGGCTGGTGGGCGTGGTGTATGCGCTGATTGGTCACGGTGAAAAGGCGCTTCCGGCCTGGTTTGCCTCACTTTACGATCGTCATACGTCGCAGTATCAGGTGTTGACGCGGCTGGCGCAGTATTCGCTGGCGCGTGAGCCGCATCTGGACCGCGTCGAGACGCCAAAAGTGGCGGTTTCAATGGCGAAGAAAACGTCCTTTGTGGTGGTGGTTGTGGTGGCGCTGCTGACGATTTACGGGACGCTGGTGTAACTTTTGAGACGATGCCGGGTGGCGCTGCGCTTACCCGGCCTACAAGATCCTGCGCTTATCCGGCCTACAGATCCTGCGCTTACAAGCATATGTAGGCCCGGCAAGCGAAGCGCCGCCGGGCAATCTTCTTAATTGTTATCCGCCGGTGGCACCCCAAAGTCCGGCATCCCGTCCTCTTTCCAGTGGATCACTTTCAGCCGCGTATGACGGTTCGGATCGTACAGCGGATCGCCTTCGATCTCGGTGTAGTTGCGGGCGTGGTAAACCAGCACGTCCTGGCCGTCCGGCGTTTGCGTAAAGCTGTTATGACCCGGCCCGTACTGGCGATTCTCATAGCTGGTCACAAAGACCGGCTGCGGGGATTTATGCCAGTTTTCCGGCTGCTGCGGGTCGGCGTCAATAGCGATCCACAGCAGGCCCAGGCAGTAATTTTCATCGGTGGCGCTGGCGGAATAGCTGATAAATAACCGATCGCCATGGAACAGCACCGCCGGACCTTCATTGACCTTAAAGCCCCGGCACTCCCAGTCAAATTCGGGTTTGCTTAACATCACCGGCTGACCCTTAATCGTCCAGGGATTTTCCAGCTCTGCCAGGTACAAGTTTGAGTTGCCTTCAATGGCCGGATCTTTTTGCGCCCACAGGTACCACTGTTTACCCTGATGCTTAAAGGTAGTGGCATCCAGGCAGAAAGAGTCGAACTGTGTTTTGATCTGCCCTTTTTCCGTCCAGCGACCGGTCAGCGGATCGGCGTCGGCGCACTCCAGCACAAACATACGGTGCTGGAACATATTCAGCGCATCCAGATCGTGGGTGTGCGTGGCGGCAAAATAGAGATACCACTTGCCGTTAAGATGATGCAGCTCCGGCGCCCAGATAAGCTGGCTCATCGGGCCGCTGGCGGGTTTACGCCAGACCACGCTTGCAGGCGCCTCGCGCAATCCTTCGATAGTGGCGGCGCGGCGGATCTCCAGCCGATCGTATTCCGGCACCGAGGCGACAAAATAGTAGGCGTTGTCGTGGCGCAGAATAAAGGGATCGGCGCGTTGTTCGATAAAGGGATTGGGCCACGGGTTCATCAGGCTTTCCTTATGGTTTAACCGGCTGATGGGAAGCAGTCTCATTCAGCTCGCGATAATTAGTGCGACGTTTCTCCAGATCGCTCTGGATCTGTTTCATGGTTTCACGGTCGACTTTCAACAGGCGTACCACGCCCGCGGTGATCAAATAGCCCACGCCCGGAATGACGCTGAACAGCAGTACGATACCGTTAATGGCGCTTGCGCTTTGCGCTTTCGCGCCCGCGTCGTAACCATACCAGGAGAGCAGGAAGCCTACCATCGCCCCGGCAACCGCCAGACCCACTTTCAGGAAGAACAGGTTGCCGGAGAAGCTGATGCCGGTGATGCGTTTACCGGTTTTCCACTCGCCGTAGTCATCCACGTCCGCCATCAGCGACCAGTGCAGCGGGGAGGGGATTTGATGAATAACGTTAAGCAGGAAATAGAGCACCACGATAAGCGTCGTCGCCTGCGGATCCAGGAAGTAAAAGCCGCCGGAGAAAATCGCCAGCACAATGTTGGTCCAGAAGAAGACCTGCAATTTACACCAGCGGTCGGTCAGCACTTTCGCCAGCATACTGCCAATCATCATGCCCACCACGCCGAGGCTGATAAACAGGGTGGCGAAATGGGTGCTTTGTCCCATGACCCAGGTGACGTAGTACATGGTGGCCGCCATGCGGATGAAGCCGGGGCAGACGTTACACAGCGTCAGCAGCAGAATGCGAACCCACTGGTCGTTTTTCCAGACGTCTTTGAAGTCTTTTTTCAGATCGTCATTGGTCGGGACGGCGGGTTTGACGCGCTCGCGCACCGTCGCAAAGCAGTAGAGGAACATGCACATGCCGATAAACGCCAGCACCGTCATCGCCATCTGGTAGCCTTTGGCTTTATCTTCGCCGCCAAACCACTCCGCCATCGGCAGCAGCGTCAGCGACAGCAGCAGGGTGGCGATCCCCACCATCACAAAACGGTAAGACTGACAGGCAACGCGCTCTTTGGGATCGTTGGTGATCACGCTGCCCAGCGAGCAGTAAGGAATGTTGATGGCGGTATAGGTCAGCGACAGCAGAAAATAGGTGACAAACGCATAGATAACCTTGCTGTTATAGGTCCAGTCCGGCGTGGTAAACATCAGCACGCTGAACACCGCGTAAGGCACCGCAATCCATAACAGCCATGGACGAAATCGCCCATATTTGCTCTTCGTTCTGTCTGCCAGCGCGCCCATAATCGGGTCGGTTACGGCGTCAATTACGCGGATGGAAAGCAGTAATACGCCCACCAGCGCCGGAGCCAGACCAAATATGTCCGTATAGAAATAATTCACAAACAACATGATAGCGCCAAAGATAATATTACATCCGGCGTCTCCCATTCCGTAGCCGATCTTTTCTTTGACTGACAGTTTAGCGTTGTCCATCGACAATTCTCCCGTTGAGATATGGAGAGAATTATTCGCACGCTATGACTTTTTTGCGTAGCAGGTTTAAGTTAAAGAGATGGACAAAATGGCTATGCAGGGGAAAGTGTGAACCAGGTAACAGGGGCGGGTCCCCCTCGCCCGAAGGAGAGGGGGGAAAGCAACAAGATTAATGCGCTTTTGCGGTTTTCAGGTTCTTCTGTTTGAAGAAGTAACCGACGGCAAGGATGAGCATCCACACCGGGATCAGCCAGACGGAGATCGCCATGCCCGGGGTCATCGCCATAATCACCAGCACTGCCGCCATAAAGAGCAGGCAGATCCAGTTACCCAGCGGATAGAACAGGGCAGGGAAGCGGGTTTTCACACCCTGTAGATCCTTTGCGCGGCGGAACTTCATGTGCGCCAGGCTTATCATCGCCCAGTTGATCACCAGCGCCGAAACCACCAGCGCCATCAGCAGGCCGAAGGCTTCGCCCGGTGCCAGGTAGTTGATCAGCACGCACAGCGCGGTAAAGAGCGCAGAGATGAGAATGGTGCCCACCGGCACGCCGCGTTTATCCACTTTCGCCAGCACTTTCGGCGCGTTGCCCTGTTGCGCCAGACCGAACAGCATACGGCTGTTGCAGTACACGCAGCTGTTGTACACCGACAGCGCGGCGGTCAGCACTACAATGTTCAGGGCGTTAGCCACGAAGGTGTCGCCCAGCTCATGGAAGATCAACACGAAGGGGCTGGTGTCGGCGGTCACGCGCGTCCACGGCAGCAGTGACAGCAGCACCGCCAGCGAGCCCACATAGAAGATCAGAATGCGGTAGATCACCTGGTTGGTGGCTTTCGGGATGCTGACCTGCGGGTTATCGGCTTCGGCGGCGGTAATGCCCACCAGCTCCAGCCCGCCGAAGGAGAACATGATGATCGCCATCATCATCACCAGCCCGGTAAAGCCGTTAGGCAGGAATCCGCCCTGTTCCCAGAGGTTGCGCACGGTAGCCTGTGGACCGGCGCTGTCGCTGAACAGCAGCCAGCCGCCGAACAGGATCATCGCCACGACCGCGATCACTTTGATAATGGCAAACCAGAACTCCATCTCGCCAAACACTTTCACGTTGGTGAGGTTAATGGCGTTGATTAAAACGAAGAACACGGCGGCCGACGCCCAGGTCGGGATCTCCGGCCACCAGAACTGGATGTATTTACCGACGGCGGTCAGTTCCGCCATGGCAACCAGTACGTACAGCACCCAGTAGTTCCAGCCGGACGCGAAGCCCGCGAAACCGCCCCAGTATTTATAGGCAAAATGGCTGAACGAACCGGCTACCGGCTCTTCAACCACCATCTCGCCCAACTGGCGCATGATCAGAAAAGCGATAAAACCTGCAATCGCATAGCCGAGAATAATTCCCGGCCCGGCGGACTGGATGACTGACGCGCTGCCCAGAAACAGGCCAGTCCCGATAGCTCCACCCAGCGCAATAAGCTGAATGTGGCGGTTTTTAAGCCCGCGCTTCAGCAGTTCACCGTGCTGTTGACCTTCCATCATGAAACCTCGTGTGTGGTTATTATTAGTACGCTGTTGTGTGCGTGTACGGATGAAATTCCATTTGTTGTATTTATATGTTTACGAAAGGTCTTTCTTAAATATGGCGCTGAGTCTTTCGTCTGCATCAGAATAGTGGTAAGCGCATGCGAATGCACCTGCTTTATTAGGGGCGCATGACGACTGAATAAAAAGAAACCAATTGTAAATAGTAGCCATTCCTCCTCTTCATTACCTCAAATGCATAATTCCACTCCAGAAATGGGTATTTACTCGTTTTTCGTGCGACTGAATCGGTTCACTTTACCGGTCAGGCGTTTCACATAAGTTAAATATGCCTCTTTATGAGTAGCAGGTTCATTTGTGCGAAGTTACATTTCTGAAACGTTATTTCTGTAATGTTGTTAAAATGTGCGTGGTTCCCTGATTTCAATCAAAACCTGTATGGACAGAAGGTGAATACTTTGTTACTTTAGCGTCAAGAACATGAAATTGGTCAGACCAATTGACTCCGGTTAAATGGCACTCCGGGAAAACGGCTTAGGACAGGGAACAATGGCCTACAGTAAAATCCGCCAACCTAAATTATCCGATGTGATAGAGCAGCAACTGGAGTTTTTGATCCTTGAAGGGACATTGCGCCCCGGTGAAAAACTTCCTCCGGAACGTGAGCTGGCTAAACAGTTCGACGTTTCCCGTCCTTCGCTGCGCGAGGCGATCCAACGCCTTGAAGCCAAGGGCCTGCTACTGCGTCGCCAGGGCGGTGGTACCTTTGTCCAGAGTAACCTGTGGCAGAGCTTCAGCGATCCGCTGGTAGAGCTTTTGTCCGATCACCCCGAATCCCAGTTTGACCTCCTCGAGACGCGCCACGCGCTGGAAGGCATTGCCGCCTATTACGCGGCCTTGCGTGGCACCGACGACGATCGCGCGCGCATCCGCGAGCTGCATCAGGCGATCGAGCGCGCGCAGGAGTCCGGGGATCTCGATGCCGAAGCCGATGCCGTCGTCCTGTATCAGATTGCCGTCACCGAAGCGGCGCACAATGTGGTTTTGCTGCATTTGCTACGCTGCATGGAACCAATGATGGCGCAGAACGTTCGTCAGAATTTTGAATTGCTGTATGCCCGCCGGGAAATGCTCCCGCTGGTAAGCAACCATCGCTCCAGAATTTTTGAGGCGATTATCGCCAGAGAGCCGGAGCAGGCGCGTGAAGCGTCTCACCGGCATCTGGCGTTTATTGAGGAAATATTGCTGGACCGCAGCCGTGAGCAGAGCCGTCGTGAACGCTCAATGCGCCGCCTACAGCAAAGAAAGGATTAAGCGCCATAATTTAGAGCGCGGCAACTAAACGCAGAACCTGTCTTATTGTGTTTTCTGCCGAAAATACAATGGGACAGGTTCCAGATTAATCAACGAAAATTAGATAGATAAGGAAAAACCCATGTCAGATCGTTTAATCAATGACGTGGATCCGATCGAAACTCGCGACTGGCAACAGGCGATCGAATCGGTCATCCGTGAAGAAGGTGTTGAGCGCGCTCAGTATCTGATTGACCAGTTACTGTCTCAGGCCCGCAAAGGCGGCGTTAACGTGGCAGCTGGTTCAAACGCTCGCAACTATGTAAATACTATTGCCGTTGAAGATGAGCCGGAATACCCGGGTAATCTGGAGCTGGAACGTCGCATTCGTTCTGCTATCCGCTGGAACGCCATCATGACCGTGCTGCGTGCGTCTAAAAAAGACCTCGAGCTGGGCGGCCACATGGCGTCTTTCCAGTCTTCTGCGACTGTGTATGAAGTTTGCTTCAACCACTTCTTCCGCGCACGCAGCGAGAAAGACGGTGGCGATCTGGTGTACTTCCAGGGCCACATCTCTCCGGGCGTTTACGCTCGCGCATTCCTGGAAGGTCGTCTGACTGAAGAGCAGATGAACAACTTCCGTCAGGAAGTACACGGCAATGGCCTGTCTTCCTACCCGCACCCGAAACTGATGCCGGAATTCTGGCAGTTCCCGACCGTCTCTATGGGTCTGGGTCCGATTGGTGCGATCTACCAGGCTAAATTCCTGAAATATCTGGAACACCGTGGTCTGAAAGATACTTCCCAGCAAACCGTTTACGCCTTCCTTGGCGACGGCGAGATGGATGAGCCGGAATCCAAAGGCGCGATCACCATCGCGACCCGTGAAAAACTGGATAACCTGGTCTTCGTTATCAACTGTAACCTGCAACGTCTGGACGGCCCGGTAACCGGTAACGGCAAAATCATCAACGAACTGGAAGGCATCTTCGAAGGCGCTGGCTGGAACGTGATCAAGGTGATGTGGGGCGGTCGTTGGGATGAGCTGCTGCGTAAAGACACCAGCGGTAAACTGATCCAGCTGATGAACGAAACCGTTGACGGCGACTATCAGACCTTCAAATCCAAAAACGGCGCGTACGTTCGTGAGCACTTCTTCGGTAAATACCCGGAAACTGCCGCGCTGGTTGCCGACTGGTCTGACGATGAGATCTGGGCACTGAACCGCGGTGGCCACGATCCGAAGAAAGTCTACGCTGCATTCAAGAAAGCGCAGGAAACCAAAGGCAAAGCAACAGTCATCCTGGCCCATACCATCAAAGGTTACGGCATGGGCGACACCGCTGAAGGTAAAAACATCGCCCACCAGGTGAAGAAAATGAACATGGACGGTGTACGTTACATCCGTGATCGTTTCAATGTGCCGGTGACCGATGAGCAGGTTGAGAAGCTGTCCTACATTACCTTCCCGGAAGGTTCTGAAGAGCACACTTATCTGCACGCCCAGCGTCAGAAGCTGAACGGTTATCTGCCGTCTCGCCAGCCGAAATTCTCTGAGAAGCTTGAGCTGCCGACCCTGGCTGACTTCAACCAGCTGCTGGAAGAACAGAACAAAGAGATCTCCACCACTATCGCCTTCGTGCGTGCCCTGAACGTGATGCTGAAGAACAAGTCGATCAAAGATCGCCTGGTGCCGATCATCGCCGACGAAGCGCGTACTTTCGGTATGGAAGGTCTGTTCCGTCAGATTGGTATTTACAGCCCGAACGGCCAGCAGTACACCCCGCAGGACCGTGAGCAGGTTGCGTACTACAAAGAAGACGAGAAAGGTCAGATCCTGCAGGAAGGTATCAACGAGCTGGGCGCAGGTTCTTCCTGGCTGGCCGCTGCGACCTCTTACAGCACCAACGATCTGCCGATGATCCCGTTCTACATCTACTACTCCATGTTCGGTTTCCAGCGTATCGGCGACCTGTGCTGGGCAGCAGGCGATCAGCAGGCACGTGGCTTCCTGATCGGCGGGACTTCTGGTCGTACTACGCTGAACGGCGAAGGTCTGCAGCACGAAGATGGTCACAGCCACATTCAGTCGCTGACCATCCCGAACTGTATCTCTTACGATCCGGCTTACGCCTACGAAGTTGCTGTCATCATGCATGACGGTCTGCATCGTATGTACGGTGAAGCGCAAGAGAACGTGTACTACTACATCACCACGCTGAACGAAAACTACCATATGCCAGCGATGCCGGAAGGCGCCGAGGAAGGGATCCGTAAAGGTATCTACAAACTCGAAACTGTCGAAGGCGCGAAAGGTAAAGTTCAGCTGCTGGGCTCCGGTTCTATCCTGCGTCACGTACGTGAAGCAGCGCAGATCCTGGCGAAAGACTACGGTATCGGTTCTGACGTGTTCAGCGTGACCTCCTTCACCGAACTGGCGCGCGATGGCCAGGATTGTGAGCGCTGGAACATGCTGCACCCGACCGACGAGCCGCGCGTACCGTACGTTGCACAGGTTCTGAGCGACGCACCGGCAGTGGCATCAACTGACTATATGAAACTGTTCGCTGAGCAGATCCGTAACTTCATCCCGGCAAGCGATTACCGCGTACTGGGTACTGATGGCTTCGGTCGCTCTGACAGCCGTGAAAACCTGCGTCACCACTTCGAAGTTGATGCTTCTTATGTGGTTGTTGCAGCACTGGGCGAACTGGCTAAACGTGGCGACATCGACAAGAAAGTAGTTGCAGAAGCAATTACCAAATTCAACATCGATGCAGATAAAGTTAACCCGCGTCTGGCGTAAGAGGTAAAAGAAGAATGGCTATCGAAATCAATGTACCGGACATCGGGGCTGATGAAGTTGAAATCACCGAGATCCTGGTCAAAGTGGGCGACAAAGTTGAAGCTGAACAGTCGCTGATCACCGTAGAAGGCGACAAAGCCTCTATGGAAGTCCCGTCACCTCAGGCTGGCGTTGTTAAAGAGATCAAAGTCTCTGTTGGCGACAAAACCGAGACTGGCAAACTGATCATGATTTTCGATTCCGCTGACGGTGCTGCTGATGCAGCACCTGCGAAAGCAGAAGAGAAGAAAGAAGCAGCACCGGCAGCAGCCTCTGCACCGGCTGCGGCGGCTGCCAAAGACGTCAACGTACCGGATATCGGCGGCGACGAAGTTGAAGTCACCGAGATCATGGTTAAAGTCGGCGACAAAGTGGCTGCTGAGCAGTCGCTGATCACTGTGGAAGGCGACAAAGCCTCTATGGAAGTCCCGGCACCGTTCGCGGGCACCGTGAAAGAAATTAAAATCAGCACCGGCGACAAAGTGTCCACCGGCTCCTTGATCATGGTCTTCGAAGTGGAAGGCGCCGCTCCGGCTGCCAGCGACGCGAAACCGCAGGTGAAAGAAGAAGCGGCTTCTGCTCCGGCAGCAGCGGCGGGCGCGAAAGACGTAAACGTACCGGACATCGGCGGTGATGAAGTTGAAGTGACCGAAGTGATGGTGAAAGTGGGCGACAAAGTTGCCGCTGAGCAGTCACTGATCACTGTGGAAGGCGACAAAGCCTCCATGGAAGTTCCGGCACCGTTCGCGGGCACCGTGAAAGAAATCAAAATCAGCACCGGCGACAAAGTGTCTACCGGCTCCCTGATCATGGTCTTCGAAGTGGAAGGCGCAGCCCCGGCTGCGGCTCCGGCTGCGGCCAAACAGGATGCAGCACCAGCACCGGCGGCAAAAGCACCGGCCGCCGCTGCACCGGCGAAAGCGGAAGGCAAATCTGAGTTTGCTGAAAATGACGCTTACGTCCACGCAACGCCGCTGATCCGCCGCCTGGCGCGCGAATTCGGCGTGAACCTGGCGAAAGTGAAAGGCACGGGTCGTAAAGGCCGTATCCTGCGCGAAGACGTTCAGGCTTACGTGAAAGACGCGGTGAAACGCGCTGAAGCGGCACCTGCTGCTGCCACCGGCGGCGGTCTGCCTGGCATGCTGCCATGGCCGAAAGTGGACTTCAGCAAGTTCGGTGAAGTGGAAGAAGTTGAACTGGGCCGTATCCAGAAAATCTCTGGTGCTAACCTGAGCCGTAACTGGGTGATGATCCCGCACGTTACGCACTTCGACAAAACCGATATCACTGACCTGGAAGCGTTCCGTAAGCAGCAGAACGCCGAAGCTGAGAAGCGCAAACTGGACGTGAAATTCACCCCGGTTGTCTTCATCATGAAAGCCGTTGCCGCTGCACTTGAGCAGATGCCTCGCTTCAACAGCTCCCTGTCTGAAGATGCACAGCGTCTGACGCTGAAGAAATACATCAACATCGGTGTGGCCGTTGATACCCCGAATGGCCTGGTGGTTCCAGTGTTCAAAGACGTGAACAAGAAGAGCATCACCGAGCTGTCCCGCGAACTGACCGTGATCTCCAAAAAAGCACGTGACGGTAAGCTGACGGCTGGCGAAATGCAGGGCGGTTGCTTCACCATCTCCAGCATCGGTGGCCTGGGTACCACGCACTTCGCGCCGATCGTTAACGCGCCGGAAGTGGCTATCCTCGGTGTGTCCAAATCCGCGATGGAGCCGGTCTGGAATGGTAAAGAGTTCGTGCCGCGTCTGATGATGCCGATCTCTCTGTCCTTCGACCACCGCGTGATCGACGGTGCTGATGGTGCGCGTTTCATCACCATCATCAATAACATGCTGTCTGATATTCGCCGTCTGGTGATGTAAATAAGAAAGCCGGCCTGACGGTCGGCTTTTTTCTGGTAATCTCGTTATGTTATTGGGGTTATTGGGACAAAGGACAACTCGTTTACCGTTTGTTGTTTCAAAATTGTTAACAATTTTGTACTATGCGGGCGGATAGAACGTCCCGGCGATGAAGGGCGATACGTCCCTGGACTGCCGGAAATCAATAAGAGGTCATGATGAGTACTGAAATCAAAACTCAGGTCGTGGTACTTGGGGCAGGCCCGGCAGGTTACTCTGCTGCCTTCCGTTGCGCTGATTTAGGTCTGGAAACCGTCATTGTTGAACGTTACAACACCCTCGGCGGTGTTTGTCTGAACGTCGGCTGTATCCCTTCTAAAGCGCTGCTGCACGTTGCTAAAGTTATCGAAGAAGCCAAAGCGCTGGCTGAGCACGGTATCGTCTTCGGCGAACCGAAAACCGATATCGACAAGATTCGTACCTGGAAAGAAAAAGTCATCACCCAACTGACTGGCGGTCTGGCCGGTATGGCAAAAGGCCGTAAAGTGAAAGTGGTGAACGGTCTGGGTAAATTCACCGGGGCTAACACCCTGGAAGTGGAAGGCGAAAACGGCAAAACCGTAATCAACTTCGACAACGCGATCATCGCGGCGGGTTCCCGTCCGATCGAACTGCCGTTCATTCCGCATGAAGATCCGCGCGTATGGGATTCCACCGACGCCCTGGAGCTGAAAGAAGTACCTAAGCGCCTGCTGGTTATGGGTGGCGGTATCATTGGTCTGGAAATGGGCACCGTATACCATGCGCTGGGTTCAGAGATCGACGTGGTTGAAATGTTCGACCAGGTGATCCCGGCGGCTGACAAAGATATCGTTAAAGTCTTCACCAAGCGCATCAGCAAGAAATTTAATCTGATGCTGGAAACCAAAGTGACTGCCGTTGAAGCTAAAGAAGACGGTATTTACGTTTCCATGGAAGGCAAAAAAGCCCCTGCTGAAGCGCAGCGTTATGACGCCGTGCTGGTGGCTATCGGCCGTGTGCCGAACGGTAAAAACCTCGACGCAGGCAAAGCTGGCGTGGAAGTGGACGACCGTGGCTTTATCCGTGTCGACAAACAGCTGCGTACCAACGTACCGCACATCTTCGCTATCGGCGATATCGTCGGTCAGCCGATGCTGGCGCACAAAGGCGTTCACGAAGGTCACGTTGCCGCTGAAGTTATCGCCGGCATGAAGCACTACTTCGATCCGAAAGTGATCCCGTCCATCGCGTACACCGAGCCGGAAGTTGCCTGGGTTGGTCTGACCGAGAAAGAAGCGAAAGAGAAAGGCATCAGCTACGAAACCGCCACCTTCCCGTGGGCTGCTTCTGGCCGTGCTATCGCGTCCGACTGCGCAGACGGTATGACCAAACTGATTTTCGACAAAGAGACTCACCGTGTGATCGGTGGCGCTATTGTCGGTACCAACGGCGGCGAGCTGTTGGGCGAAATCGGTCTGGCTATCGAAATGGGCTGTGACGCGGAAGATCTGGCGCTGACTATCCATGCGCACCCGACTCTGCATGAGTCCGTGGGCCTGGCTGCTGAAGTGTTCGAAGGTAGCATCACCGACCTGCCGAACCCGAAAGCGAAAAAGAAGTAAGCGTCTGAGTTTGTGTTGCCGGGTGGCGGCTTCGCCTTACCCGGCCTGCGAATTTAAAAGACGTAGGCCCGGCAAGCTTGCGCCGCCGGGCAAACAGGACCGGACATTAAAGCGGCTTAAAAGCCGCTTTTTTTATGCCTGCGTTTTACCTTCAGGGCTGCACTGGTTGCCACTGCTCGTCCGGCGTAAACTGCGTTATCCCCGCAATCTGCTGTGCCGTCTGCGCGCCGAAATCCCGCTGATATACCCGATCCTGACCGTCAATCACAAAGGTGGCGACGCCGGTTTTGCCGTAGTCCAGCGGCCACGCCAGCAGCGCGGCAGGCGCATCATTACCTTGCCCCTTACCCGTCAGCAACCGGAAACGATAGCCGTGATAACCCTCGCCGGGCGCGGTCGGGCTGAACGCCGGGCCAAGCGGGCTGGGCGCTTCCCCCGGTGACACCGGCCAGTAGAGGCCATCTTTTTTACCCTCGCTGCTGATAAGCTTCTGCGCATAATGGTGGTTAAGGGCGAAGTAATCCCGCTGCGCGTCCAAATAAGCCTGGAGCGCGTTAATAGCTGACAGCTCATTGCGCCCGAGGGTACGGGTGAGGATTTCGTCGGCGGCGCGTGCGGTATCAAACTGCCAGCCCGCGGCGGTTTTCACCATCGGGATGGGGAGCTGCCACTGACCGCGCCCGACGCTCAGGTGCGCCACGCCGTTCTGCTCATCAATCTGATGGCTTATCTGCCAGTCGCGCAGAAAACGCGCCACGGCTTGCGCATCTGCCCCGTCCGGCGGCAGGATCTGCTGCCAGTCATCGCCGAGCAGTTGCGTCAGCACGCTGTCATTTTGATCCTGGATGGCGCTGACTAGCGTACTGGCGGCCTGCTCCGGCGTGCTGAACGCCTGCTGCGCCTGACCCATCACCGGTAACATCAGCAGCAATCCGGCGATAATTTTCTGTAGTTTCATGATCCCTGCCTGATTAACGACGGTTAAGTTCACGGCGTTCGGCCGCATGTTCACGTAACGAGCTGCGCTGTTCGCGGTTCAGACGCTGGCGGCTCTGCTCGCCGCGCTGACGCTGCGCCTGCCAGGAGGGGGAACGGCTGTCATTGCCACTCAACGCCGTGGCACGGGAAGCGCTCTGGCGCTGTTGCAGCTTTTCCCGCCGCTGTTGCTGTTGCGGCGTCGGGTTATCGTGGCGGGCTTTGATGGCTTCACGGCGCTGTTGCTGCTGCGCGGTGGGATTGTCCCGGCGGGCCTGTATCGCCTCGCGTTTCTGCTGCGCCGTGGACTGGTTGAACTGAGTTTTTGCCGCCTCGCGACGGGCGATGATGGTGGGGGTATCGTAACCGCGATAATTATTGCGCTGCGCGATCTGGTTTAACTGCTTTGCTGCCGTCTGACGCTGCGCATCGCGGGAGGGCAGGTTATTACGGAAGGCAGGATTGTGCTGCCACACCACAGTGTCATTTTGGGTGACCAGCCTGCCACCGGAAATGCGGTTGAAGTTATTGACGTTGATATTGATGTTATCGCCGTTGTGGTCGTAGCCTCGATGGTAATGATCGTCATCGTCATCCCAGTCAATATCGCTGAACAGCGCATAAGTGGTGGCGACGCCGAGGCTGAAACCTAAGCCCCGCACCAGGCTGTCGGTGAACTGCTGGCCGGGAGGCGGCGGCAGATACACCGGCGGATAGGCGGGCGTCGGCCAGCTGCCGTACACTACGGTCGGGTTATAGCTCGGGACATACACCACCTCCGGATCGGCGGGTTCGATTTTGATCACCGTCGGGGCTGGCGTACTCACCACGGTAGTGCTGCCGGACGCGGATTGCGGCGCGGTACTGCTTTTCGCCGGTACGGTGCTGACTTTCTGCTGCGGCGTGGAGGTGAGCGCGCCCGTCTGCTGCGCCAGCGCGCGCAGCTTCTGCACTGAATCCATTACCTCTTTCGGCTGCGCCAGAAAGGCATCGCCGAGGCTTTGCACCCACTGCGGATTTTCCCCCATCAATGCCATCAGCGACGGAAAGGCCACCAGCGATCTGACGCTCGGATCCCAGGGCTGGTTAATCACCGCCTGGATCGCCGCGTCGCCCTGGAGCGTGGGATTATCCTGCGACCACTGCGCCGCCTGCACGACGTTCGCGGGGTAGGTGGCGGCCATCAGCACCTGCGAAAGCAGCGCGTCCGGGTAGAGCGCGATTGGTGCCACCCACTGATCGATTTGCGCCGTGGTAAAGGTTGGGGTGGCGACCGGCGGAGCGGGCGGCGGGGCGGGCCTAACCGGCTGGGCGACAACGGCAGGCGGCGGTGTTTCAGGCGTCCTGCTTTTGACATACAGCACGCCCGAGG
The DNA here is from genome assembly GCF_055804875.1 of Enterobacter sp. K510. Classification (NCBI taxonomy): domain Bacteria; kingdom Pseudomonadati; phylum Pseudomonadota; class Gammaproteobacteria; order Enterobacterales; family Enterobacteriaceae; genus Enterobacter; species Enterobacter sp. K510. Next base: position 85,416 of record NZ_JBNRLQ010000006.1, on the reverse strand, counting down.
CGGCTAAAATCCCGACGCTGCACAGCAGCATCAGGAGTTGAGGTTTGAATGGCAACTTCATGAGGTTCTCCCGGTATCCGGTGGGATACACGCGATTAAACACAGGCCAGATGGCGGTAAATGCCCGCGAGTATAAAGCGCTGATTGTTTATTTTTTGATTAAAACAGGCATCGCGCTCTGGCCCGTCCATAACCGGACAACAAGAGTGTTAGTAAACATTGCAAAGCGTAGGGATAAGCCCTTTTGCAGAGTCAGCCGTGGGGGATAAAAAGGTATTTTCGTCTGCCGGAGAAGCCCTGTGAAAGAGAGGTGTATCGCCCGTAACGATTCAGCTAATTTTTAATGTTGCTTTTTTGTAAACAGATTAACACCCCCTTTAAATCCTGCTATGCTGCCCGTCGCGGTACCGGGCTTTTACCCTACAAACTGCTGTCTCACAGGAGCGTGAAGAAACTGCCGGCCGCACTATGACAATGAGAGCGAGGAGAACCGTCGTGCTAGAAGAATACCGTAAGCACGTAGCTGAACGTGCCGCTGAAGGGATTGCACCAAAACCCTTAGATGCCACGCAAATGGCTGCGCTGGTCGAGCTGCTGAAGTCCCCGCCAGTGGGCGAAGAAGAATTCCTGTTAGATCTGTTAGCCAACCGTGTCCCGCCGGGCGTTGATGAAGCCGCCTACGTTAAAGCCGGTTTCCTTGCAGCCGTCGCCAAAGGCGAAACCGCCTCTCCGCTGGTCACTCCGGAAAAAGCCATTGAACTGCTGGGCACCATGCAGGGTGGTTACAACATCCATCCGCTGATCGACGCGCTGGACGATGCTAAGCTGGCGCCGGGTGCCGCCAAAGCGCTGTCCCACACGCTGCTGATGTTCGACAACTTCTACGACGTGGAAGAGAAAGCCAAAGCGGGCAACGCTTACGCACAGCAGGTGATGCACTCCTGGGCCGAGGCCGAATGGTTCCTGAGCCGTCCACCGCTGGCTGAAAAAATTACCGTCACCGTCTTTAAAGTGACCGGCGAAACCAACACCGACGATCTCTCTCCGGCGCCGGATGCCTGGTCGCGCCCGGATATTCCGCTGCACGCGCTGGCGATGCTGAAAAACGCCCGTGAAGGCATTGTGCCGGATCAGCCGGGTAGCGTTGGCCCGATCAAACAGATCGAAGAGCTGAACAAAAAAGGCTTCCCGCTGGCCTACGTGGGCGACGTGGTCGGTACCGGTTCATCCCGTAAATCCGCCACCAACTCCGTACTCTGGTTTATGGGCGACGACATTCCGAACGTGCCGAACAAGCGCGGCGGCGGTCTGGTGCTGGGCGGCAAAATCGCGCCAATCTTCTTCAACACCATGGAAGATGCCGGCGCGCTGCCGATTGAAGTGGACGTGAACGCGCTGAACATGGGCGACGTGATTGACGTCTACCCGTTCAAAGGCGAAGTGCGTAACCACGAAACTGGCGAACTGCTGGCGAACTTTGAACTGAAAACCGACGTGCTGATCGACGAAGTGCGCGCCGGTGGCCGTATTCCGCTGATTATCGGTCGTGGCCTGACCACCAAAGCGCGTGAAGCGCTGGGTCTGCCGCACAGTGAAGTCTTCCGTATTGCCAAGCCGGTGGCGGCGAGCGATAAAGGTTTCTCACTGGCGCAGAAAATGGTGGGCCGCGCCTGTGGCGTGAAGGGCGTGCGTCCTGGCGAATACTGCGAACCGAAAATGACCTCGGTGGGCTCGCAGGACACCACCGGGCCGATGACCCGTGATGAACTGAAAGACCTGGCCTGTCTGGGCTTCTCTGCCGATCTGGTGATGCAGTCCTTCTGCCACACCGCGGCCTATCCGAAGCCAGTGGACGTCACCACGCACCACACACTGCCGGACTTTATTATGAACCGCGGCGGCGTCTCGCTGCGTCCGGGCGACGGCATCATCCACTCATGGCTGAACCGTATGCTGCTGCCGGATACCGTGGGTACCGGCGGTGACTCCCATACCCGTTTCCCGATTGGCATCTCCTTCCCGGCAGGCTCTGGTCTGGTGGCCTTCGCCGCCGCGACCGGCGTGATGCCGCTGGATATGCCGGAATCGGTGCTGGTGCGCTTTAAAGGCCAGATGCAGCCGGGTATCACCTTGCGCGATCTGGTGCACGCCATCCCGCTGTATGCCATTCGCCAGGGTCTGCTGACCGTTGAGAAGAAAGGGAAGAAAAACATCTTCTCTGGTCGCATCCTGGAAATCGAAGGGCTGCCGGAGCTGAAAGTGGAGCAGGCGTTTGAACTGGCGGATGCGTCAGCGGAACGTTCTGCGGCGGGCTGTACTATCAAGCTTGATAAAGCGCCGATTGAAGAATACCTGACCTCCAACATCGTCCTGCTGAAGTGGATGATTGCGGAAGGCTACGGCGACCGCCGTACGCTGGAGCGTCGTATTCAGGGCATGGAAAAATGGCTGGCGGATCCGCAGCTGATGGAAGCCGATGCTGACGCCGAATACGCGGCAGTGATCGACATCGATCTGGCAGATATCAAAGAGCCGATCCTGTGTGCACCGAACGATCCGGATGATGCGCGTCTGCTGTCTGACGTGGCGGGTGAGAAGATTGACGAAGTGTTTATCGGTTCGTGCATGACCAACATCGGTCACTTCCGCGCGGCCGGTAAGCTGCTGGACAACCATAAAGGCCAGCTGCCGACCCGTCTGTGGGTCGCGCCGCCAACCCGTATGGATGCCGCGCAGCTCACCGAAGAGGGCTACTACAGCGTGTTTGGTAAGAGCGGCGCGCGCGTTGAGATCCCGGGCTGTTCACTGTGCATGGGTAACCAGGCGCGTGTGGCAGACGGCTCAACGGTAGTGTCCACTTCGACGCGTAACTTCCCGAACCGTCTGGGCACCGGCGCGAACGTGTTCCTGGCGTCCGCAGAGCTGGCGGCGGTCTCTTCCCTGCTCGGCAAACTGCCGACGCCGGAGGAGTACCAGACCTATATGGCGCAGGTCGATAAGACCGCAGTAGACACCTATCGCTATCTGAACTTCGACAAACTCGGTCAGTACACCGAAAAAGCTGACGCGGTGATCTTCCAGACTGCCGTGTAAGTGAGCATTCTCCACTGGTGAGAAAACAAGGGTGAGGGCGGTGATCCGCGCTCACCCTTTTTATTTCTATATCCTCCGCCCGTCCCGCTGTTTTTCTTTCCCGCTGCTGCGATAATTACCCCATTGCTGGATCAGAGGAATGCATCATGGATTACGAATTTTTGCGTGATATCACCGGCGTGGTGAAGGTACGCATGTCGATGGGCCACGAGGTGGTCGGTCACTGGTTTAATGAAGAAGTGAAAGAGAACCTCGCCCTGCTTGATGAAGTGGAAGCGGCGGCGCGGACAGTGAAAGGCAGCGAGCGTCAGTGGCAGCGCGTCGGACACGAATACACCCTGTGGATGGACGGCGAAGAGATCATCGTGCGCGCCAACCAGCTGGAGTTTTCCGGCGACGAGATGGAAGAGGGGATGAATTACTACGACGAGGAGAGCCTGTCGCTGTGCGGCGTGGAGGATTTCCTGCAAGTGGTGAAAGCGTACCGCGAATTCCTGCAGCAGAAATAATCATTACGGAGCGTCCCTGCTCCGTAAACCAGTCTTACACGGCGGGAATATTGCGGCCGTAATAGATTTCGCGCATCTCTTTCCACAGCGCTTCGGTGATCACTTTACGCTCGTCGGCGGTGAGATCTTCCGGGCGGGTGTGGAACATATAGTGTTTCAGGTCGAATTCTTTCAGCAACATCTTGGTGTGGAAGATATTTTCCTGATAAACGTTCACATCCACCATGTCATACAGCGCTTTCATGTCATCGGACAGGAAGTTCTGAATCGAATTGATTTCATGATCGATAAAGTGTTTTTTACCCGACACGTCGCGGGTAAAGCCGCGCACGCGATAGTCAACGGTCACAATATCGGACTCAAGCTGGTGGATTAAATAATTCAGGGCTTTCAGCGGTGAAATCACCCCACAGGTCGAGACTTCAATATCCGCGCGGAAGGTGCACAGTCCGCCCTCCGGATGGCTTTCCGGGTAGGTGTGAACGCAGATATGGCTCTTGTCGAGGTGAGCTACCACGGTTTCCGGCAGCGGGCCGGGATGTTCAGTGTTGTCGATCAGATGCGGTTCAACGGGCTCTTCGCTGACGAGGATCGTCACGCTGGCGCCCTGCGGCTCATAATCCTGACGGGCGATATTCAGGATATTCGCGCCAATAATCGAACAGGTTTCCGTCAGGATCTCCGTCAGTCGATTGGCGTTATAGAGTTCATCGATATAGGCGATATAACCATCGCGCTCTTCAGCCGTATTGGCATAACAGATATCGTAAATACAAAAACTCAGGCTTTTGGTCAGGTTATTAAAGCCATGTAGTTTAAGCTTTTTCAATTTTTATCACCCCCTTAGGATCACTGCGCAAACAGTGCATCGTGCAAATATTGTGGTAACGCGAACGCCGCCGTGTGTACTGCCGGATTGTAATAACGACACATCAGGTTTGCGCTATGGAAACGCGCCTGAATAATGCCGGTAGAAAGATGACGCAGCGCGCCGTTGTCCGTCGCCCAGGCGAAGGTCATCACACCACCGTAATAGGTGGGAATGGCGGCCTGATAAAAACTCACATCGTCAAAGTAATGGCTGAGTTTACGGTGGCTGTCGATGGCTTCATCCTGCTGCAAAAAGCTCACGCCGTTTTGCGCGACGAAAATACCGCCAGGATTCAGGCAACGCTTGCAGCCTTCGTAAAATGCCGAGGTAAACAGACTTTCGCCCGGCCCGATGGGATCGGTGCAGTCAGAGATGATCACATCAAAGGTTTGCGCGGTCTGGTTAACAAAATTGACGCCGTCGTCAATCACCAGCGTAAAGCGCGGATCGTCATATGCACCGGCATTATGATTCGGCAAATACTGGCGGCAGAATGACACGACGCCAGCGTCGATCTCCACCATGGTGATGGTTTCGATACTCTTATGACGGCTTACCTCGCGCAGCATCGCGCCGTCGCCGCCGCCGATGATCAGCACATGCTTCGCATGACCGTGCGCCAGCAGCGGTACGTGGGTCATCATTTCATGATAAATGAACTCATCCCGCTCGGTGGTTTGCACCACGCCATCCAGCGCCATTACGCGCCCGAATGCGGCGTTTTCAAAGATAATCAGATCCTGATGATCGGTTTTTTCGTGGTACAGCACCTTGTCCACGGCGAAGTACTGCCCGAACTGGTCATGCAGCGTTTCGTGCCACAGTTTGCTATCAGTCATTGCTCGCTCCTTCGTTAACACCCATATAAAACGGGCGTAACATGATAGCTAACTAGTGACGGGGATGCACGGCTATAAATCCCTGCCCCGCAGAAGGGGCAGAGGAAGGGTTATTTCACGTAGGCAAGCAGGCTCAGGGAATCACGCGCCAGCGCTTTGCATTTTTTATCCGTGGCGATGCCAATGCCGCTGAGGTCGCGGTAGCTGTCTTCCCCCAGCGCTTTCATGTCAAAGCTCTCGTAGTTGCTCAGATCCCACTGATTCTGCTGGGCGAAAAAGACCAGCGCGCGACGGATCTGACCGTTCGGTAAATTCTGGTAGCCACAGTCGTTTTTCAGGAATACAAACACCGCCGTTAAATCGGCCATGTCTTCGGCTTCTGACTCACTGAGTGCATAACTATTTGCTGATACAGCCAGCAGGCTGGCGAACGTAATTGTTCTGAAAAACGTCTTCATTATTTCTACCGGAACATCGAGGAAATTTAACGTTAGCATACTTGGGGGCAGGGCGACGATCTTTATTATTAGAGGTTCGCTTGACCTTACCGCAAGGGCAGGGTTTATGCTCAAAAGCTCGCCAGGCTTTAAAAAGGGAATAAAGATGCAACGTCGTGATTTTATAAAATACTCCGCTGCGCTGGGCGCGATGAGCGTGCTATCGGGATGGTCGAAAGCGGCCTTTGCCGCCGCGCCGCAAGCTCTGCCAATCCCGGCGCTGCTGACGCCGGACGCGCAGAGCCGCATTCAGTTACGGGCGCAGGCTGGCACCACCGCCTTCGCCGGGAAAAACGCCGCCACCTGGGGCTACAACGGCAATCTGCTTGGTCCGGCGATCAAACTGCGCCAGGGTAAGGCGGTGACCATTGAGATCAACAACCGGCTGGCGGAAGAAACGACGGTTCACTGGCATGGCCTGGAAGTGCCGGGCGAGGTGGATGGCGGACCGCAGGGCATTATCAAGCCCGGCGGCCAGCGTACCGTCAGCTTTACCCCCAGCCAGCGCGCGGCCACCTGCTGGTTCCATCCTCATCAGCACGCAAAAACCGGTCATCAGGTGGCGATGGGGCTGGCCGGGCTGGTGCTGATCGAAGATGACGAGAGCCGCATGCTGCGTCTGCCGCAACAGTGGGGTATTGATGACGTTCCGGTGATCGTACAGGACAAGCGTTTTAACGCCGACGGGCAGATCGACTATCAGCTGGACATCATGAGCGCGGCCGTCGGCTGGTTTGGCGATACGCTGCTCGCCAATGGCGCGATCTATCCCCGGCATGCCGCCCCACGCGGCTGGCTGCGTCTGCGTCTGCTGAACGGCTGCAACGCCCGTTCGCTCAACTTCGCCACCAGCGATAAGCGCCCGCTTTATGTGATTGCCAGTGATGGCGGCCTGCTGGCGGAGCCGGTAAAAGTTGCCGAACTGCCGATGCTGCCGGGGGAGCGTTTTGAAGTGCTGGTGGAGACGCGCGACGGGAAAGACTTCGACCTGATCACCCTGCCGGTGAGTCAGATGGGCATGGCGGTCGCGCCTTTCGACAAGCCGCAGCCGGTGCTGCATATTCAGCCGCTGACCGTTGTGGCGTCCGGCGAGCTGCCGGATACCCTCGCGACCATGCCATCGCTGCCGCCGCTGGATGGCCTGACGCAGCGCACGCTCCAGCTGTCGATGGATCCAATGCTCGATATGATGGGAATGCAGGCGCTGCAGAAAAAATATGGCGATCAGGCGATGACCGGCATGGCGGGGCACATGAGTCATGGCGGGATGGATCACGGCAGTATGGATCACGGCGGCATGAACCATGGCGGGCAGGGCGTTGATTTCCGCCATGGCAATATGATCAACGGTAAAGCCTTCGACATGAACACCCCGGCCTTTGCCGCGGCGAAAGGGCAGTACGAGCGCTGGGTGATTTCCGGGGAAGGGGACATGATGCTGCATCCGTTCCATATCCACGGCACGCAGTTCCGTATTCTGTCAGAGAACGGCAAGCCGCCCGCGGCGCATCGCGCAGGCTGGAAAGACATCGTCAACGTATTTGGCGCGCGCAGCGAAGTGCTGGTGAAGTTTGACTATGACGCTCCGAAAGCGCAGGCCTATATGGCGCACTGTCATCTGCTCGAGCATGAAGATACCGGGATGATGCTTGGGTTTACGGTATAGTTTCACCCTCACCCCGGCCCTCTCCCTGAGGGAGAGGGTGGGAAGTCCCCTCTCCCATGGGGAGAGGGTTAGGGTGAGGGGAAAATCAGCTAACGCTTACTTCGCCTCATCCGGCAGCGCATAGGCAACAATATAGTCGCCCATTTTGGTGCCAAACGAACCGTGACCACCGGCGGAAATGACCACATACTGCTTGCCATTCACTTCATAGGTCATCGGCGTCGCCTGACCACCCGCCGGCAGACGGCCCTGCCACAGTTTCTCACCGTTGCTCATGTTGTAAGCGCGCAGGTAGTTATCGGCGGTAGCGGCGATAAACAGCACGTTACCGGCGGTGGAAATCGGACCGCCCAGCATCGGCATACCCATATTGAACGGCACCGGGATCGGCATCGGGAACGGCAGGCTGTCCTGCGGCGTACCAATACGTTTTTTCCACACTACGTCGTTGGTTTTCAGATCCAGCGCGGAGATATAACCCCAGGCAGGCTGTTTACACGGCAGACCAAACGGCGACAGGAACGGGTTCAGCGTCACGCCATACGGCACGCCGTACTGCGGCTGGATCCCGGCTTCGGTACCGCTGCCTTTCGCGTCTTTCGGCTGTTCCATCGGATTGCCCGGACCGCGCGGCATCAGTTTGGAAACAAACGGCAGCGCCATCGGGTTAGCAATCGCCACCTGACGGTTCGGATCGACGGAAATACCGCCCCACTCGAACATACCGAGGTTACCCGGGAACACCAGCGTGCCCTGCTCGGACGGCGGGGTGAAGATGCCTTCATAGCGCAGCTGATGGAACATAACGCGACAGACCAGCTGGTCAAACATGGTCGCGCCCCACATATCCGCACCGGTCAGATCTTTCTTCGGACGGAAGCTCAGCTCAGAGAACGGCTGGGTTTTGGTAACGTAATCGCCTTTCGCCGCGCCCTGCGGAACCGGTTTTTCCGGTGCCGGGACAACCGGCTCGCCATTACGACGATCCAGCACGAAGATGTTACCGGTTTTCGCCGGCGCGTAGATCACCGGTACGGTTTTACCGTTAACGGTAATATCCGCCAGCGTCGGCTGGGCCGGTAAATCCATATCCCACAGATCGTGGTGAACGGTCTGATAGCTCCAGGCCAGTTTACCGGTGGTGGCATTCAGCGCCAGCACGGAACTGGCATAACGCTCCTGCTCCGGCGTACGGTTGCCGCCCCAGATATCCGGGGTGCTCACGCCCATCGGCAGATAAACCAGATCCAGCTTGGCGTCATAGGCCGCCGGGGCCCAGGAGTTCGGCGAGTTAAAGGTGAAGCTGTGTTCGTCAGACGGGATAGCGTTCGGATCTTTCGCGCCCGGATCGAAGGCCCACAGCAGTTTACCGGTGTTCACATCAAAACCACGGATCACGCCGGAGGTTTCGCGGGTGGAGAAGTTATCGGTGACGGAACCGGCAATCACGATAGTTTTATCGGTAATGATCGGCGGCGAAGTCGGCTCGTACAGACCCGGCGTGGTATCCGGCATGTTGGTTTGCAGGTTCAGAATACCTTTGTTGGCAAAGGTTTCGCACAGCTTACCGTTATCGGCGTTGATGGCGAACAGACGGCCATCGTTCACCGGCAACATGATGCGGCGCGGACAGTCAGCGATCACTTCCGGGCTGGCATTGTCGGCGCGCGCTTCGTGGTAAGAAACACCACGGCAGGTAACGTGCTGGAACGAGGTATTAGTATTCAGCTGCGGATCAAAGTGCCACTTCTCTTTACCGGTCGCTGCGTCCAGCGCAAACAGACGCTGGTGCGCGGTGCAGAGATACAGCATGTTGCCGACTTTAATCGGCGTCACTTCGTTGGTCAGTTCACCCGGATCGTTAGGCTGTTTCAGATCGCCGGTGCGGAACACCCAGGCTTCTTTCAGATCTTTAACGTTATCGACGTTGATCTGCTTCAGCGGGGAGTAACGCTGGCCTTCCTGATTACGGCCATAGGCTGGCCAGTCGGCGTCGGCCACCTGGGAAATCGGCTCTGCCGGCGTGGCGTCGGCGCTCAGGGTGCCGTTCACTTCCTGCGGATCGTTAAAGCCTGCCCAGGTCAGCATCGCGCCGCTAACCAGCAGCGCCACAACCAGCGCCGCTACTGCGCCGCGGGAAGGTACCAGCAGACGACGCCAGACGAACGGCAGGATCAGCCAGATACCGAAGAAGACCAGAATATCGCTGCGTGGGGTTAAGGCCCAGAAGTCAAAGCCGACTTCCCCTACGCCCCAAATCATCGTACCCAGTAACAGTGCGGCGTAGACCCACAGCGCTGAGCGCTTGCTGCGCCACAGCAGCCAGGTGACGGCGAGCATCACCAGCCCGGCGACAGGGTAGTACCAGGAGCCGCCAATCGCGACCAGCCATGCGCCCCCGATAAGCAGGTATAGTCCGCAGAAAGCGGCGAACAGCGCGGTGATCGTCACGAGTGTGCGTGACGGATGCGGTTTATTTTCTGCCATAAAAGACACTCATCTCATTTTGTTAATATTTTGGAAGCAATTAATTATAGGATTTAACAAGTGTGACAGTCATCACAATTCTGGCTTTTATTATCTCGTCCCCCGGCCGGGGGCATTTACTGGTATACTGACGCGCTTATGAATTGATGCCGGACGATACGCTATCCGCATTGAGTGATTGTTTTTTAAATCATACGGTTAGAGAAATGAAACATACTGTTGAAGTGATGATCCCGGAAGCCGAGATCAAAGCGCGCATTACCGAACTGGGTCGTCAAATCACTGAGCACTATAAGGACAGCGGCAGCGAGATGGTGCTGGTGGGCCTGTTACGCGGCTCGTTTATGTTTATGGCGGATCTGTGTCGTGAAGTGCAGGTGCCTCATGAAGTCGATTTTATGACCGCCTCCAGCTACGGCAGCGGCATGTCCACCACGCGCGACGTAAAAATTCTCAAAGACCTGGATGAAGATATCCGCGGTAAAGACGTGCTGATTGTCGAAGACATTATCGACTCCGGCAACACGCTGTCGAAAGTGCGCGAGATCCTGAGCCTGCGCGAGCCAAAATCCCTGGCGATTTGTACCCTGCTGGATAAACCGTCCCGCCGTGAAGTGACGGTGCCGGTGGAATTTGTCGGTTTCTCGATCCCGGATGAGTTCGTGGTGGGTTACGGCATTGATTACGCCCAGCGCTATCGTCATCTGCCGTACATCGGCAAAGTGGTGATGCAGGACGAGTAAGCGTAAAAAAGCCCGGTGGCGCTACGCTTACCGGGCCTACATGTCAGTTCGTCGTTACGTAGGCCGGGTAAGGCGAAGCCGCCACCCGGCATAAAAACATAACGAATCTTATTTGTGATTAATGTGCTTCTGGCTAATGTTGGACAGCCCCTGGCGGTAACGCGATTCCAGCGTGTCGCGGTTGGTGGCGGTTACTTCCAGATCGCGCAGCAGACCGTCGTGAATACCGTACGCCCAGCCGTGAATGGTCACGTTCTGGCCGCGCTTCCACGCTGACTGCATGATGGTTGAGTGGCCCAGGTTATACACCTGCTCCATCACGTTCAGCTCACACAGGGTATCCAGACGACGCTCTTCCGGCATTTCGTTAAGCAGTGCGCTATGTTTAAACCAGATGTCACGGATGTGCAGCAGCCAGTTGTTGATCAGGCCCAGTTCCGGGTTTTCCACCGCCGCCTGCACACCGCCGCAGCCGTAGTGACCGCAGATGATGATGTGCTCAACTTCCAGCACATCCACCGCGTACTGGACGACCGACAGGCAGTTCAGATCGGTGTGGATCACCAGGTTGGCAACGTTTCGGTGAACAAATAACTCACCGGGTTCAAGACCGGTCAGGCGCTCAGCCGGAACGCGGCTGTCTGAACAGCCAATCCATAAAAAGCGCGGTTTCTGTGCCTGTGCTAATGTCTCAAAAAATCCCGGATCCTCTTCGACCAGCATTTTTGACCATAGTGCATTGTTACTAATGAGAGTATCTATGTCTTTCATTGAGGTTAACGACCTGTAACCAAGTAATAGCGTTGAGCTAATATAGGTCAACTCCATTTTTTTTTAAACCACACATAGAGTGTAAGAAAAAAGGTAAGAAAGCAGTCATGACCATTGCACTGGAGCTTGAGCAGCTTAAAAAAACCTACCCGGGCGGCGTTCAGGCGCTGCGGGGTATTGATTTACAAGTAGAAGCAGGGGATTTCTATGCGCTACTCGGGCCAAACGGCGCCGGTAAGTCAACCACCATCGGTATTATCAGTTCGCTGGTAAATAAATCTTCCGGACGGGTCAGCGTCTTTGGTTACGACCTTGAAAAAGATGTCGTCAACGCCAAACGCCAGCTCGGTCTGGTACCGCAGGAGTTCAACTTTAACCCGTTTGAAACCGTGCAGCAGATCGTGGTGAACCAGGCCGGTTATTACGGCGTTGAGCGTGCCGAAGCGCTAGCACGCAGCGAAAAATATTTAAAGCAGCTGGATCTGTGGGAAAAACGCGGCGAACGTGCGCGTATGCTCTCGGGCGGCATGAAGCGTCGTCTGATGATTGCCCGCGCCCTGATGCACGAACCTAAACTGCTGATCCTTGACGAGCCGACTGCGGGCGTTGACATCGAACTGCGTCGCTCCATGTGGGGCTTTCTGAAGGATCTGAATGACAAAGGCACCACCATCATTCTGACCACCCACTATCTGGAAGAAGCGGAGATGCTGTGCCGTAATATCGGCATTATTCAGCACGGGCAACTGGTGGAAAACACCTCCATGAAATCCCTGCTGGCGAAGCTCAAATCCGAAACCTTTATTCTCGATCTGGCGACGAAAAGCCCGTTGCCGAAGCTGGAAGGCTATCAGTATCGTCTGGTGGACACCTCGACGCTGGAGGTCGAAGTGCTGCGCGAGCAGGGCATCAACAGCGTGTTCAGCCAGCTGAGCGCGCAGGGTATTCAGGTGTTAAGTATGCGTAACAAAGCGAACCGTCTTGAAGAGCTGTTTGTCACGCTGGTAAATGAAAAAACAGGAGACCAGGCATGATGCAGCTTTATTGGGTCGCGCTGAAAAGCATCTGGCATAAAGAAATTCAGCGTTTTATGCGTATCTGGATCCAGACACTGGTGCCGCCGGTCATCACCATGACGCTCTATTTCATCATCTTCGGTAACCTGATCGGCTCGCGCATCGGCGAAATGCACGGCTTTACCTACATGCAGTTTATCGTGCCGGGTCTGATCATGATGGCGGTGATCACCAATGCTTACGCCAACGTCGCCTCGTCGTTCTTCAGCGCCAAGTTCCAGCGCAATATTGAAGAACTGCTGGTCGCGCCGGTGCCGACGCATGTGATTATTGTCGGCTATGTGGGCGGCGGCGTGGCGCGTGGGCTGTGCGTCGGCGTGCTGGTGACGGCGATTTCGCTGTTCTTCGTGCCCTTCCAGGTGCACTCCTGGCTGTTCGTCGGGCTGACGCTGCTGCTGACGGCGGTGCTGTTCTCGCTCGCCGGACTGCTTAACGCCGTATTCGCCAAGACCTTTGATGACATCAGCCTGATCCCGACCTTTGTGCTGACGCCGCTGACCTACCTTGGCGGGGTGTTCTACTCCCTGACGCTACTGCCGCCGTTCTGGCAGGCGCTGTCGCATTTAAACCCGATCGTCTACATGATCAGCGGTTTCCGCTTCGGTTTCCTCGGTATCAGTGATGTGCCGCTCATCACTACCATTGCCGTGCTGGTGGTGTTTATCGTGGCGTTTTATGCCTTGTGCTGGTATCTGATCCAGCGCGGGCGCGGTCTGCGCAGCTAACCGGTTCCCCCTCTCTTAACGGAGAGGGGGTGCTAAAATCCATTGGTATTACGAATGCTTTTGTTACAATGCGCGCAGAATTTCCTCACCACAATTAAGCCATGCTGATCCGTTTTGCTTTTACTCTGCTGCTTGTGCTCTCCGGCAGCGCTTCCGCCAGCCTGTTGGGCCAGCCGACCGCCACCGAACGTTATATGCAAACCACCGAAGATGCCGCCGTCTGGGCGCAGGTGGGCAATGAAGTCATTACCGTTGGTCATCTGTATGCCGGGCAGATCATCGCCGTAGCGCCCACAGCCGCCGACTATTACGAATTTCGCTTCGGGTTTGGCACCGGCTTTATTGATAAACAGCATCTGGAAGCTGTGCAGGGAAAACAGCGGGTCGAGGACAGCCTCGGCGATCTGAACAAGCCGCTCAGCAATCAGAACCTGATCACCTGGAAACCCACGCCGGTCTATAACGGCCCCAACACCGGCAGCGCGCCCTTTGGCATGCTGGTGGAAAACCTGCGCTATCCGGTAATCGGCAAGCTGAAAGACGGTCTGAACCAGACCTGGTACCAGATCCGCATTGGCAACCGGCTGGCGTACGTCAGCGCGCTGGACGCCCAGCAGGATGAAGGGCTGCCGATCCTGACCTATCACCACATTCTGCGTGACGAGGAAAATACCCGTTTCCGCCATACCTCCACCACTACGTCCGTTCGCGCCTTCAGTAACCAGATGACGTGGCTGCGCGATCAGGGATACACCACGCTGACCATGTATCAGCTGGAAGGCTACGTGCACAACCGGATGAACCTGCCGGCGCGGGCCGTAGTGATCACCTTTGATGATGGCCTGAAGTCGGTGAGCCGCTATGCGTACCCGATCCTTAAGCAGTACGGTTTTAAAGCCACCTCCTTTACCATCACCTCGCGCATCAAGCGTAAGCCAGAAAAGTGGGATCCGAAATCGCTACAGTTTATGAGCATTTCAGAAATGCAGCAGATCCGCGATGTGTTTGATTTCCAGTCGCACACGCATTTTCTGCACCGGGTGGATAATAGCCGCCATCCCATTTTACTGAGCCGCAGCTACCACGTAGTGCTGTTCGATTTTGAGCGCTCCCGCCGCGCGCTGGCGCAGTTTAATCCCCATGCCCTGTATCTGTCCTACCCGTTTGGCGGCTATGACAGCAAGGCGGTGAAAGCGGCCCAGGACGCGGGCTTTCATCTGGCGGTGACGACGGTGAAGGGAAAGGTAAAACCGGGGGATAATCCGTTCTTATTAAAACGACTCTATATTCTAAGAACGGATCCTCTGGAGACCATGGCGCGGTTAATTGTTAACCGGCCACAGGGTTAACTCAGGCAACCTGCACCGGCACGGCTTTCGCGGTGCGTTTCATCTCGTTGTCGCCGTCAAAATAGGCCACTTTCGGCTGCCAGCTGCGCGCCTGCTCATCAGGCATGGTGACGTAGCTGGCGATGATCAGAATGTCGCCCACATCCGCGCAGTGCGCCGCAGCGCCATTCACGGAAATGATGCGTGAACCGCGCTCACCGGCAATCGCATAGGTGGAAAAGCGCTTACCGTTAGTCACGTTGTAAATATCAATGGCTTCGTATTCCAGAATACCAGCCGCCTCAAGGAAATCCTGGTCGATGGCGCAGGAGCCTTCGTAATGCAGGTCAGCCTGCGTCACTTTGACGCGGTGGAGCTTGCCTTGCAGCATAGTGCGGATCATAAAGTTAACCTTCGTTGCTGTGTTTGATAGGGGGTTTTACCTGCACTAGCGAGGTAATTCCACGACTTTATTATCGATCAGGCGGGCCTGACCAAGCCAGGCGGCCATCAGGATCACCGCACGTTTACTGGCGGGGGAAACCTCCAGCAGCGTATCGGCATCCCGGATCTGAATATCATCGGCGCGAAAACCGCTGTTATTCAGCTCCTGCTCCGCCACGGCAACGATCTCATGGATGTCGTTATCGCCCGCGAGCAGTTTTTCCGCCATCGCGTTCATTACCTTGCTCAGACCCGGCGCGATTTTGCGCTGATCGCTGGTGAGATAGCCGTTGCGGGAACTCAGCGCGAGTCCATCTTTCGCGCGTACCGTCGGCACGCCGATGATCTCAATGTCATAACCCATGTCAGCGACCATTTTGCGGATCACCGCCAGCTGCTGATAATCCTTTTCCCCGAAGCAGGCGACATCCGGCTGCACCAGGTTAAAGAGTTTGCTGACGATGGTGGCGACGCCACGGAAATGTCCCGGACGGCTTGCGCCTTCCAGCATCGCCGACAGGCCCGGCACTTCCACCCAGGTTTGCGACTCCGTGCCCTGCGGGTAAATCTGATCCGGCGCAGGGGCGAACACAATGTCCACTTTACGCTTGTTCAGCTTTTCACAGTCGTCCTGCAGGGTACGCGGATAACGCGCCAGATCGTCGGCCCGGTCAAACTGCATCGGATTGACAAAAATGCTCGCCACCACCACATCGGCGGCGTTTCGCGCTTCATCCACCAGCTTCATATGGCCGTCGTGCAGGTTACCCATAGTGGGAACCAGCGCAATGCGTTTACCTTCCTGACGCAGACGGCGGATATGCTGGCGCAGCAGCGGCAGGGTTTCGATAATCAACACAATAAGACTCCTTAATGGAAACTGTGCTCTTCGCCGGGATAAACTCCCGCTTCCACCTCTTCCACGTACTGACGCACCGCAGCGCGCATATCGCCGGTACCTGTGAGGAAGTTTTTAGCAAATTTTGGAATATGTCCGCCGGTAATGCCAAAGGCGTCGTGCATCACCAGGATCTGCCCGTCGGTAACATTGCCCGCGCCAATACCGATGACCGGAATGCGCAGCGCGTCGGTAATGCGTTTTGCCAGTTCAACCGGCACGCACTCCAGCACCAGCAGCTGCGCGCCTGCGGCTTCCAACGCCAGCGCATCGTCAAACAGGGTTTGCGCGGCATCGCCCCGGCCCTGCACTTTATAGCCGCCGAAAATATTCACCGACTGCGGGGTTAAGCCCAGATGACCGCACACCGGCACCGCGCGGTCGGTCAACATTTTTACCGTCTCCGCCAGCCAGCGTCCACCTTCAATTTTGACCATGTTGGCCCCGGCGCGCATCACTTCTGCGGAACTGGCAAACGCCTGCTCAGGCGTGGCGTACGCCATAAACGGCAGGTCGGCGAGCAGCAGGCAATGCGGCGCGCCACGGCGAACGGCGCGCGTGTGGTAGGCAATATCTTCTACCGTTACCGGCAGCGTGGAATCATGTCCTTGTACCGTCATCCCTAACGAATCACCCACCAGCATGACGTTGATCCCTTCTTCGGCAAAGAGTTTGGCGAAGCTGAAATCATAGGCAGTGATGGTGGCGAAGCGCTTTTTTTCCTCTTTACATTTCAGTAGCGAGGAGATGGTGGTTGGTTTCATAACGTTTCCTGATGGAGCCTTCAGACTTCCGGCATTCTATCAGTAACATTGATGCGAACAATGATTTTAGCCAGGCTTTCGCCAGGCGAAAGCGGGGGAAGATTTACCAGAGGGCGGGTTTTGGCGCGCCGCACTGCGTCAGTACGCAGGCGAGGGGCGTGCCGTCCGGGAAGAGCGCTTCCGGGGCGATTTCAAACAGCGGCCACAGCATAAAGCCACGGTTATGCATGTCGTAATGGGGAACCGTCAGGCGGGACGTGTTAATCACCTCATCGCCAAACAGCATGATGTCCAGATCGAGGGTGCGCGGCCCCCAGCGCTCGGCTTTGCGTACCCGACCCTGCGCCAGCTCAATACGCTGGGTATGATCGAGCAGGGTTTCGGCATCAAGCGTGGTTTCAAGCGCGACGGCGGCGTTCAGGTAATCGGGTTGATCCTGCGGGCCAAGCGGCGGCGTGCGGTAAAACTGTGAAAGCGCAACAATCTGGCTTTGCGGGATCTCTCCCAGCGCCGTGATGGCCGCATTCACCTGCTCAAGAGGTGAGGCCAGATTGCTGCCGATAGCGATATACGCCAGCGTCATGCGCTGCCTTCGCGGCGCGGCGCGCGTTTGCGCGGACGGCGGTGACGGCGACGTTCCTGCGGTTCGTCGTCCAGCACGTCGAGCATGCCTTTTTGCGCCGGTGGCGCGGATACCTGGAATTCACCCCACCACTGCGTCAGACGTTGCAGTTCGTGGTTGTTTTCCGCTTCTGCACGCAGCGCCATCAAATCGTAGGCGGCGCGGAATTTCGGATGCTCCATCAGCTTCCAGGCGCGTTTACCCTGACGACGGGACATGCGCAGCTGTAGCTGCCAGATATCGCGCACCAGCGTGGTAATGCGTTTCGGAATAGCCAGCGTGCGGCAGGCTTCGTCGAGCACATCGTTCATCGCCAGCGCAAAGGCGTCGTGATAGGTCAGCCCGCTTTCCTGGGCGATGCGCTGCGCGGTTTCCAGCTGCGGATACCACAGCATGGCGGCGAACAGGAAGGCCGGATTGACGCGCATATCGTTATGAATGCGGTTATCGGTATTCTTCAGCACCTGATCGATGATGCGTTCCATCGGCGTATCGCCGCTCTCGGTAAAGTAGCGGGTAATGGTCGGGAACAGCGGCTGGAACAGGCTGTATTCGCGCAGCAGCTTATAGGTTTCGTAACCGTAGCCCGCCTGCAACAGCTTGAGGGACTCTTCAAACAGGCGCGCCGGCGGCACGTCGTTGATGAGCGTCGCCAGGCGCGGGATCGGCTCGGCGGTTTCGTCGCTGATACGCATATGCAGTTTGGCGGCAAAGCGCACCGCGCGCAGCATACGCACCGGATCTTCCCGATAGCGGGTTTCCGGATTGCCGATCAGACGGATCACGCCGTCTTCCAGATCGCGCATCCCGCCCACATAATCGCGCACGGTAAAATCGGCGACGCTGTAATAGAGGCTGTTGATGGTGAAATCGCGGCGCTGCGCATCATCTTCGATGGAGCCGAAAATGTTATCGCGCAGCAGCATGCCGTTCTGGCCACGCTGGGAGGTGGTGCGATCGGCAGCCTGCTCTTCATGATGCCCGCGGAAAGTCGCGACCTCGATAATCTCGGGGCCAAACATCACGTGCGCAAGACGGAAACGACGACCGACCAGACGGCAGTTGCGGAACAGCTTACGCACCTGATCCGGCGTGGCGTTGGTGGTGACGTCGAAATCTTTTGGCTTTTTGCCCAGCAACAGGTCACGCACCCCGCCGCCGACCAGGTATGACTCATAGCCGGCTTTATTCAGGCGATAGAGGACCTTGAGGGCATTTTCACTGATATCTTTGCGGGAAATCGTGTGCTGCTCACGCGGGATAACCGTCATCTTTGGTTCGGCGATGGCGACGTCTTCGGCCATGCTCTCCTCGCGGCTTAGCACCTTGCGGCAAAAATTAGCGACTCGGGTAAAAATAGTGCACCTCGGTTGTGTCAGTCTTCTGGACAAAAAAATTGCGGCTTATCATAGCTCAGCGTGGGGCATTTGAGAATGCCGGATTCACGCAGGCTTGCTCTGGCACCCGTGACAGGGACCAGTTTTGCACCGCTCGTTGTAGCAGGGCGTCC
Organism: Enterobacter sp. K510; assembly: GCF_055804875.1. Classification (NCBI taxonomy): domain Bacteria; kingdom Pseudomonadati; phylum Pseudomonadota; class Gammaproteobacteria; order Enterobacterales; family Enterobacteriaceae; genus Enterobacter; species Enterobacter sp. K510. Next base: position 66,573 of record NZ_JBNRLQ010000006.1, on the reverse strand, counting down.
ACGGACAGATCCTGCCATTCTTCTGTTACATCCTGATTTAAAAACGCTAACGCGCTGATAAGTATGGGGCGCGGGTCCCCCTGCGGCAGCGCCGGAGCGTGATTCTGCTTCGACAGCTTATCGCCGGCGGCATTGAGCGCCAGCGGCAGGTGGATATACTCCGGCACCGCCCAGCCAAGCTGTTGATAGAGCGAAATCTGGCGGACCGTCGGTTCAATCAAATCCGCGCCGCGCACAATTTCCGTCACGCCCTGGAAATGATCGTCCACCACCACCGCCAGATTATATGCAAATAACCCATCACGGCGATGAATAATAAAATCTTCATGCGCCAGCGCCGCATCGGCGACGATCTCGCCGCGCAGCCGATCGTGAAAACGGGTCACCGGCTGATGCTGAATAAGCCGCAGCGCAGCGTTTTCCGGGCCATTGCCCCGGGTGCGGCAGTAGCCGTCATAGACGCCGCCAATGCTCTGAATGCGCGCCCTGGTGCAGGTGCAGTAATAGCAGCGCTCTTGTTGGTGCAGCTGTTGCAGAATATCGCGGTAGGCGTCATGACGCCGGGACTGCCACAGCACCTCGCCATCCCAGTGCAAACCATAGTGTTCGAGCTGGCGCAGAATAGTGTCAGCAGCGCCGGGGACTTCACGCGGGGGATCAATATCTTCGATACGTACCAGCCAGCGACCGGCATGGGCACGCGCCTGTAAATAGCTGCCAAGGGCGGCGATCAGCGAACCGAAATGGAGTTCACCAGAAGGGGATGGCGCAAAGCGCCCGATATAATCAGCGTCAGGCATGGTTGGGTAAAGCTAAGAGGGCGGGAGAGACTCCCGCCTGAGAGAACATTACGAAAGCGCCGCAGGTTAACCCGCCATTTGTTTTTCGCGGATTTCTGCCAGTGTTTTGCAGTCGATGCACAGGTCAGCCGTAGGACGGGCTTCCAGGCGACGAATGCCAATTTCAACACCGCAGGACTCGCAGAAGCCGAAGTCTTCGTCTTCCACTTTCTTAAGCGTTTTCTCGATCTTTTTGATCAGTTTACGTTCGCGGTCACGGTTACGCAGTTCAAGGCTGAACTCTTCTTCCTGTGCGGCACGGTCTACCGGATCAGGGAAGTTAGCGGCTTCGTCCTGCATATGTGTGACAGTGCGATCGACTTCGTCCCTAAGTTGATTACGCCACGCTTCCAGAATGCGTTTGAAATGCGTGAGCTGGGCTTCGTTCATATACTCTTCGCCCGGCTTCTCCTGGTATGGCTCCACCCCAGCGATGGCGAGAATACTCAGGGACGATGTTTTACGGTTTTGCCCTTCTTGCATGTTGTTTCTCCTTAACACGCACTATCGATCCCCGTGTTGGGGGAAAAATCAGGCCGCTATAAATAGCAGATGCTTTTCAGGATAGCAATTATCTAAACGTTACGCTTGACAACCCTGTGAGGAAAAGCGTATTTGCGCACGTAGGCCAGCACACTATTTACTCAGCCACTATACCTTTAAAATTCGGCAGATAGCGGCATTGTCAGACTCATAATTTCGGCAGAAAGTTCCGCTTTATAAATCAGAATTTCTACCCCCTGCCGCTGCGCTTCACTGAGAAGCTGTGCGTATTTAGGATCAATGTGGCGAGCCGGTGAAAATCGGTCAATGGCTGAATGCAGCACGGCAAACAACAGCACTGCCCGATCCCCTGCGGCCGCCACGCTCATCAACTCACGCAGATGCTTCTGCCCCCGCAGCGTTACCGCGTCGGGGAAATAGCCCTGCGCCTTATCAGCAAGCGTGACTGATTTCACTTCAATATAGCAGTTGCGGCGGTCTTCTGCCTGTAACATAAAATCGATGCGGCTCTGCTCAGAACCATATTTCACTTCACTTTTCAATACGCTATAGCCCGTTAGCGTGGGCAGGCGATCCGCCATTAATGCTTCTTTCACTAACATATTGGCGCGCATAGTATTAACGCATATCCAGGCGTCAGACTGCGTTTGCGTTAATTCCCAGGTGTGCGCATATTTGCGTTTAGTATTTTCTGAAGTGGAATACCAGACGGTGTCGCCAGGCGTCGCGCAGCCGGTCATCGCGCCGGTATTCGGGCAGTGCAGGGTCAGGGTTTCACCTGTGGGCGTCACCACATCCGCCAGAAAGCGTTTATAACGCTGGATCAGGGTGGCGGACTGAAGCGGCGGAGAAAACTGCATAGGTCATTCCTTTTGGCTGAGCGTCCAGCGGCTGAGCGCCGTGTAACGCGTACGTCCCTTAATAAACTGCGATTCATACAGCACAAATTCATTCACCATAAACGACCAGCGAAAGCCCGGCGGCGGGATAGTGACCGCATGGCTGGCGTCGCGCAGCAGCGTAACGTGCGGGTGAAACGGCTGCGGGCTTTGGTAACAGCCGCTACGGGCGGCCTGCGCGCGCAGCATACTCGCCAGTTGCAGCAGGCCCCGCGGCGGCTGACGGGTGCCGAGCCAGACGACCCGCGAGCGCAGCCACTGTCCGGCATCATCCAGCGTCAGCGTAAAGCCTGTCTGGCGGATACGCCCGGCCAGCTCGCACAACGCCCGCTGTTTGTCAGCGCTCACATCACCTAAAAACGCCAGCGTCAGGTGCAGATTAGCCGCCGCGATCGGGCGACCGGCGTCCGGCGCAAAGTGCGCGGCGCGCCAGTGGATCACCTGCTGCTGAACGTCAGCGGGCAGTTCAAGGCCGAAAAACAGCCGTCTGGTATCTGGCATAAGGGATACTCGGTAATGATTTACGGCGATGCTACAATGCACGCCGATGAAATGAAAGTTAACCCACTGGAGCCCTGCGTGTTCTCTTTGCCGGTTGCCGCCGTACTGCCTGAATTGCTTACCGCGCTGAAAAGCGCCTCCTGCGTGCTGCTTAATGCGCCCACCGGGGCCGGGAAATCCACCTGGCTGCCGCTGCAAATTCTGCAACAGGGCGAGATTGCAGGCCGCATTTTACTCCTTGAACCGCGCCGACTGGCGGCCCGTAACGTCGCGCAGCGGCTGGCGGAAAGCCTGAATGAAAAGCCCGGTGAAACCGTCGGCTACCGCATGCGCGCCGAAACCTGCGTCGGGCCGCAGACCCGTCTCGAAGTGGTGACCGAGGGGATCCTCACGCGCATGATCCAGCAGGATCCGGAACTGACCGGCGTGGGGCTGGTGATCCTCGATGAATTCCATGAGCGCAGCGTACAGGCAGATCTGGCGCTGGCGCTGCTGCTGGATGTGCAACAAGGGCTGCGGGACGATCTCAAATTATTGATTATGTCGGCGACGCTGGATAACGAACGGCTGCGCGGGCTACTGCCCGATGCGCCGGTGATTGCGTCCGAAGGCCGCGCTTTCCCGGTGGAACGGCGCTACCAGCCGCTGCCCGCGCATCAGCGTACCGATGAAGCTATCGCCATTGCCACCGCCGAACTGCTGCGGGCGGAGCGCGGCTCGCTGCTGCTGTTTCTGCCGGGCGTCGGCGAGATCCAGCGCGTGCAGGAACACCTCGCCTCGCGCGTGGGTGCGGATGTCCAGCTCTGTCCGTTATACGGCGCGCTGCCGCTGGCCGAACAGCGTAAAGCCATTCTTCCCGCACCGGAGGGGCTGCGCAAAGTGGTGCTGGCGACCAACATTGCGGAAACCAGTCTGACCATCGAAGGCATTCGCTTAGTGGTGGACAGCGCCCAGGAGCGGGTGGCGCGTTTCGATCCCCGTACCGGGCTGACGCGGCTGGTGACCCAGCGTATCAGCCAGGCGTCGATGACCCAGCGCGCAGGCCGCGCCGGGCGACTGGAGGCGGGGATCTGCGTGCATCTGCTGGCAAAAGATCAGGCGGAACGCGCCGCCGGGCAGAGCGAGGCGGAGATCCTGCAAAGCGATCTCTCCGATCTGCTGCTGGAGTTGCTGCAATGGGGATGCCCGGATCCGGCGCAGCTGTGTTTTCTGGATGCGCCGCCCGCCGCGAATCTGGCCGCAGCAAGAACATTACTGACGCAGCTCCAGGTGCTGGCGGACGATCGCCTCACCCCGCACGGGCAGAAAATCGCGCAGCTCGGCACCGATCCGCGTCACGGGGCGATGCTTATCGCCGCGAACACGCCGGATAAGATCGCCACCGCCGCGAAACTGGTCGCCATTCTTGAAGAGCCGCCGCGTGGCGGGAATACCGATTTAAGCGTCGCCTTCTCACGCAGTCAGCCGCACTGGCAGCGCCGCAGCCAGCAGTTGATTAAACGCCTCAACGCGCGGGCAGGCGCGGAGGACAGCGATCTGCTCCCCGGTCTGCTGGCCTGTGGTTTTGCTGACCGTATCGCCCGCCGTCGCGGGCAGGAAGGACGCTATCAGCTGGCAAACGGGATGGGCGTGATGCTCGACAGCGACGATGCGCTGGGGCGTCATGAGTGGCTGATCGCGCCCTTGCTGTTGCAGGGCAGCCATACGCCGGACGCGCGCATTTTGCAGGCGCTGGCGCTGGACATTAATGCGCTGGTCGCCGCGCACCCGGAATTATTACGCCAGTCTGATACCGTGGAGTGGGATGACGTGCAGGGCACGCTGAAAGCCTTTCGCCGCAGTCAGATTGGACAGCTAACATTAAACGTCAGGCCGCTGGCGAAACCGTCGGAAGAAGAGCTGCATCTGGCGATGCTCAACGGCATCCGCGAGAAGGGCTTGCAGGTGCTGAACTGGACGCCGGAAGCGGAGCAGCTGCGACTCCGGCTGCACTGCGCTGCGAAATGGCTGCCGGAAACCGCATGGCCCGCCGTGGATGATGACTCGCTTTTGGCAACGCTTGAGCTATGGTTACTTCCCGGCATGCAGGGCGTTCACTCCTTGCGCGCCCTGAAAGCGCTGGATGTGTGCCGGGCGCTGGAAAATTTGCTGAGCTGGCCGATGCGTCAACGGCTGGATAGTGCGCTGCCGTCGCATTACACTGTGCCGACGGAAAGCCGGATAGCCATTCGTTATCACGAGGATAACGACCCGGTGCTGGCGGTGCGGATGCAGGAGATGTTTGGCGAGGCGACCACCCCCGCCATTGCCGACGGGCGCGTGCCGCTGGTGCTGGAGCTGCTGTCTCCCGCCCGCCGTCCCTTACAGATCACGCGCGATCTCAGCGCGTTCTGGCAGGGCGCGTACCGTGAAGTGCAGAAAGAGATGAAAGGGCGCTATCCCAAACATGTCTGGCCGGATGACCCGGCAACGGCAGCGCCCACCCGGCGTACTAAAAAGTATTCGCAGGCATAATCACATCCTGTAGGCCGGATAAGCGTCAGCGCCATCCGGCACGAGTGCAATGAACTTTGAGAGATTTCTTCTTCCGCCATTTTGCGGAAGCAATGAGGATCGGGCCTTGCGCCTGAAAAATGTAGCGGAGAGTAAACATGGCGGGGAATGACCGCGAACCTATTGGACGCAAAGGCCGACCAGCGCGTCCGGTAAAAGAAAAAGTAAGCCGTCGTCGACTCAGAGATGAAGACGCGGATGATTATGATGATGAGGACGACGAACCGATGCCGCGCCGGAGTAAAGGTAAAGGCAAAGGCAAAAAACCTCGCGGCAAACGCGGCTGGTTCTGGCTGCTGGTAAAAATCGGCATTGTTATTCTTGTACTGCTGGCGATATACGGCCTGTATCTCGACCAGAAGATCCGCAGCCGCATTGACGGCAAAGTCTGGCAATTGCCTGCCGCCGTGTATGGCCGCATGGTTAACCTTGAGCCGGACATGGCGGTCAGCAAAAACGAGATGGTGAAGCTGCTGGAAGCCACGCAGTACCGCAAGGTGACGGCGATGACCCGCCCCGGCGAGTTTACCGTGCAGGCTAACAGCATCGAGATGATCCGCCGTCCGTTCGATTTCCCGGACAGTAAAGAGGGGCAGGTGCGCGCGCGTCTGACCTTCAGCGGCGACCGTCTGGAAACCATTGAGAACATGGAGAACAACCGCCAGTTCGGTTTCTTCCGTCTCGATCCGCGGCTGATCACCATGCTCTCCTCGCCGAACGGCGAGCAGCGCCTGTTTGTGCCGCGCAGTGGTTTCCCGGATCTGCTGGTGGATACCCTGCTGGCGACCGAAGACCGCCATTTCTATGAGCATGACGGTATCAGCTTCTACTCCATCGGGCGTGCGGTGCTGGCGAACCTGACGGCAGGGCGCACGGTGCAGGGGGCCAGTACGCTCACCCAGCAGCTGGTGAAAAACCTGTTCCTCTCCAGCGAACGCTCATATGGCCGTAAAGCGAACGAAGCTTATATGGCGCTGATCATGGATGCGCGCTACAGCAAAGACCGTATCCTTGAGCTCTATATGAACGAGGTGTACCTCGGTCAGAGCGGCGACAACGAGATCCGCGGCTTCCCGCTGGCGAGCCTGTACTACTTCGGGCGTCCGGTGGAAGAGCTGAGCCTTGACCAGCAGGCGCTGCTGGTGGGCATGGTAAAAGGCGCGTCCATTTATAACCCGTGGCGTAACCCGAAACTGGCGCTGGAGCGTCGTAACCTGGTCCTGCGTCTGCTGCAACAGCAGCAGGTTATCGATCAGGAGCTTTACGACATGCTGAGCGCCCGTCCGCTGGGCGTGCAGCCGCGCGGCGGCGTGATTTCCCCGCAGCCAGCCTTTATGCAGATGGTGCGTCAGGAGTTGCAGGCGAAGCTGGGCGATAAAGTGAAAGATCTCTCCGGCGTGAAGATCTTCACCACCTTTGACTCGGTGGCGCAGGATGCCGCCGAGAAAGCGGCGGTGGAGGGTATTCCGGCGCTGATCAAGCAGCGTAAGCTGAGCGATCTGGAAACCGCGATGGTGGTGGTCGACCGCTTCAGCGGCGAAGTCCGCGCCATGGTCGGCGGCGCGACGCCGCAGTTCGCCGGTTATAACCGTGCGATGCAGGCGCGTCGTTCCATTGGCTCGCTGGCAAAACCGGCGACCTATCTGACCGCGCTGAGCCAGCCGAATCAGTACCGTCTGAATACGGTGATCGCCGATGCGCCTATCTCCCTGCGCCAGCCAAATGGCCAGGTGTGGTCGCCGCAGAACGATGACAAACGCTTCAGCGGCCAGGTGCTGTTGGTGGATGCGCTGACCCGTTCAATGAACGTACCGACGGTTAACCTCGGGATGGCGCTCGGCCTGCCGGCGGTCACCGATACCTGGTTGAAGCTGGGCGCGCCGAAAGATCAGCTGCACCCGGTGCCGTCCATGCTGTTGGGGGCGCTGAACCTGACGCCGGTGGAAGTGGCGCAGGCGTTCCAGACCATCGCCAGCGGCGGTAACCGCGCGACGCTCTCCGCGCTGCGTTCGGTGATTGCCGAAGACGGTACTGTGCTGTACCAGAGCTTCCCGCAGGCAGAGCGTGCGGTGCCTGCGCAGGCGGCGTACATGACGCTGTGGACCATGCAGCAGGTGATCCAGCGCGGCACCGGGCGTCAGCTTGGCGCGAAATATCCGGGTCTGCATCTGGCGGGTAAAACCGGCACCACCAACAATAACGTCGACACCTGGTTTGCCGGGATCGACGGGCGTGAAGTGACCATCACCTGGGTAGGCCGCGACAATAACCAGCCGACCAAACTCTACGGGGCGAGCGGGGCGATGGCCATCTATCAGCGCTATCTGGCGAACCAGTCGCCGTTCCCGCTGGAGCTGACCGCGCCGGAAGACATCGTCGATATGGGCATTGATGACGCAGGCAACTTCATGTGCGCTGGCGGAAGTTCCCGTACCATCCCGGTGTGGACCACCAACCCGGACAGCCTGTGCCAGCAGAGCCAGGCGTTGCAGCAGTCGAATAATCCGTTCGATCAGTCTGCGCCGCAGCAGCCGCAACAGCAGCCGCAGCAACAGCAGCAACAACCGCCGCAGCAGGAAGAAAAAAGCGACGGCGTAGCGGGCTGGATCAAGGATATGTTCGGCGGTAACTAAGCGTTACCCGCCTGTATCACCGCCTCAGAGTCGATTAACGTCGCTCTGGGGCGTTTTTTTTAAGATTGTTCCCTGCTTATCCCTCCCGGTCATGCTTTCCATTTTCTAATGTATGCCACTTCCTTATGACGTCACGATCCCAGCGATTAAACGGGAGTTATATTCATTCAACCATAGCTTTCATGTATTAACTCTTTGATCCCGGGTGTAGTGGGACATTACTATTTTTCTGGTGAATATATGGAATAAAATTTAATAATTAATTAAATCTTGTATAAGACTAATCAAAAGCATTTTTAATATGAGTCTTACTGGTCTGGGTCTTAAATATTTGCTGGCTTCAGGAAATTCCTGGTAGTTGCGTTAATTTTTAGGTGAAGGTAATATTAGTAAATAAGATCGAATGAGCGTGAGGTGTATATGGATATCTTTTCACTTCATAAGCTCATTCTTATGGTTGGTTAAAATATTAACTCCCCGGTTTATCATTTTTGTGATGTAAATTTTTTTATAGACATATGTAAGGAACACGTTATGTATAAAAAATATTTTCTGCCACTGCTTGCTGGCGTGCTGTTTACTACCTCCGTTTCGCCAGTTCAGGCGACCGATACCGGTACTATTAGCTTTAACGGGAAAATCGTCGCCGACAGTTGCAACGTTAACGTGAATGGCGCAGTAACTAACGGCATTGTGACGTTCAGGAACCTGACGCAAACTTCATTTGGCGAGGATAAAAAAGTGGGTGATAGCCAGCCTTTTAAGATTACCGTACGCAACTGCGATACCAGCATCTCTTTTATTAACATCAAGTTCTCCGGCGATCGCATCGCAGGTTATGACGATGAAGTTCTGGGAACCACCGGTGTTGCCAATAATGTAGGGATCCGCATGTACCCGGAATACAGCAGTAACACCTTTATTAAATTTGACGGGACAGAACCGCCTTCTGCAGCAAAACAAAATGTGCAGGGGATGGACGTCGTATTTAACTACACCGCTGAAGTTATTCAGGTTGGTGCGGATTTACCGACAGCGGGTGATTATTCCGCGCAAGCTACATACACCCTGGTTTATCGTTAATTTATCAAGATAAACTGGCCCAGGGCGGGCCAGTATTTTCAATGGAATGAAGGAAATGCGAATTTATAATGCCATACTCGGGATCTTCTTTCTGCTGGGCGCTACCCTGGCGCAGGCGGGCGTCGTCATTGGCGGAACGCGAATTATTTATCCCTCAGACCAGGCTGAAGTCCAGGTCACGTTAAAAAATAAAGATGATGCTAAGCGTTATCTGGTGCATAGCTGGGTCAGCAATATTGATGACAGCAAAGCGCCTTTTGTCATCACGCCGCCCATTTACAAGCTCGATGAAAATCGTCAAACGCTGCTGCATGTCGTCTATACCGGCGATAAAACACATTTACCCCAGGATCGCGAATCCTTGTTTATGGCAAATATCAAATCGGTGTCTTCTGTGCCTGAAGAACTGCGCGATAAAAATACTCTGCAATTTGCGATCAAGACGAAAATCAAACTGTTTTACCGCCCGGCCACGCTCAGCGATACCGCCGCGAAAACGGCGTGGCAGTCGTTGCAGTTCAGCCGCCGCAATAATCAGTTGACGATCAAAAACCCCACGCCGTTTTACGTTACCCTGGGCCAGCTTAAGGTGGCGCAGAAAGAGGTAAAACCGCTCGGCAAGCAGGATACCCCTTCCGCGCTATCCATGATGATCGCCCCTTATGGCGAGCAGGTTTTTGCCCTGCCGACGGCGGCGCAGGGGTCAGTGATGTGGACCGCGATCAACGATTTTGGCGCCGAGACCGAACCGCGTCAGCAAGCGTTATAACCTGGCTGTGAATTTATCGTGGGTGGCGTTTATGTCTTCCTGGTGTAATGGCCGGATTTTTGGGCTCAGCGCGCTGGCACTGGCAATATCAACGGTGACCAGCGCCGTGTATGCTGAAGACTATTTCAACCTCAGCGCACTGGAAACAGAGACACCCCTGGAAAATACCGGGGCGATTGAAGCCTGGCTGCGTAATAACGGCTTGACGCCTGGCCAGTACCTGACGTCTATCGTCTGGAATGAGGATCGCCTTGATAAAAGAAACCTCAATTACCTCCTGTCGAAAGACAATAAACAACTCATTCCGCAATTTACCAAAGCCGAACTGGCTGAACTGGGCGTAAAGGTCGATACCGTTCCGGCATTACATGAGCTTGCGGATAATGCGACGGTAGGCGACATCAGTGAGTACATTCCTGGGGCACGTTATGATTTCAGTCCGGACACCCAGGTGTTGCAACTGCATATCCCCCAGATGTATCGCAATACGCGGATCTCAGGCGAAACTAATCCGGCAAACTGGGATGACGGTATGCCCGCAATCTGGTCCAGTTATTATGTTTCTGGCGCGCGTCAGCAATCTGACGCCACCAGCAGCGTGGCAAACTGGGCAAGCCTGAACTCCGGTCTGAACATGGGGCCATGGCGCGTACGCAATACCAGTAGCTGGGCGAGTGACACCGGCTGGCGGTCCATCAGCAGCACCCTTGAGCGCGATGTTAAACGCTTACGCAGCCAGTTTCGCGCCGGACAGACCTCGACTAACGGCGAGCTGTTCGACAGCGTGCAGATGACAGGCGTAACCCTGGAAACGGACACCGCTATGTTGCCAGGCGGATTACAGGGATTTGCCCCGGTAGTTCGGGGTATCGCTAACAGCGACGCGAAGGTGACCGTTAAGCAAAATGGTTACATCATTTATCAGACCAACGTCTCGGCAGGGCCTTTTGAGCTGCGCGATCTCACGCAGGTGACGGCAGGCGCCGATCTCGAAGTGACGGTTGAGGAAGCCGATGGTACACAGCGAAGCTTTATCCAGGCCAGTTCGTCCGTTCCCATCATGCAGCGTGAAGGCGCGCTGAAATACAGCCTTTCAGCGGGTAAATACCGCGATGTTAATCATGGCGCAGAGCCGGGCTTTGGTCAGGCGACGGTGATTTATGGTCTGCCATTCGGCACAACGGTTTACGGCGGCGTACTTGGCGCGTCTATGTATCGCGCCGGGTTGGTTGGCATGGGAGCCGATTTACACCGGCTGGGCTCCCTGTCGCTGGATCTGACGCAGGCACACACTTCTTTTACAGATGAACGTGGCGATAAGAAGGGGCAGTCATGGCGTGCGCAGTACGCGAAAGACTTTCCGGCAACCGATACTACGCTGACGCTGGCCAGCTACCGTTATTCCACGTCTGGCTTCTACACCTTTCAGGAAGCCCTGGATCAGCGCAATGGCGGCTATGACAGCAGCGATATGTACAGCTATCGCAACGTCTACAACAGACGCAGCCGCTTGCAACTCAATCTTTCCCAGTCACTACGGGGATGGGGTTCCGTCTATGCTAACGCCTGGCAGCAAAACTACTGGGGAATGGCGGGGCGCGAGCGCAGCGTCAGCTTTGGCTACAGCAGCAGCTGGCACGGGGCGAACTGGTCAGTGAATTACAGCCTGACCAAAACGCCCACGACCCGTGACGACCGGCAACTCGCTCTGTCACTGAATATTCCGCTGTCACGCTTTTTGCCGGAATCCTGGGCCACTTACAGTCTGAACAGGGCGAAAAATGGCCCCGCGTCGCACCAGGTGGGTCTTAACGGCTCGTTGCTGGAAGACAATAACTTGACCTATAACCTCCAGCAGACCTACACCAGCGACCAGGCTGGCAATGGCGCTTATCTCTCCTCCCGCTATCGCGCCTCTATGGGCGATTTCAGCACCAACTACAGCTACCAGAAAAACAGTAAACAGTGGGGATACAGCGCACAGGGTTCGGTGGTGGCGCATTCCCATGGCGTAACCCTGGGGCGTACGGTGCAGGACGCTTTTGCCGTGGTGCATATTACCGATGGCGATCATGTGAAAGTGCAGAGTTCACAGGGCATTTATACCGACGCCTGGGGCAACGCCATCGTTCCCACGCTGACCCCTTACCGGCGCAATACCATTACGGTGAACACGCAGGGGCGGGATGATATTGATATTCAGGATGCCGCGGTCGAAGCCATTCCGACAAAAGGGGCCGTTCTGGCAGCCGATTTTTCCGCCCGCTCGGGTAAACGCGCGCTGTTAACCCTGACGCACCGTGAGGGCGTAGTGCCATTCGGCGCGGTGTTCAGTATCGAAGGCATGACGGCGATTGTGGGTGATGGCGGTGAGGTCTACGTGACGGGATTAAAGGGTACGCAAGCGTTCACCGTGCAATGGGGCGATACGCCGGAGACGCGCTGCGCAGGCTGGATCACCGTGCCGAAAAAAATGAATGCCAGGTTTCTGATGAGAGCCGTCAGCTGCGAATAAACAGGATGTTGAGATGAAAAATAAAATGTTTTTAATGGCATGGCGCTGCGGTCTTGCGCTGCTGCTGATCGGTTCGGCGTTATTGAGTACGGCCGCGCGGGCGTCGTGCACCATTCTTGACAGAAAACCTGCTGCAAGGATTGGATTCGCGCCGCCGACATTAATCGTCAACAGCGATGCTGAACCTGGTTCGATCATTTATAGCGAGCGTCAGTCCAGCTATACGATCAGAGTTGAATGTACAGCCGTTGCGGACATCTGGCAGGGTTATACCAATGTCAACGCAACTGACGAGCGGGCGGACAATCCCCTGCAGGGCGTCTATCAAACCAGTGTGCCGGGTATCGGCTTTCGCGCCGCCTGGACAAACGCGACTACGCCAACATTCGAAGCCGACGATATCGTCAGACCCTGGCATAAAGATATGTCGCCTGTTATCAAAGAGAATGGCTATTACACCTTAACGCTCAACGGCGCGGCGCAGTTTGTCGTGACCGGGCCGGTAAGTTCGGGGATGGTGTACATCGGTCAATTTAATGCCGAATGGAAGTACGATAACACCGTCGTCGGCTACCTGAGCTACAGCTCCAGCCTCGTTGAAGTGCAGCACACGACCTGTAATCTGGTGGAAAAAAACATCACCGTGCCTTTAGAGGAGATTAATGCGAGTGAGTTTACAAATAATGTCTCAAGGGTGGTATCCGATGACAGGTTTAAGCTCCAGATTGATAACTGCGACGCCGGAAGAAAAATCGATTACCGCTTCACTACCGCAGGTTCGACTGGCGTGACAAACGGCAATATCCTGAATATTGTGGCAGAAGAAGGGGCCGCTCAGGGTGTGGGTATCCAGATCCTGAACAGTAATAATGCGGTGTTGCAGTTTGACCAGGAGTATACGGCGGTGTCACAAACCAGCGCCGGGCAGTCGGTCACTATCCCGCTAAAAGCGCGCTATATCAAAACCGGCACCGTCAAAGGCGGGCATGTCAACGCGGCGGCGACTTTTGAGGTTTACTATCGCTGAAATGTGAACTTTGCACGGGTTATTAAACATTCGGGCACATCTTTTTTACCCTTTCTGATCATCTGATTATTTCTTAAACCCTCAATTCTTGTAGGGCCGCATATCCCTTGCTTTCAAGCCGGATGCTCGCATAATATGCTGCGGTCATAATAATAATTATCGTTTACGTTATCATTCATCCCATTCCAGAGAGACACACAATGGCGCGTCCTGAAACGGCTCTGCCGGTCAATTCTTCACTGCGTAAAATCGCAGTCGTGGTCGCTACCGCAATCAGCGGCATGTCTTTTTATGCCCATGCAGCTGAAGACACTATTACTGTCACCACCTCCGCCGCCCCGCAGGAAAGCGCGTGGGGCCCGGCGGCGACAATTGCTGCCAAACACACGGCAACAGCAACCAAAACCGATACGCCGATTGAAAAGACGCCGCAGTCGATTTCGGTGGTAACTAATGAAGAGATGCAAATGCATCAGTCGAAATCGGTTAAAGAAGCACTGGGTTATACACCTGGTGTTGTGGTCAGTAATCGCGGCGCTTCCACCAGCTATGATTTCGTCAGTATTCGTGGGTTTACTTCCGTCGGACTTAGCCAGAATAACTACCTTGATGGTATGAAGCTGCAAGGTAACTTTTACAATGATGCTGTTATTGACCCTTACATGCTTGAACGTGTTGAGCTGATGCGTGGCCCAACTTCTGTTCTGTATGGTAAAAGCAATCCGGGCGGCATTATTTCTATGGTCAGCAAGCGTCCGACCACAGAGCCATTACATGAAGTTCAGTTCAAAATGGGCAGCGATAGTTTCTATCAGACGGGCTTCGATTTCAGCGATGCGCTGGATGATAACGGTGAATTTTCGTATCGCCTGACGGGGCTGGCTCGTTCTAACAATGAGCAACAAACTAATGCTGAGCAGCAGCGTTATACCATTGCACCATCGTTCTCCTGGCGCCCTGACGATAAAACAAACTTTACGTTCCTGTCCTATTTCCAGAACGAGCCGGAAACAGGCTATTACGGGTGGCTGCCGAAAGAGGGCACCGTCCAGCGTCTGCCGAACGGTTCACGTCTGTCGACTAGTTTTAACGAAGGCGCGGATAACAACACCTATTCCCGCAACCAGAAAATGGTTGGCTACAGTTTTGAGCACGGTTTCAACGATACCTTTACCGTGCGTCAGAACCTGCGTTTTGCCGAAATGAAAACGGCGCAGAAAAGCGTCTATGGCACAGGGATCTGTACCGCGAACGCGTTTAACGCCCCTTGCCAGGCCATTGCGCCAGCCGATCGCGATCACTACCTGGGTCGTGGTACCGTCGTGGATAACGAACGCCTGCAAAACTTCAGCGTTGATACTCAGCTGCAAAGCATTTTCGCGACCGGAGCCGTGGATCATACCTTGCTGACCGGTGTGGATTTTATGCGGATGCGTAACGACATTAATGCCACCTTTGGCACTGCACCAGTCGTTGATCTGTACAATCCGCAAACGCTGGAAGATTTTGATTTTGGCGACGCAGCGCCTTATCAACTTAACGAAACAAAACAGACTGGCCTCTACGTTCAGGATCAGGCTGAATGGGATAAATGGGTCTTCACGCTTGGCGGTCGTTATGACTGGTCGCAGCAGGGCACCACAGTGCGCGATGACGGCGGTTCTATTGAGCGCAACGATCATCAGTTTACATGGCGTGGCGGCGTGAACTACCTGTTTGACAATGGTATTTCACCTTACGTGAGCTACAGTCAGTCTTTCGAGCCTAACGCTTTCGATCTTTACAGTACACCGCGTATGGCCTTTGCGCCTTCGAAAGGCGAGCAGTATGAAGCTGGCGTGAAATACGTGCCTAAAGATCTGCCTGTCGTGATGACGGCTGCGGTCTATCATCTGACCAAAACCAATACGCTGACCACCGATCCGAATAACGCGACCCTGCAAGTTCCGTCAGGTGAAGTCCGTTCTCAGGGCGTGGAACTCGAAGCCAAAGCGGCGGTAAATGCCAATATCAACGTGACGGCTTCCTACACCTACATTGACGCTGAATACACGAAAGATACCAATCTTAAAGGTAACAGCGTGGAGCAGGTGCCGGAACATATGGCTTCCCTGTGGGGTGATTACACCTTCAACGACGGTGCGTTGTCTGGCCTGACGCTGGGTACCGGTGGCCGCTTTATTGGTTCCAGTTACGGCGATCCGGCAAACACCTTCAAAGTGGGTAGCGCAGCCGTTATGGATGCGGTAGTGAAATACGATCTGGCGCGCTTCGGCATGGCAGGTTCCAGTCTTGCGATTAACGTGAATAACCTGCTTGATCGTGAATACGTTTCCAGCTGCTTCCAGACTTACGGTTGCTTCTGGGGCGCGGAACGCCAGATTGTCGGTACCGCAACCTTCCGCTTCTAATCTCCTTTTGGGCACGGCTTGCCGTGCCCTTTTTACAAGTTGGCGCTATGCAGGAAAACAACTCCCATCCCGATACCACGTTTCGTCTTACCGATGTCGCCTTCCGGGTGCCTGGCCGCACGCTGCTGCACCCGCTGTCGTTAACCTTCCCGGTGGGCAAAGTGACCGGTCTTATTGGTCATAACGGTTCCGGTAAATCCACCCTGCTGAAAATGCTTGGCCGCCACCAGCCGCCGTCGGACGGCGATATTTTGCTGGACGGACAACCGCTGGACAGCTGGAACAGCAAAGCCTTTGCCCGCAAAGTGGCCTATCTGCCGCAGCAGTTGCCGCAGGCGGAAGGCATGACGGTGCGCGAACTGGTGGCGATAGGGCGTTATCCCTGGCATGGCGCGCTGGGGCGTTTTGGTGTCGCCGACAGGGAAAAAGTCGACGAAGCCATTGCGCTGGTGGGATTAAAACCGCTGGCGCACCGTCTGGTGGACAGCCTCTCCGGCGGCGAGCGCCAGCGGGCGTGGATCGCCATGCTGGTAGCGCAGGACAGCCGCTGCCTGCTGCTCGACGAGCCGACCTCGGCGCTCGACATCGCCCATCAGGTAGATGTGCTGGCGCTGGTGCACCGCCTCAGCCAGCAGCGCGGCCTGACGGTGATCGCCGTGCTGCACGATATTAATATGGCGGCGCGTTACTGCGATTTTCTGGTGGCGCTGCGCGGCGGGGAGAAGATCGCCGAAGGCACGCCGGAATCGCTGATGCGCGCCGATACGCTGGAAAAAATCTACGGTATCCCGATGGGCATTCTGCCTCACCCGACAGGGGCTGCACCGGTGAGCTTTGTTCTCTGATGACTGACGTAAACCTCTTTAGCCGTCGTCGCCTGCTGACGGCGATGGCCCTGTCGCCGCTGCTGCTGAAAATGGGCAGCGCCCGCGCGGCGGCTGTCGATCCGCATCGCATCGTCGCCCTGGAATGGCTGCCGGTGGAACTGCTGCTGGCGCTCGGCATCACCCCCTATGGCGTTGCCGATGTGCCCAACTACAACCTGTGGGTCAACGAACCGGCGCTGCCCGACTCGGTGATCGACATTGGCCTGCGCACCGAGCCGAATCTCGAACTGCTCACCCAGATGAAACCCTCGTATATGGTCTGGTCTGCCGGCTATGGCCCGTCGGCGGATGTGCTGGCGCGTATCGCCCCTGGCCGTGGATTCACCTTCAGCGACGGCAAAAAGCCGCTCACCATGGCGCGTCAGTCGCTCCAGGAAATGGCGCAGCTGATTGGCCGGGAGCCAGCCGCGCGGGCGCATCTCAATGAATTCGATGCTTTTATCGATTCGATGAAACCGCGCTTTGCGCAGCGGGGCGGCAGGCCATTACTGATGGTCACGCTGCTGGATGCGCGTCATATGCTGGTGTTCTGCCCGAACTGCCTGTTCCAGGAGCCGCTTGACGCCTTTGGTATTCCTAATGCCTGGCAGGGGGAAACCACCTTCTGGGGCAGTACGGCGGTGGGTATCGACCGGCTGGGCGAATTTAAAGATGTGGATGTGCTCTGTTTCGATCACGGTAACGAGCGGGATATGCAGGCGCTGATGGCGACCCCGCTATGGCAGTCGATGCCTTTTGTGCGCGCCGGACGCTTTTATCGTGCGCCTGCGGTGTGGTTCTACGGCGCCACCCTGTCGGCAATGCACTTTGTCCGCGTGCTGGATAAAGTGATGGGAGGCCAGGCATGAGCCGTCGTATTGCGCCTTTCCCGGCGGCGCTGCTTGCCGTGCTGTTTATCGTCGGCCTTGGCCTGACGTGGAATAACCTCAACGTGGCGCTGCCCCGTGCGCAGTGGCAGCAGGGTGTCTGGCAACCGGATAGTAATTCCATTGAGCAGATGCTGTTCCATTACAGCCTGCTGCCGCGGCTGGCGATTTCATTGCTGGTGGGCGCAGGACTGGGACTGGTGGGCGTACTGTTCCAGCAGGTGCTGCGTAATCCGCTGGCGGAGCCGACGACGCTGGGCGTCGCTACCGGCGCGCAACTGGGGATCACCATTACCACCCTGTGGGCGCTGCCAGGGGTGATGACCTCACAATTTGCCGCGCTGGCCGGGGCCTGCGTGGTGGGCGCGCTGGTGTTTGGCGTTGCCTGGGGAAAACGCCTCTCGCCGGTGACGCTGATCCTCGCCGGGCTGGTGGTTAGCCTGTACTGCGGGGCGATCAATCAGCTGCTGGTGCTTTTCCACCACGATCAGCTGCAAAGCATGTTCCTGTGGAGCACCGGCACGCTGACGCAGTCCGACTGGAGCGTCGTGCAACGCCTGTGGCCGCAGTTGCTTGGCGGCGCGCTGCTCACGCTGCTGCTGCTGCGTCCGCTGACGCTGATGGGGCTGGATGACGGCGTGGCGCGTAACCTGGGCCTGGCGCTGTCGCTGGCCAGACTTGGCGCGCTGATGCTGGCGATTGTGCTCAGCGCGCTGGTGGTCAACGCGGTGGGCATCATCGGCTTTATCGGCCTGTTCGCGCCGCTGCTGGCGAAAATGCTCGGCGCGCGGCGGCTGCTGTCGCGGCTGCTGCTGGCCCCGCTGATTGGCGCGCTGATCCTCTGGCTTTCCGATCAGGTGGTGCTCTGGCTGATGCGGGTGTGGATGGAAATCTCCACCGGCTCGGTAACGGCGCTGGTGGGTGCGCCGCTGCTGCTGTGGCTGCTGCCGCGTCTTAAGAGTATGAGCGCGCCCTCAATGGAAGGGGGCGATCGCGTGTTTACTGAGCGTCAGCATGTGCCCTGGTTTGCGCTGGCGGGCGTCATCGTGCTGCTGCTCGGTATGGCGGTGGCGCTGTCGCTGGGGCGGGATGCAGAAGGGTGGCACTGGGCGAGCGGTTCGCTGCTCAATGAACTGATGCAGTGGCGCGCGCCGCGAATTCTGGCGGCGCTGACGGCGGGTGTGATGCTGGCGGTGGCGGGCTGCATTATCCAGCGCCTGACGGGTAACCCGATGGCCAGCCCCGAAGTGCTGGGCATCAGCTCCGGCGCGGCCTTCGGCGTGGTGGTGATGCTGTTCTTTGTGCCGGGCAACGCCTTTGGCTGGCTGCTGCCGGCGGGCAGCCTGGGGGCGGCGGTGACGCTTATGATCATTATGCTGGCCGCCGGTCGCGGGGGATTCTCGCCGCAACGGATGCTGCTGGCGGGGATGGCGCTCAGTACCGCCTTTACCATGCTGTTGATGATGTTGCAGGCGAGCGGCGATCCGCGTATGGCGCAGATCCTGACGTGGATCTCCGGCTCGACCTACAGCGCCACCGCCACGCAGGTGATGTGGGCGATGGCAGCGACCGTTGTACTGCTGGCGATCGCACCGCTGTGCCGCCGCTGGCTGACCATTCTGCCGCTCGGCGGTCAAACAGCCCGCGCGGTTGGCGTGGCGCTCACGCCGTCGCGCGTCGGGCTGCTGTTGCTGGCGTCCTGTCTGACCGCCGCCGCGACCATGACCATCGGTCCGCTGAGTTTTGTCGGCCTGATGGCGCCGCATATTGCGCGCATGATGGGCTTCCGCCGTACAATGCCGCATATGGTGATGTCTGCCTTAACGGGGGGATTACTGCTGGTGTTTGCGGACTGGTGCGGCAGAATGATCATGTTCCCGTACCAGATCCCGGCGGGGCTGCTGTCGACCTTTATCGGCGCGCCGTACTTTATTTATTTGCTGAGGAAGCAGAGCCGGTGAGACGTGCCGGGTGGCGGCAGCGCCTTACCTGACGATGGTTTTGTCGGGTGGCGCTTCGCTTACCCGACCTACAATACTGTAGGCCCGGCAAGCGAAGCGCCGCCGGGCACAACAACAACTAAAGCTGCGCAAACACCTTACGCGCCGCATCAATCGTCTTATTAATATCTTCTTCGCTGTGCGCCACCGACATAAAGCCCGCTTCGAACGCTGACGGCGCCAGGTAAACGCCTTCGTCCAGCATCAGATGGAAGAAACGCTTAAAGCGCTCCACGTCGCACTTCAACACATCCTGATAGCAGGTCACTTCGGCAGCGTCGGTGAAGAAGATCCCGAACATGCCGCCGACGTGGTTCACCACCAGCGGTACGCCTGCTTCCTGCGCCGCGTCCAGCAGACCATTCGCCAGGCGGGTGGTCAGATCGGTCAGGGTTTCGTGGATGCCGGGCTGGGCGACCTCCGTTAAACAGGCGTAGCCTGCCGCCATGGCAATCGGGTTGCCGGACAGCGTACCCGCCTGATACACCGGGCCGGTCGGGGCCAGCGCATCCATCACCTCACGACGCCCGCCAAAGGCGCCCACCGGCATGCCGCCGCCGATGATTTTGCCGAGGCAGGTCAGATCCGGCACTACATCGTAGTAAGCCTGCGCGCCCGCCAGCGCCACGCGGAACCCGGTCATCACTTCGTCGATGATCAGCAGCGCGCCAAACTCATCGCACAGCGCGCGCAGGCCCGGCAGGAAGTCCGGCTGCGGGGGAATGCAGTTCATGTTGCCCGCGACAGGCTCCACGATAATGCAGGCGATCTCCTGCGGGAACTCCTCGAACGCCTGACGCACAGACGCCAGATCGTTATAGGTGCAGGTCAGGGTATGCTTCGCAAAATCCGCCGGTACGCCCGGTGAATTCGGCTGGCCGAGGGTCAGCGCGCCGGAGCCGGCTTTTACCAGCAGGCAGTCAGCGTGACCGTGGTAGCAGCCTTCGAATTTGATGATTTTGTCACGACCGGTGAAGCCGCGCGCCAGGCGGATGGCGCTCATGGTGGCTTCGGTACCGGAGTTCACCATCCGCACCATGTCCATGGTCGGCACCAGTTCAGTTACCAGCGCCGCCATTTTCACTTCCATTTCGGTCGGCGCGCCAAAGCTCAGGCCGCGCTCCGCCGCTTCGATGACCGCGTTACGGATCGCCGGGTGATTATGCCCCAGCACCATCGGTCCCCAGGAGCCGACATAATCCACATAGGCTTTGCCGTCGGCGTCGTACAGGTAAGCACCATCCGCACGCTCAATAAACAGCGGCGTACCGCCGACGCCGGTAAACGCGCGTACCGGCGAGTTCACGCCGCCGGGGATGAGTTTACGTGCGGCGCTATAGAGGTCTTGAGACTTACTCATAAGTGAGTTCCTGGTTCGTGGAAAAAGGGTTTATGGGCCATTCTAAAGTATTCGCCGGAGGTTATAAAAGTTTCCCCCGATTGAAAGGGCACTTTTGTGGGTATTTTTATTGCCACCATGACGGTGCGCATGGGTAAAATAGGCCAACTCATTTGTGTGACGAATTAATTAAGCCAATATGAAAGCAGAAAATTCTTCCTTCCGCACACAGCAACTGGTGCGTTTGCGGCGCGGCGATCTGATCCGCCGTCTGTTGCAGCGCGACAAAACGCCGCTGGCGATCCTGCTGATGGCGGCGCTGGTCGGCACCCTGGCGGGACTGGTGGGCGTGGCGTTCGAGAAAGCGGTGAACGGCGTGTCAAACCTGCGCATCGGCACGCTGGCGCAGGTGGCGGATCGCGCCTGGCTGGTATGGCCGCTGGCCTTTGTGCTGTCGGCACTGCTGGCGATGGTCGGCTATTTTCTGGTGCGACGCTTCGCGCCGGAGGCGGGCGGCTCGGGTATTCCGGAAATCGAGGGCGCGCTGGAGGAGCTACGCCCGGTGCGCTGGTGGCGCGTATTACCGGTTAAATTCATCGGCGGTATGGGTACGCTGGGCGCGGGTATGGTGCTGGGGCGCGAAGGGCCGACGGTACAGCTTGGCGGCAACGTCGGGCGCATGGTGCTGGATATTTTCCGCATGCGCAGCGCCGAAGCCCGCCACACGCTGCTGGCTACCGGTGCGGCGGCGGGGCTGTCGGCAGCGTTTAACGCGCCGCTGGCAGGCATTTTGTTTATCCTCGAAGAGATGCGCCCGCAGTTTCGCTATAACCTGATTTCCATAAAAGCCGTGTTTACCGGCGTGATCATGTCGAGCATTGTGTTTCGCATTTTTAACGGCGAAGGGGCGGTGATCGAAGTGGGCAAGCTGGCGAATGCGCCGGTGAATACGCTGTGGCTGTATCTGGTGCTCGGCATGGTCTTCGGCTGCGTCGGGCCGCTGTTTAATACGCTGGTGCTGCGCACGCAGGATATGTTCGCCCGTCTGCACGGCGGCAATATTAAAAAATGGGTGTTGATCGGCGGGATTATCGGCGGGCTGTGCGGTGTGCTGGGGCTGATTGTTCCGGAAATTTCCGGGGGCGGCTTTATGCTGATCCCTATTGCCGCCGCCGGAAATTACGCGGTGGGCATGCTGCTGTTCATCTTTGTTGCCAGGGTGATCACCACCTTATTGTGCTTTTCATCCGGCGCGCCGGGCGGGATATTCGCGCCTATGCTGGCGCTGGGAACGCTGTTAGGCACGGCGTTTGGTATGGCCTGCGCCGGGCTGTTTCCGGCTTATCATCTGGAGGCGGGCACCTTCGCTATTGCCGGGATGGGCGCGCTGCTGGCGGCTTCCGTGCGTGCGCCGCTCACCGGCATCGTGCTGGTTCTGGAGATGACTGATAATTATCAGCTCATTTTGCCAATGATTATTACCTGTCTTGGCGCAACACTACTGGCACAATTTTTAGGCGGCAAACCGTTATACTCGACCATCCTTGCCCGTACGCTGGCGCGTCAGGAAGCTGACCTTGAGGCTAAGACCCACGCGCAGGCATTCAGGGAGAATACTTGAACGATTCACCAGGGTATTAGATAATAATTTAAAGATCGGGTTAATTTTTGCCCGCATCGCCGTATCATTGGGAGCAAAAAATGAGTGATGAAGTAGCCCTGCCGCTGCAGTTTACCGAAGCCGCAGCCATTAAAGTAAAAGATCTGATCGCAGACGAAGACAACCCGAACCTGAAGCTGCGCGTCTACATTACCGGCGGCGGTTGCAGCGGCTTCCAGTACGGTTTCACCTTTGACGATCAGGTTAACGATGGCGACATGACCATTGAAAAATCCGGCGTCGCGCTGGTGGTGGATCCGATGAGCCTGCAATATCTGGTGGGCGGCGCGGTGGATTATACCGAAGGTCTGGAAGGATCGCGCTTTGTCGTGACCAACCCGAACGCCAAAAGCACCTGCGGTTGCGGATCGTCCTTCAGCATTTAATTCTCTGCTCTGTTGTCGGGCGGCGACGCCGTCTCGCCCGGCCTGCAAAACATCATCACATTATTTTGTAGGCCCGGTAAGCGTAGCGCCACCGGGCGAATCATGACAGTTCCAGGCCCGGTAAGCGAAGCGCCACCGGGCAATATCATGTCTTATCGCGGATTATCATCCAGCGCAAAGGTCGGCAGTTTCAGATGCCAGCGGATCGCCGCCAGACGAATGGCGAGCGTCACCACCATCCCGATCATACTCGCCGTTTCCAGCGGTACGCCGAAAGTATAAAACGCCGTCGCATGCACGATGCCGCCGATAATACAGGCTGTGGCATAGATTTCGGTGCGCAGGATCATTGGGATTTCCCGCGCCAGCATATCGCGGATAATACCGCCGCCCACGCCGGTGACCACGCCCATACAAATCGCCACCAGCGGCCCGGTTCCGGCCAGAAACGCCTTATTCACGCCAATCCCCACGAAGACCGCTAACCCCACGGCATCGAACACCGGCAACACCCATTTCGGCAGGCGGCGCGGCTGGCGCACCAGCAGAATGGTTAACAGGCAGGTGACCATGGCGATCACCAGATCGGTGGGATCTTTTACCCAGAACACCGGGCCGTGATCCAGCGCCATATCGCGGATAGTGCCGCCGCCGACGGCGGTCACCACCCCCAGCACCAGCACGCCAAAGGGATCCATACGCAGTTTGCCGGCAAGCAGTACGCCGGAGATGGCGAAAACGGCGGTGCCGATAATATCCAGCCAGTAGACAAGCATTTTATTTTACCTGTGCGAGAGCGGTACAGAGTTGTTTTGCGGCGAGGATAATACGCGGGGATGCACGTTCAAACCAGTCACTATTGAGGGCTATCACCTCACTTTTGAGATGATTATTCCAGAATGCCTGCACTTTCGGAATGGCGTCCACTCCGCCGGTGACCACAATGGCCTGCGGATCGCGGGCCAGCACCTGTTCACGGCTCACCTGCGGCCAGGGAACACGGGCGGAAGCAAAGATATTTTCACCGCCGCACAGTGTCACCACCTGGTGCTGGATGGTTCCGCTGCCGCTGGTAAACAGCGGGTGAGTGCTGAACTGCATAAAGACGCGTTTCTTCGGCGTACCGGCGTACTGCGCTTTTAAGGCGGCATAATCGGTGAGCATCGCCTGAGCACTGGCGTGCGCCTGTTCAGGTTGCGGGCTGTATTCGGCGAGGCGCTCCAGCGATTGCGCCACCTGCTCGATGCTTTCGGCGTCAACCCACAGCACGCGAATACCAAAACGGGTGAGCTGATTAACCTGACGTTCCGCGTTGCCGCCGCGCCAGGCCAGCACCACGTCGGGCTTAAGCGCCACGATGCGCTCAAGGTTGATACCCTGCCAGCTGGCGACCTGCTCAATTTTACTGGCCGCGGGCGGGTAATCGGAATGGCTGCTGACGCCCACCGGCGTGATCCCGGCGGCAAACGCCAGTTCAGTATTGGCCGGGGAGAGGGAAATCACGCGCGGCGCGGCATAAAGCCACGCTGGCGTCAGCAGAAGCAGGGCGGCAAGCGCCCTGAAGGAACCCTTAGCCACGCGCCAGGTTCTGCACCAGCGTCTCAACCATCAGGCTGGACTGCTTCGCCGCCACGACGAGGAATTCCTCGAAGCTCAGATGCGACTCCTGATCTGCCACGTCAGAAATAGCGCGTACCACCACGAAAGGCACGCCCATGTTATGGCAGACGTGGGCAATCGCCGTGGCTTCCATCTCAACGGCAATCGCCTGAGGGAAGTTATGGCGGATTTTCGCGAGGTTTTCAGAGCCATTAATGAAGGCATCGCCGCTGACAATCAGTCCGCGCACGGCGTTCAGGTTTAATTGCGCAATGCAGGCTTCGGCGGCGGCAACCAGTTTTTCGTCGGCTTTAAAGCCCGCCGGACAGCCCGGCAGCTGGCCGAGTTCGTAACCAAAGGCGGTGACGTCGGCATCGTGGTAACGCGCTTCGTCGGAAACCACGATATCGCCCACTTTTAGCGTTGGCGCGAGACCGCCTGCCGAGCCGGTATTGATGATCACATCAGGTTTGCAGCGCTCCAGCAGCAGGGTAGCGCCCATCGCCGCCGCGACTTTGCCAATACCCGATTTCAGCAGGGCGACTTCAGTGCCATTGAGCGTACCGGTGTAAATTTCGCAGCCCGCGATATTCTGCGTCTGACGATTTTCGATTTTGTCACGCAGCAGCGTCACTTCTTCTTCCATTGCACCAATAATGCCAACTTTCATAGAGATACTCGCTAATGTGATAAGACTGAGTTACGTTTTCAGGGCATAGTCTATCATGGCAGGCAGGAATGCATTACTTCACATGACGCACGATCGCGGGAGAAGAAATGGCTGAGATCGATTTTCGCAGAAAAATAAACTGGCATCGCCGCTACCGCTCACCGCAGGGCGTCAAAACGGAACATGAGATCCTGCGCATCTTTGAAAGCGATCGCGGGCGCATTGTAAATTCCCCGGCGATCCGCCGTCTGCAACAGAAAACTCAGGTCTTCCCGCTGGAGCGCAATGCCGCCGTACGCACCCGGCTGACGCACTCGCTGGAAGTACAGCAGGTGGGGCGTTACATCGCCAAAGAGATCTTAAGCCGCCTCAAAGAGCAGCGGCTGCTGGAAACCTACGGTCTGGCCGAACTGACCGGGCCGTTTGAAAGCATCGTTGAAATGGCCTGTCTGATGCATGACATTGGCAACCCGCCGTTCGGCCATTTTGGCGAAGCGGCAATCAACGACTGGTTTCGCCAGCGCCTGTTCCCGGAGGATGCCGCCAGCCAGCCGCTGAGCAGCGATCGCTGTCAGGTGACCGCGCTGCGCCTGCGGGAAGGGGAGGATGAACTGAACGGCCTGCGGCGGAAGGTGCGCCAGGATCTGTGTCATTTTGAAGGCAATGCGCAGGGGATCCGGCTGGTGCATTCGCTGATGCGTATGAACCTCACCTGGGCGCAGGTGGGCTGTATTTTAAAATATACCCGTCCGGCGTGGTGGGTGGGCGAGCCGCCCGCCAGTCATAATTATTTAATGAAGAAGCCCGGCTATTATTTTTCCGAGGAAGCTTACGTCGAGCGCTTACGTAAAGAGCTGGAACTGGATACGTTCAGCCGTTTCCCGCTCACCTGGGTAATGGAAGCCGCGGATGATATTTCTTATTGCGTCGCCGATCTGGAAGACGCCGTCGAGAAAAGAATATTTACCGTCGAGCAGCTTTATCAGCATCTTTATGATGCCTGGGGCAGCCATGAAAAAGGATCGCTGTTTGCCCAGGTCGTCGAAAATGCCTGGGATAAATCCCGCGCCAACCGATTAAGCCGCAGCGCCGAAGATCAGTTCTTTATGTATTTGCGGGTCAACACGCTTAATAAGCTGGTGCCTTACGCGGCGCAGCGCTTTATTGATAATCTGCCGCAGATTTTCTCCGGAGAATTTAATCATGCGCTGCTGGAAGACGAAAGCGGCTACAGCCAATTACTTGAATTATATAAGAGCGTCGCGGTTGAAAATGTCTTCAGCCACCCCGATGTAGAACAGCTGGAATTGCAGGGGTACCGGGTGATCAGCGGTTTGCTCGATATCTATCGACCGCTGTTGCAATTAACGCTCAGCGATTTTAGCGAGCTGGCGGAAAAAGAACGGCTGCGGCGTTTCCCGATTGAAACCCGCCTTTTTCATAAGCTCTCAACCCGTCACCGGCTGGCGTATGTAGAGGCGGTCAGTAAATTAGATCGCGCAGCGACAGATTTCCCTGTACTGGAGTTTTATTACCGTTGTCGCCTGATCCAGGACTATATCAGCGGCATGACAGATCTGTACGCCTGGGATGAATACCGCCGTTTAATGGCCGTTGAATAATAGCGCAGCAATTGTAAAGACTGACAATAAATTTTTACTTTTGCAGAAAGTCCGTTTTGGAACTTCGCGCTATAAAATGACTCTCACTGAAACAACACAGCCCTTTTGCGTAATCAGTAATCAGAGATTAAACAACATGAAAAAAACGACGTTAGCCATGAGTGCACTGGCATTAAGTTTAGGTTTAGCGCTTTCTCCGATGTCAGCTATGGCGGCTGAAACCGCGTCCTCCGCGCAGGCCGCCCAGCCGATGCCGAGTCTGGCGCCGATGCTGGAAAAAGTCATGCCATCGGTGGTGAGCATCAATGTGGAAGGCAGCACGACGGTGAACACGCCGCGTATGGGCCGTAACTTCCAGCAGTTCTTTGGTGACGATTCGCCGTTCTGCCAGGAAGGATCGCCGTTCCAGAGCTCGCCGTTCTGCCAGGGCGGCGCGCCGGGCGGATCTGACGGCGGTCAGCAACAAAAATTCATGGCGCTGGGTTCCGGCGTAATCATTGATGCCGCAAAAGGCTATGTCGTCACCAATAACCACGTGGTGGATAACGCCACCACCATTAAAGTGCAGCTGGGCGACGGGCGTAAATTCGACGCGAAAGTCGTGGGTAAA
This sequence comes from Enterobacter sp. K510, assembly GCF_055804875.1. NCBI lineage: Bacteria > Pseudomonadati > Pseudomonadota > Gammaproteobacteria > Enterobacterales > Enterobacteriaceae > Enterobacter > Enterobacter sp. K510. The sequence continues at coordinate 39,200 of NZ_JBNRLQ010000006.1, read as the reverse complement.
GATCCGCGCTCTGACCTGGCGCTGATCCAGATCCAGAGCCCGAAAAACCTGACGGCTATCAAACTTGCTGACTCCGACGCGCTGCGCGTGGGTGACTATACCGTGGCGATCGGTAACCCCTTTGGCCTGGGCGAAACCGTAACCTCGGGGATCGTTTCTGCGCTGGGACGTAGCGGCCTGAATGCGGAAAACTATGAAAACTTTATCCAGACGGATGCGGCCATTAACCGCGGTAACTCCGGTGGCGCGCTGGTGAACCTGAATGGTGAGCTGATCGGTATCAACACCGCGATCCTCGCGCCGGACGGCGGTAACATCGGTATCGGCTTTGCTATCCCGAGCAACATGGTGAAAAACCTGACCGCGCAGATGGTGCAGTACGGCCAGGTGCGTCGTGGTGAACTGGGTATTCTGGGAACAGAACTCAACTCTGAGCTGGCGAAAGCGATGAAAGTCGACGCTCAGCGCGGGGCCTTCGTCAGCCAGGTGATGCCGAACTCTTCCGCCGCGAAAGCGGGCATTAAAGCGGGCGATGTGATCACCACCCTGAACGGCAAGGCGATCAGCAGCTTTGCGGCGCTGCGTGCGGAAGTCGGCTCAATGCCAATCGGCAGCAAAGTCTCCCTTGGCCTGCTGCGTGACGGTAAGCCGGTGACCGTCAATCTGGAACTGCAACAGAGCAGCCAGAATCAGGTGGAATCCAGCACCGTCTTCAGCGGTATTGAAGGCGCGGAAATGAGCAACAAAGGCCAGGATCAGGGCGTCACCATCAGCAATGTGAAAGCCAATTCTCCGGCGGCCCGCATTGGCCTGAAAAAAGGCGACGTGATCATTGGCGCGAACCAGCAGCGTGTGAAAAATATCGCTGAACTGCGTAAGATCCTCGACAGCAAACCGTCGGTACTGGCGCTGAATATTCAGCGTGGCGATACCTCGCTGTATCTGCTGATGCAGTAATCCGCCGCTCCCTTCTCCGCCACGGAGAAGGGAGTTATCCCTCCGTTCTGTGAAGCTTTCCACAACTCCACACTTCTGATCCCGGCTCTGTGCATTTGCACAATGCGCGCCGCTATTATCTTTTCTATTCTGGAGCACTGCTTACGGGAGGGATAAATGGCTGGCTGGCATCTTGATACCAAAATGGCGCAGGACATCGTGTCACGCACGATGTGCATTATCGATACCAACATCAACGTGATGGATGCGCGTGGCCGGATCATCGGCAGTGGCGATCGGGAGCGTATTGGGGAATTGCACGAAGGCGCGCTGCTGGTGCTGTCTCAGGGTCGGGTGGTGGATATTGATGACGCCGTGGCGCGTCACCTGCACGGCGTGCGTCAGGGCATTAATCTGCCGCTGCGTCTGGAAGGGGAGATCGTCGGCGTTATCGGCCTTACCGGCGAGCCGGAGACGCTGCGCAAATATGGCGAGCTGGTGTGCATGACCGCCGAAATGATGCTTGAACAGTCCCGCCTGATGCATCTGTTAGCCCAGGACAGCCGCCTGCGCGAAGAGCTGGTCATGAACCTGATCCAGGCAGAAGAGCACACCCCGGCGCTGACCGAATGGGCGCAGCGTCTGGGCATCGATTTAAATCAGCCGCGCGTGGTGGCGGTGGTGGAAGTGGACAGCGGCCAGCTCGGCGTCGACAGCGCGATGGCGGAACTTCAGCAGCTGCAAAACGCCCTGACCACGCCGGAGCGGAATAACCTGATCGCCATTGTGTCGCTGACGGAGATGGTGGTGCTGAAACCGGCGCTCAATCAGTTTGGCCGCTGGGATGCGGAAGATCATCGCAAGCGGGTGGAACTGCTGATTTCGCGCATGAAAGAGAACGGGCAGTTGCGCTTTCGCGTGGCGCTCGGCAACTATTTTACCGGGCCGGGCAGCATCGCCCGGTCATATCGTACCGCGCGTACCACCATGATGGTGGGTAAACAGCGGATGCCGGAAAACCGCAGCTATTTTTATCAGGATTTGATGCTGCCGGTGCTGCTCGACAGTCTGCGCGGCGGCTGGCAGGCAAATGAACTCTCCCGTCCGCTGGCGCGTCTGAAAGCGATGGATAACAACGGGCTGCTCAGGCGTACGCTGACGGCCTGGTTCCGCCATAACGTGCAGCCGCTGGCGACGTCCAAAGCGCTGTTTATCCACCGTAATACGCTGGAATACCGGCTCAACCGCATCTCGGAATTAACAGGTTTAGATTTGGGGAATTTTGACGATCGGCTGCTGCTGTATGTGGCGTTGCAGCTGGATGAACAGCGTTAGATAAAATATGCCGGGTGGCGGCTGCGCCTTACCCGGCCTGTAAATTCGCATCCTTACAGACCCGGTAAGCGTGCGCCACCGGGCATGCAACGGTTATTTATTGCGGGTCAGCTTTTCCAGATCGGCTTCGATTTCACTGATCTTATTGGTCACGACCGATTCCAGATGACGCAGATCGTCTAGGATCTTACGCTTCAGGTCGACTTCCGTACGATCGCGCTGGCAGATCTGATCCAGCTCATCGATCACATAACGCAGGTTAGGGCTGATTTCCTGCACTTCTTTGTAGCCCTGGCCCACGCCATCCGCGACAATGGTTTTACGCTGGCGCGGGTATTTAAACTTCACGCTTTTCGCGAAAAACTCGCCTTTGTCCTTATGAAAATAGATTTTCAGAATATCGTTATTGGCTTCCTGACGGAGGCTGTAGCGATCGATTTCATCCGGATTGGTAATGCCTAAACTTTTCAGATTATCGTACATAGCGGTACCCTTAAGCTCAACATAACCTATGAATAATTAACGAAAAAATCTATCTTCGCCACTGCGTCGTGCAAAAAAGGCGGGGTGAGTCACCCTCTCCCTGAGGGGGAGAGGAGATACCTTAGTCGATCGTGCGCAGCAATTCGTTAATGCCTACTTTTCCGCGTGTTTTCGCATCTACTTTTTTCACAATCACCGCGCAGTACAGGCTGTAAGAGCCGTCTTTAGACGGCAGGTTGCCGGAGACAACAACCGAGCCTGCCGGCACGCGGCCATAATGCACTTCGCCGGTTTCGCGATCGTAAATACGGGTGCTCTGACCGATGTACACGCCCATCGAGATCACGGAACCTTCTTCCACGATAACGCCTTCCACCACTTCAGAACGTGCGCCAATGAAGCAGTTATCTTCAATGATAGTCGGGTTCGCCTGCAGTGGCTCAAGAACACCACCAATACCCACACCGCCGGAGAGGTGAACGTTCTTGCCAATCTGCGCGCAGGAACCCACCGTGGCCCAGGTATCCACCATGGTGCCTTCATCGACGTACGCGCCGATGTTGACATAGGACGGCATCAGCACGGTGTTACGGGCGATATAGGCACCCTGACGCACGGCCGCTGGCGGCACCACGCGGAAGCCTTCTTTCTGGAAGCGCGCTTCGTCGTAGTCGGCGAATTTCATCGGCACTTTGTCGAAGTAGCGGCTTTCAGCGCCCTCGATCACTTTGTTATCGTTAATGCGGAAAGAGAGCAGCACCGCTTTCTTCAGCCACTGGTGCGTAACCCACTGACCGTCAATTTTTTCTGCGACACGCAGCGCGCCGGAATCCAGCAGGGCAATAACCTGATTAACCGCTTCACGGGTAACGGTATCCACATTTGCCGGGGTGATGTCGGCACGGCGCTCGAAAGCGGTCTCAATAACATTCTGTAATTGCTGCATGTTTACTCTTTCCATCTGTATAAAAAAAATCGTTACCCTTTATCGTTTGGATTGAGGGCCGCTGTCAACCGTTGTTGCACTTCCTGCTGGAGCACATTATTAAGGCCACGCCGGTCCGCTGTGGCGATTATAAATAAATCTTCTACTCGCTCGCCAATTGTCGAAATTCTCGCCCCATGTAAGGAAATTCCCAGGTCTGCAAACACCTGGCCGACGCGGGCCAGAAGCCCAGGCTGATCGAGGGCGATCAGTTCGAGGAAGGATTTTCTGTCCGTGTGGGTCGGCAGGAAATTGACCTCGGTGTCGACGGTAAAATGGCGCAGTTTTGCCGGCTGTCGGCGAGGCTGCGGCGGTTGCCAGCTGTTCTGGGTGATCGCCTGCAGCAGACCAAAGCGAATGTCCTCATGGCGATCCGCCGCCAGCGGTTTGCCGTCCGGCTCCAGCACGATAAAGGTGTCCATCGCCATGCCGTCGCGGGTAGTGAAGATTTGCGCGTCATGCACGCTCAGGTTGCGGCGATCCAGCTCGGCGCAGACCGCGGCAAACAGGTAGGGGCGATCAGGACTCCAGATAAAGATTTCCGTGCCGCCGCGCGTGGCTTGCGGGCTGAGCAGGATCATCGGCTCGCTCAGATCGTGCTGCAACAGATTACGCGCGTGCCACGCCAGCTGATTTGGGCTATGGCGCACGAAATAGTTCGCCCGGCAGCGCGCCCAGATATGATGCAGCGCTTCTTCATTAATGTTGTCCATGCGCAACAGCGCCAGCGCCTGGATCTGATGATGGCGCACACGCTCGCGCATATCCGGGGTGTTTTGCATCCCACGGCGCAGTTGTTTTTCCGTGGCGAAGTACAGCTCGCGCAACAGGCTCTGCTTCCAGCTGTTCCACAGGGTTTCATTGGTGGCGCAAATGTCCGCCACCGTCAGGCAGACCAGGAAGCGCAGACGGTTTTCGGTCTGTACTTCTTCGGCGAACTGCTTAATGACTTCGGGATCCTGAATATCACGGCGCTGGGCGGTCACGGACATCAATAAGTGCTGGCGCACCAGCCAGGCGACCAGCTGCGTTTCCCGTGAGTTCAGACCGTGCAGTTCGGCGAACTTTAGTACATCCTGCGCGCCCAGCACTGAGTGATCGCCGCCGCGCCCTTTGGCGATATCGTGGAACAGGGCGGCAATCAGGATCAGCTCCGGATGCGACAGGCGCGGCCACAGCTCCACGCACAGCGGATGCTTCTGGCGCGTAGCCTCATCGGCAAAGCTTTCCAGCTTCAGCAGGACGCGGATGGTGTGCTCATCCACCGTATAGGCATGAAACAGATCGAACTGCATCTGGCCGACAATGTGCGACCACTGGGGCATATAGGCCCACAGCACGCTGTGGCGGTGCATCGGCAGCAGGCCACGGCTGACCGCGCCGGGGTGACGCAGCATGCTGAGAAACAGCGTGCGCGCTTCCGGGATAAAACAGAGCGGCTGCGTCAGATGACGACGGGCATGGCGCAAATGGCGCAGGGTGGTGGAGTAAATGCCGGTGATGCTGCTGTTGCGCACCATCATATAGAACATGCGCAGAATGGCCTGCGGCTCGCGGATAAACAGCGTCTCGTCCCGCAGATCGATAAGGGTGCCGCGCAGCTGAAACTCATCGTCAATGGCGCGCGGTTTCTCATCGGCAGTCAGCGCAAGGATAGCTTCGTCAAACAGTTGCAGCAGCATCTGATTCAGCTCGGTGACGCGACGGGTCACGCGATAGAAGTCTTTCATCATATGCTCGACCGGCTGGTTGCCGTCGCCGGAATAGTTCAGGCGCTGGGCGACGCTTAGCTGGCGGTCAAACAGCAGACGGTTATCGTAGCGGTTAAGCTCCAGATGCAGCGCAAAACGGATGCGCCACAGCAGATGCTGACATTCGTTCAGTTCGTTACGTTCGGCCTGGGTCAGAAAGCCGAAGCCAACCATTTCGTTTAAGGAGGTGGCGCCAAAATGACGGCGGGCGATCCACTGTAAGGTGTGGATGTCACGCAGGCCGCCGGGGCTGTTTTTGATGTCCGGCTCAAGGTTGTAACTGGTGCCGTGGTAGCGTTGATGGCGCTCGTTTTGCTCTTCAACTTTGGCGGCGAAGAATTTTTCCGACGGCCAGAAGCCATCGCTGAAAATATGCTTTTGCAGCTCCAGGAACAGCGCCACGTCGCCAATCAACAGCCGGGATTCAATCAGATTGGTGGCGACCGTCAGATCCGATAAGCCCTCCAGCAGGCACTCTTCCAGCGTGCGCACGCTGTGCCCGACTTCCAGCTTAATGTCCCACAGCAGGGTGAGCAGCTCGCCAATCTTTTGCGACTGCTCCTCTGAGAGCTTTTTACGGCTGAGGATCAGCAGATCGATATCTGACAGCGGATGCAGTTCGCCACGCCCGTAACCGCCCACCGCCACCAGCGCGGTGTCGGCGACCTCGCCAAACCCGTACTCCATCCACAGGCGCTGTAACAGCTGATCGATAAACTCGGTACGGGCCTCAATCAGTTGTTCGGCAGAAAGCCCGGCATCAAAGACCTCGCCCAGCCAGTGCTGGAAGGCGTCCAGCCGCGCTTTGATCCCGGCGCACGTCAGCTCTCCCGCAGGCCAGGCGTTAGGGTTTTCCGGCTGACCGGGCAGGGAAGGGGCCGTGTGACTGAACTGCTCGCAGAGGTTATGACTCATATCGCGCCCATTTATAAGAAAAAACTATCGCCATAAAAAAAGCCGGCAATCGCCGGCTTCTTCATCATTCGTTGTGCGAGAGTATCGCCGGGATGGTGTCATCCTTTCGTAACGTCAGAATTTCGCAGCCGTTATCCGTCACCACAATAGTATGCTCGTATTGTGCAGACAAGCTGCGATCTTTGGTTTTCACCGTCCAGCCGTCTTTCATGGTGCGAATGCGGTAATCGCCCGCGTTAACCATAGGCTCAACGGTAAAGGTCATACCGGCCTGCAACACCACGCCGCCGTCATCCGCATCATAGTGCAGCACCTGCGGTTCTTCGTGGAAGCCGCGACCGATGCCGTGCCCGCAATATTCGCGCACCACAGAGAAGCCTTCCGCTTCGACAAATTTCTGAATGGCGGCGCCCAGGCTGCGCAGACGAATGCCCGGCTTCACCAGGCGCAGGGCCAGATAGAGGCTCTCCTGGGTGATGCGGCATAAGCGCTCGCCCAGAATGGTCGGTTTGCCGACGATAAACATTTTGGAGGTGTCGCCGTGGTAATCATCTTTGATTACCGTGACGTCGATATTCACGATATCACCATCTTTCAGCAGTTTTTCGTCATCCGGAATGCCATGGCACACCACTTCATTAATAGAGATGCAGACAGATTTCGGGAAACCGTGATAGCCGAGGCAGGCAGACACCGCCTTCTGCTCATTGACGATATAATCGTTACAAATACGATCCAGCTCGCCGGTGCTGACGCCAGGTTTAACGAAAGGCTCGATCATTTCCAGCACGTCGGCAGCCAGACGGCCCGCCACGCGCATTTTTTCGATTTCTTCCGCAGTCTTAATAGAGATAGCCATTGATTCTGTCCATCGGGGTCGATCGGGTCGACCATAATTGTGTAAGTGGCGTCAATGGTATCAGCCTGACGCGCCGCCTGCCAGATTGGGAATGATTAAGCGCATCCGTCGCCAACAACTGTTGGTGTCACGGGCGTATTTATGGTATAAAGCGCGCCGGACTTCCGTTCCATTTTGGCACGTGAAGCCACAAATCTCACTTTGTGTAAATAACACACACGTATCGGCACATATTCCGGGGTGCCCTTCGGGGTCGGTAATATGGGATACGTGGAGGCATAACCCCAACTTTTATATAGAGGTTTTAATCATGGCAACTGTTTCCATGCGCGACATGCTCAAGGCTGGTGTTCACTTTGGTCACCAGACCCGTTACTGGAACCCGAAAATGAAGCCTTTCATCTTCGGCGCACGTAACAAAGTTCACATCATCAACCTTGAGAAAACTGTACCGATGTTCAATGAAGCCCTGGCTGAACTGAGCAAGATCTCTTCTCGTAAAGGTAAAATCCTTTTCGTTGGTACTAAACGCGCTGCAAGCGAAGCGGTGAAAGAAGCTGCTAACAGCTGCGACCAGTTCTTCGTGAACCATCGCTGGCTGGGCGGTATGCTGACTAACTGGAAAACCGTTCGTCAGTCCATCAAACGTCTGAAAGACCTGGAAACTCAGTCTCAGGACGGTACTTTCGAAAAGCTGACCAAGAAAGAAGCGCTGATGCGTACTCGTGAGCTTGAGAAACTGGAAAACAGCCTGGGCGGTATCAAAGACATGGGCGGCCTGCCGGACGCACTGTTTGTAATCGATGCTGACCACGAACACATTGCAATCAAAGAAGCAAACAACCTGGGCATCCCGGTGTTTTCTATCGTTGATACCAACTCCGATCCGGACGGCGTTGACTTCGTTATCCCGGGTAACGACGATGCAATCCGTGCTGTAACCCTGTACCTGAGCGCTGTTGCTGCAACCGTACGTGAAGGCCGTTCTCAGGATCTGGCTGCGCAGGCGGAAGAAAGCTTCGTAGAAGCTGAATAATAAGGCACGCTCCCCGGAGCCCTTATTAACCAGGTAGTATCGAGTTTGGTTAAGGGGCCTTTTTATGGCCCCTTTTTCACTTTTAAGCTGTTTGGTCATCACGACCAGGCAGATCAAATCTCCCGAGGATTTTAGAATGGCTGAAATTACCGCATCCCTGGTAAAAGAACTGCGCGAACGTACTGGCGCAGGCATGATGGACTGTAAAAAAGCGCTGACTGAAGCCAATGGCGACATCGAGCTGGCCATCGAAAACATGCGTAAATCTGGCGCGATCAAAGCGGCGAAAAAAGCAGGCAACGTAGCTGCTGACGGCGTGATCAAAACCAAAATCGACGGCAACTACGGTGTGATTCTGGAAGTTAACTGCCAGACTGACTTCGTTGCTAAAGACGGTGGTTTCCAGGCGTTCGCTGACAAAGTGCTGGATGCTGCAGTTGCTGGCAAAATCACTGACGTTGACGTGCTGAAAGCGCAGTTCGAAGAAGAGCGCGTTGCGCTGGTGGCAAAAATCGGTGAGAACATCAACATTCGCCGCGTTGCCGCTCTCGAAGGCGATGTGCTGGGCAGCTACCTGCACGGCGCGCGTATCGGCGTTCTGATTGCCGCGACCGGTGCTGACGAAGAACTGGTTAAGCAGCTGGCAATGCACGTTGCTGCAAGCAAGCCGGAATTCGTTAAGCCGGAAGACGTGTCTGCTGAAGTGGTAGAGAAAGAATACCAGGTACAGCTGGACATCGCCATGCAGTCTGGTAAGCCGAAAGAAATCGCAGAGAAAATGGTTGAAGGCCGCATGAAGAAATTCACCGGCGAAGTTTCTCTGACCGGTCAGCCGTTCGTTATCGATCCGAGCAAAACTGTTGCTCAGCTGCTGAAAGAGCACAACGCTGACGTAACTAACTTCATCCGCTTCGAAGTGGGCGAAGGCATCGAGAAAGTTGAGACTGACTTCGCAGCAGAAGTTGCTGCCATGTCCAAGCAGTCTTAATCACTAAAAGGAGCCGCCTGAGGGCGGCTTCTTTTTGTACCCCGCTTTAAAAAATCAGCAAAATACCTATGTTGTTCGTGCTGGTTTGCGACGTAATATGTCGCCTGAAATAACCCCTCTCAATCGTTGACAGTCTCAGGAAAGAATCATGGCTACCAATGCAAAACCCGTCTATAAACGCATTCTGCTTAAGCTTAGTGGCGAAGCGTTACAGGGCTCCGAAGGCTTCGGTATTGACGCAAGCATCCTCGACCGCATGGCACAGGAAATTAAAGAGCTGGTTGAATTAGGCATCCAGGTCGGTGTGGTGATTGGTGGTGGTAATCTTTTCCGTGGCGCAGGTCTGGCGAAAGCGGGTATGAATCGCGTAGTGGGCGACCACATGGGCATGCTGGCAACCGTAATGAATGGCCTGGCGATGCGTGACGCGCTCCACCGCGCCTATGTGAACGCCCGCCTGATGTCTGCAATTCCGTTGAATGGCGTGTGCGATAACTACAGCTGGGCGGAAGCGATCAGCCTGCTGCGTAATAACCGCGTGGTGATCCTCTCTGCCGGTACCGGCAACCCGTTCTTTACCACTGACTCCGCAGCCTGCCTGCGTGGTATCGAAATCGAAGCCGATGTGGTGCTGAAAGCCACCAAGGTTGACGGCGTGTTCTCTGCCGATCCGATGCAGGATCCGACCGCTACCCTGTACGATCAGCTGAGCTATGCTGATGTGCTGGATCGTGAACTCAAAGTCATGGATCTGGCGGCCTTTACCCTGGCCCGCGACCATAAACTGCCGATCCGCGTGTTCAACATGAACAAGCCGGGTGCGCTGCGCCGGGTGGTCATGGGTGAAAAAGAAGGCACTTTAATCACGGATTAATTTCCGTGAGCGCTAAATAAAGGTAAGATCCCGCTTTATTTAAAAGCGATTTTTATCAGACACTGTGACAGTGTATGAATGAAACGAGGCTATACTTAGCGCACCTTTCGGTGTGGCTATGTGTGGCCTGCCTGAGACAAGTTTTCAAGGATCCGTAACGTGATAAACGACATCAGAAAAGATGCTGAAGTACGCATGGAAAAATGCGTAGAAGCATTCAAAACCCAAATCAGCAAAGTGCGCACTGGCCGCGCTTCCCCGAGCCTGCTGGACGGGATCGTTGTGGAGTACTACGGTACCCCGACTCCGCTGCGTCAGCTGGCCAGCGTCACGGTTGAAGATTCACGTACGCTGAAAATCAACGTGTTCGACCGTTCCATGGGCCCGGCCGTTGAGAAAGCGATCATGGCATCCGATCTGGGTCTGAACCCGAACTCTGCCGGTAGCGACATTCGCGTTCCGCTGCCTGCGCTGACGGAAGAACGTCGTAAAGATCTGATCAAAGTGGTGCGTGGCGAAGCAGAAGGCGCGCGCGTTGCTGTACGTAACGTCCGTCGTGACGCGAACGATAAAGTGAAAGCGCTGCTGAAAGACAAAGCCATCAGCGAAGATGACGATCGTCGTTCACAGGAAGAAGTGCAGAAACAGACCGACGCGGCGATTAAAAAAATCGATGCGGCGCTGGCGGATAAAGAAGCGGAACTGATGCAGTTCTGATCCTGCGCACATGATGACAACGCCGTACAGAAATCCACAGGGTTTGCTGGCGGCGTTTTGCTTTCTATCCTCCAAAATTACGCCGGGCGTCTGATGAAGCAATTAACCCTCCTTGGCTCAACCGGATCTATTGGTTGCAGCACCCTTGATGTGGTTCGCCACAATCCTGAAACCTTCGCGGTGACGGCGCTCGTGGCCGGTAAAAACGTGGCGCGGATGGTCGAACAGTGCCTCGAATTCTCACCGCGCTATGCGGTGATGGATGATGACGCCTGCGCCCGTCAGTTGAAAGCCGCGCTGGCGCAGCACGGCAGCCGTACCGAGGTGCTTAGCGGTCAGCAGGCGGCCTGTGACATGGCCGCGCTGGATGAGGTTGATCAGGTGATGGCGGCCATCGTCGGGGCGGCAGGGCTTCTGCCGACGCTGGCGGCTATTCGTGCCGGTAAAACCGTGCTGCTTGCCAATAAAGAGTCGCTGGTGACCTGTGGACGGCTGTTTATGGAGGCCGTGAAGCACAGCGGCGCGCAGCTTTTGCCGGTGGACAGCGAACATAACGCTATTTTTCAGAGTTTACCGCAACCTTTCCAGCACAACCTGGGGTACGCTGATCTGGAGCAGAACGGCGTGATGTCGATTCTGCTTACCGGGTCTGGTGGCCCATTTCGCGAAACGCCGCTGTCTGAACTGGCTGCAATGACGCCCGATCAGGCCTGTCGCCATCCGAACTGGTCAATGGGACGTAAGATCTCCGTTGATTCAGCCACCATGATGAACAAGGGTCTGGAATACATTGAAGCACGCTGGTTATTTAATGCCTCCGCCGATCAGATGGAAGTGCTGATCCACCCGCAGTCGGTGATCCACTCCATGGTACGTTATCTGGATGGCAGCGTGTTAGCGCAGCTGGGCGAGCCGGATATGCGCACGCCGATAGCCCATACGATGGCCTGGCCTAATCGTGTGGTCTCAGGCGCGAAGCCGCTGGATTTCAGTACGCTGAGTGCACTGACGTTCTGCGCGCCTGATTACGATCGCTATCCTTGCCTGAAGCTGGCAATGGACGCGTTTGAGCAGGGGCAGGCGGCAACCACAGCGCTGAATGCGGCAAACGAAGTGACGGTCGCGGCCTTCCTGGACTCGGCTATTCGCTTTACCGACATTGCTGCCCTGAATCTGTCTGTGCTTGAGAAGATGGATTTGCGCGAACCGCAAAGTATCGATGATGTACTGGCTGTTGATAAACTTGCGCGTGATGTTGCACAAAAACAAGTGACGCAACTCGCAAGCTGGTGATATTACAGCCACTCGTGGTTGTGCTATTTGTTAGCGTATTACTTCAGTGATATAGTCTGCGCCACCTGATCGTGGGGCTTTTGTCCTTTCAGGTCAGGTAAGCCGTGGTTTTACACGGCTTTTTTATGTAAAGGCTTCAGTATTCCTGGCTACCGCTAAATCCTTTTCAGGGACTAATAACGCGTTATGTTGTCTGCTAATCAACCATTAAGCGAGAATTTGCCAGCGCATGGCTGCCGTCATGTTGCGATAATTATGGATGGCAATGGTCGCTGGGCGAAAAGACAAGGGAAATTACGGGCTTTTGGTCATAAAGCCGGAGCCAAGTCTGTTCGTCGTGCGGTTTCGTTTGCTGCGAATAACGGCATCGATGCATTGACGCTGTACGCTTTTAGTAGTGAAAACTGGAACCGGCCAGCGCAGGAAGTCAGCGCGCTGATGGAACTGTTCGTGTGGGCGCTGGATAGCGAAGTAAAAAGCCTGCACCGCCATAATGTGCGTCTGCACGTCATCGGCGACACCAGCCGTTTTAACGCCCGTTTGCAGGAACGGATCCGTAAAGCTGAGGCCCTGACGGCACAGAATACGGGGCTGACGCTGAATATTGCAGCGAACTATGGCGGGCGTTGGGATATTATTCAGGGAGTACAGCATTTAGCTGCTCAGGTCCAGGAAGGGCTGTTGCGCCCCGACCAGATTGATGAAGACGCGCTGAGTAAGCAAATCTGCATGCATGAACTGGCTCCCGTAGATTTAGTAATTAGGACAGGGGGAGAACATCGCATAAGTAACTTTTTGTTGTGGCAAATTGCCTATGCCGAACTTTACTTTACTGATGTTCTTTGGCCTGATTTCGATGAACAAGACTTTGAAGGTGCGCTGCATGCCTTTGCCAATCGAGAGCGTCGTTTCGGCGGCACCGAGCCTGGTGGCGACGAAGCCTGATGGGGGTAGCTTTTGCTGAAGTATCGCCTGATTTCTGCTTTTGTATTAATCCCTGTGGTTATCGCGGCGCTGTTCTTACTGCCGCCGGTGGGATTTGCTATTGTCACTATCGCCGTATGCATGCTTGCCGCATGGGAGTGGGGGCAGTTTAGCGGTTTCACGTCCCGGAACGCGCGGGTATGGCTGGCGGTATTGTGCGGGCTGCTGCTTGCGGGCTGGCTGTTACTGATGCCGGAATACCATTACAACGTCCGCCAACCGCTGGTTGAAGGCGCGCTGTGGGCATCCTTAGGCTGGTGGATTGCCGCGCTGCTGCTGGTGCTGTTTTATCCGGCGTCGGCCAGCCTGTGGCGACATTCAAAAGCGCTACGTCTCGTGTTCGGTATTCTCACCATTGTGCCGTTCTTCTGGGGAATGCTGACGCTGCGCGCCTGGCACTATGACGATAACCACTACAGCGGCGCGCTGTGGCTGCTGTATGTCATGATCCTCGTATGGGGCGCAGACTCCGGCGCATACATGTTTGGTAAACTGTTCGGCAAGCATAAACTGGCGCCGAAAGTATCGCCGGGCAAAACCTGGCAGGGGTTTATTGGCGGTTTATTTACGGCCGCGGTAATATCCTGGGGCTATGGCGTGTGGGCAAATCTGGACGTTGCGCCTTCCACGCTGCTGGTGTGCTCAATTGTCGCAGCGCTTGCCTCTGTACTCGGTGATTTAACGGAAAGTATGTTTAAGCGTGAAGCCGGTATCAAAGATAGCGGTAACCTTATTCCAGGACACGGCGGTATACTTGATCGCATAGATAGCCTGACAGCGGCGGTGCCGGTGTTTGCCTGTCTGTTATTGCTGGTATTCAGGACGATTTAACGGAAGATTATATGCTGAGTATTCTCTGGAATCTGGCGGCGTTCATTGTTGCGCTGGGCGTGCTGATCACGGTGCATGAATTTGGCCATTTCTGGGTTGCTCGTCGTTGTGGTGTGCGGGTAGAGCGTTTTTCCATCGGTTTTGGTAAAGCGCTCTGGCGTCGCACCGATAAGCAGGGTACGGAATTCGTTATCGCGCTTATCCCTCTTGGCGGTTACGTTAAAATGCTGGATGAGCGCGTAGAGCCGGTGATCCCGGAACTGCGCCATACCGCATTTAACAACAAAACCGTCGGGCAGCGTGCTGCCGTCATTGCTGCGGGTCCCGTAGCCAATTTCCTCTTTGCTATCGTCGCTTACTGGCTGGTGTTTATCATCGGCGTGCCTGGCGTACGCCCGGTAATCGGTGAAATAACACCCAACTCAATCGCCGCCAGCGCGCAAATTACGCCCGGCACGGAACTTAAAGCGATTGATGGTATCGAAACGCCTGACTGGGATGCTGTGCGTTTGCAACTGGTGTCCAAAATCGGCGATGCGCAGACTACAATCAGCGTGGCCCCCTTTGGTACTGACAGCCGTCAGAACAAGACGCTGGATTTACGCGACTGGGCGTTTGAGCCTGACCGCGAAGATCCGGTCGCCTCGCTCGGCATTCAGCCACGCGGTCCGCAGATTGAACCGGTACTGGCGCAAGTGCAGGCTGACTCCGCTGCAAGTAAAGCAGGTTTGCAAGCAGGCGACAGGATCGTTAAAGTCGATGGTCAGCAGTTAACGCAGTGGATGACCTTTGTCACCCTTGTCCGGGATAATCCCGGCACGCCGTTAGCACTGGATATCGAAAGACAGGGCAGCCCCTTGTCTTTGACACTGATACCAGATACAAAACCGGGTAGCGGCAAGGACGAAGGGTTTGCAGGCGTGGTGCCTAAAATTATCCCGCTGCCTGACGAGTACAAGACAGTACGCCAGTACGGACCATTCAGCGCCATCGTTGAAGCCACGGATAAAACCTGGCAATTGATGAAGCTGACGGTCAGTATGCTGGGGAAATTGATAACCGGTGATGTCAAACTGAACAACCTCAGTGGGCCGATTTCTATCGCCCAGGGGGCTGGGATGTCAGCAGAATTTGGGTTGATTTACTATCTGATGTTCCTCGCTCTTATCAGCGTGAACCTTGGGATCATCAACCTGTTCCCGCTTCCTGTTCTGGACGGGGGGCACCTGCTGTTTTTAGCGATTGAAAAGCTAAAGGGCGGACCGGTATCCGAGCGAGTTCAAGACTTTAGTTACCGCATTGGCTCGATTTTGCTGGTGTTGTTAATGGGGCTTGCACTTTTCAATGATTTCTCTCGGTTATGAGAGCTAGTTAGGAAGAACGCATAATAACGATGGCGATGAAAAAGTTGCTCATAGCGTCGCTGCTGTTTAGCAGCGCCACCGTATACGGTGCTGATGGATTCGTAGTGAAGGACATTCATTTCGAAGGCCTTCAGCGTGTCGCCGTTGGTGCGGCCCTCCTCAGTATGCCAGTCCGTCAGGGCGATACGGTTAATGATGAAGATATCAGTAATACCATTCGTGCGTTGTTTGCCACTGGCAACTTCGAGGACGTCCGCGTCCTGCGTGATGGCGATACCCTTCTTGTACAGGTGAAAGAACGTCCGACTATCGCCAGCATCACTTTCTCTGGGAACAAATCAGTGAAAGATGACATGCTGAAACAGAACCTTGAGGCTTCTGGCGTGCGTGTTGGCGAATCCCTGGATCGCACCACCCTTTCCGATATCGAAAAAGGGCTGGAGGATTTCTACTACAGCGTCGGTAAGTACAGCGCCAGCGTAAAAGCGGTCGTCACGCCGCTGCCGCGTAACCGTGTTGACCTGAAACTGGTCTTCCAGGAAGGCGTCTCGGCGAAGATCCAGCAGATCAACATTGTTGGTAACCACGCCTTCAGCACCGAAGAGTTGATCTCAACCTTCCAGCTGCGTGATGAAGTGCCATGGTGGAACGTGGTAGGCGATCGTAAATACCAGAAACAGAAACTGGCGGGCGATCTGGAAACCCTGCGCAGCTACTATCTGGATCGTGGCTATGCCCGTTTCAACATTGATTCGACGCAGGTCAGCCTGACGCCGGATAAAAAAGGCATCTACATTACCGTAAACGTCACCGAAGGCGATCAGTACAAGCTTTCCGGCGTGGAGGTCAGCGGTAATCTGGCAGGTCACTCTGCCGAGATTGAAAGCCTGACCAAAATTGAGCCGGGCGAGCTGTATAACGGCACCAAAGTGACCAAAATGGAAGACGATATTAAAAAGCTTCTTGGTCGCTATGGTTATGCTTACCCGCGCGTACAGTCGCAGCCTGAAATCAACGACACGGATAAAACCGTTAAGCTGCATGTCAACGTTGATGCCGGTAACCGCTACTACGTTCGTAAAATTCGCTTTGAAGGTAACGACACCTCGAAGGATGCCGTTCTGCGTCGCGAAATGCGTCAGATGGAAGGGGCATGGCTGGGCAGCGATCTGGTTGACCAGGGTAAAGAGCGTCTGAACCGTCTCGGTTACTTCGAAACGGTGGATACCGATACCCAGCGTATTCCTGGCAGCCCGGATCAGGTGGACGTCGTTTATAAAGTTAAAGAGCGTAACACCGGTAGCTTCAACTTCGGTGTCGGCTACGGTACGGAAAGCGGCGTTAGCTTCCAGGTCGGCGTGCAGCAGGATAACTGGTTAGGCACCGGCTATTCCGTTGGCATCAACGGCACGAAAAACGATTACCAGACCTACTCTGAGTTCTCGATCACCAACCCGTACTTCACCGTTGATGGTGTGAGTCTGGGCGGTCGTATCTTCTATAACGACTTCGAAGCAGATGACGCTGACCTCTCCTCGTATACCAACAAGAGCTACGGCGTTGACGGTACACTGGGCTTCCCGATCAACGAGTACAACACGTTGCGTCTGGGCTTAGGTTATGTGCATAACGATTTGTCCAATATGGAACCTCAGGTCGCCATGTGGCGTTATCTTGACTCCATCGGCCAGAGCGCCAGTACGCAGGATGATGACAACGGCTTCGCGGCCGATGACTTCACCTTTAACTATGGCTGGACCTATAACAGACTCGACCGCGGCTACTTCCCGACGGAAGGTTCGCGCGTCAACCTGAACGGTAAAGTCACGGTGCCAGGCTCCGATAACGAGTTCTACAAAGTCACGCTGGATACGGCTTCATACTTCCCGATTGATGATGACCACAAGTGGGTCGTTCTGGGTCGTACCAAGTGGGGTTACGGCGATGGCCTGGGCGGCAAAGAGATGCCGTTCTATGAGAACTTCTATGCCGGTGGCTCCAGCAGCGTACGTGGCTTCCAGTCCAATAACATTGGTCCGAAAGCGGTGTACTACGGCGGTAACGGCCAGGATAACTGTGATAACAACGTAGCAGGCTCTGTCTGTAACTCTGATGATGCTGTGGGCGGTAACGCCATGGGCGTCGCCAGCCTGGAATTCATCACGCCGACGCCGTTCATCAGCGACAAGTATGCTAATTCTGTTCGTACCTCCTTCTTCTGGGATGCAGGTACCGTCTGGGATACGAACTGGGAAGACACCGCGCAGATGAAAGCGATTGGTGTGCCTGATTACAGTGACCCGAGCAATATTCGTATGTCTGCCGGTATCGCACTACAATGGATGTCTCCATTGGGGCCGTTGGTCTTCTCTTACGCCCAGCCGTTTAAGAAGTACGATGGCGACAAAGCAGAGCAGTTCCAGTTTAACATCGGTAAAACCTGGTAACTGGTCTTTGCAAAGGACTGCAATAGCAGTGTAGCGTGACACGGTTTCGCCCTGTCACGCAAAGAATGGTACCTGCGGGTACATTTGGGATGGTAAGGAGTTTACAGTGAAAAAGTGGTTATTAGCGGCAGGTCTCGGTTTAGCGATGGCAACGTCCGCGCAGGCAGCAGACAAAATTGCAATCGTGAACATGGGCAACCTGTTCCAGCAGGTGGCACAGACAACTGGCGTTTCCAAAACGCTGGAAAATGAGTTCAAAGGCCGTGCCGGTGAACTTCAGAAAATGGAAACCGATCTGCAGTCTAAAATGCAGCGTTTGCAGCGTGATGGTTCTACCATGAAATCATCCGATCGTAGCAAGCTGGAAAAAGACGTAATGGCACAGCGCCAGACCTTCTCTCAGAAAGCACAAGCTTTTGAGCAGGATCGTCAGCGTCGTTCCAACGAAGAGCGCGGCAAACTGGTTAACCGTATCCAGGCGGCTGTGAAGAAAGTGGCTGACGACCAGAGCATCGATCTGGTGGTTGACGCAAATACCGTTGCTTACAACAGCAGTGATGTGAAAGACATTACCGCTGATGTGCTGAAACAGGTTAAATAAGTAATGCCTTCAATTCGACTGTCTGAATTAGCAGGGCAGTTGGATGCAGAATTACACGGTGATGGCGATATCGTCATCACCGGCGTTGCGTCCATGCAGTCTGCTAAAGCAGGTCAAATTACTTTCATGGTAAATCCAAAATACCGTGAACACCTGGCCGCCTGCCAGGCGTCTGCTGTCGTCATGACGCAGGACGATCTCCCTTACGCCAAAAGCGCGGCGCTGGTAGTGAAGAATCCCTACCTCACTTACGCGCGTATGGCCCAGATTCTTGATTCCACGCCGCAGCCGGCACAGAACATTGCGCAAAGCGCGGTGATTGATGCCTCGGCAACGCTGGGTCAAAACGTCTCCATCGGCGCGAACGCCGTTATCGAATCTGATGTGGTATTAGGCGATAACGTAGTGATTGGCGCGGGATGCTTCGTCGGGAAAAAGACTAAAATTGGCGCAGGCTCGCGTTTATGGGCCAACGTTACCGTTTACCATGAGATTGAGATCGGTGAGAATTGCCTGATCCAGTCCGGGACGGTGATCGGCGCGGACGGTTTTGGCTATGCCAACGATCGCGGCAACTGGGTTAAGATCCCGCAGCTCGGCCGGGTGATCATTGGCTCTCGCGTAGAGATCGGCGCCTGTACCACTATCGATCGTGGGGCGCTGGATGACACCATTATCGGTAATGGCGTCATTATTGATAATCAGTGCCAGATTGCACATAACGTTGTGATTGGCGACAATACCGCAGTCGCGGGTGGCGTCATCATGGCGGGCAGCCTGAAAATTGGCCGTTACTGTATGATTGGCGGTGCCAGCGTGATTAACGGTCATATGGAAATCTGCGACAAAGTCACCGTAACGGGTATGGGCATGGTGATGCGTCCGATTACTGAACCGGGCGTATACTCCTCCGGTATCCCGCTGCAACCCAACAAAGTGTGGCGCAAAACAGCAGCACTGGTGATGAACATTGATGATATGAGCAAGCGTCTTAAAGCCGTTGAGCGCAAGGTCAATCAACAAGACTAATAATTCATCCGTTTTACGCCCAAACTTCCCGGCCTGACGGCATTAGCTTGCCGCGGGCCGTGTTATTATTGCCATTAAGTATATTTAGACAGGAAGAGTATTTTGACTACTGACACTCATACTCTGCACATTGAAGAGATTTTAGAGCTTCTGCCGCACCGTTACCCGTTCTTGCTGGTCGATCGTGTGCTGGATTTTGAAGAAGGTCGTTTTCTGCGCGCAGTAAAAAATGTTTCGGTTAACGAGCCATTTTTCCAGGGGCATTTCCCTGGCAAACCTATTTTCCCGGGCGTCCTGATCCTGGAAGCCATGGCGCAGGCCACCGGTATTCTGGCGTTTAAAAGCGTTGGTAAACTGGAGCCAGGCGAGCTGTATTACTTTGCGGGCATCGATGAAGCGCGCTTTAAGCGCCCGGTCGTTCCTGGTGATCAGATGATCATGGAAGTGACGTTCGAAAAAACGCGTCGCGGCCTGACACGCTTTAAAGGCGTGGCTACGGTTGACGGCAAAGTTGTTTGTGAAGCTACTATGATGTGTGCACGTAGCCGGGAGGCCTGATACGTGATTGATAAAACCGCCTTTATTCATCCTACCGCCATTGTGGAAGACGGTGCCGTCATCGGCGCTAACGTTCATATTGGACCGTTTTGTCTTGTTGGACCCCATGTTGAAATTGGTGAGGGTACCGTACTGAAGTCTCATGTTGTGATTAATGGCCACACTGTTATTGGCCGTGACAACGAGATATATCAGTTCGCCACTATCGGTGAAGCAAACCAGGATTTGAAATACGCTGGTGAGCCGACCCGTGTAGAAGTGGGCGATCGTAACCGCATTCGCGAAAGCGTCACCATTCACCGTGGAACCGTTCAGGGTGGTGGATTGACGAAGGTGGGCAGCGACAACTTACTGATGGTTAACGCGCACGTTGCGCATGACTGTACCGTCGGGAATCGCTGTATTCTTGCTAACAATGCAACGCTTGCGGGCCACGTTTCGGTTGATGATTTTGCAATCATCGGCGGCATGACGGCTGTGCATCAGTTCTGCATTATTGGCGCTCACGTTATGGTCGGCGGTTGCTCCGGTGTGGCGCAGGACGTCCCGCCGTATGTAATTGCCCAGGGTAACCACGCCACGCCGTTCGGAGTCAACATCGAAGGGCTGAAGCGCCGTGGTTACAGCAAAGAGGCGCTGTTCGCTATCCGTAACGCTTACAAACTGCTGTACCGCAGTGGTAAGACGCTGGAAGAAGCGAAGCCGGAAATCGCCGCACTGGCGGAACAGCATCCGGAAGTGAAAGCGTTCACCGAGTTCTTCGAACGCTCAACCCGTGGTCTGATCCGTTAATGTCTGGTCGTCCTCTTACGATAGCCCTGGTCGCCGGAGAAACCTCCGGCGATATTCTTGGCGCAGGTCTTATTAAAGCGCTGAAAGCACGCCACCCTGACGCGCGTTTTGTTGGCGTCGCGGGGCCGCGTATGCAGGCCGAAGGTTGTGAAGCCTGGTACGAGATGGAAGAGCTGGCGGTGATGGGCATCGTGGAGGTGCTGGGTCGTTTGCGTCGTCTGCTGCATATTCGCGCCGATCTTACCCGCCGTTTTACCGACCTTAAGCCTGATGTGTTTGTCGGCATTGATGCGCCGGACTTCAACATCACGCTGGAAGGCAATCTTAAAAAGCAGGGGATCAAAACGATCCATTACGTCAGCCCGTCCGTCTGGGCCTGGCGCCAAAAACGCGTTTTCAAAATCGGCAGATCCACCAATCTGGTGCTGGCTTTTCTGCCTTTCGAAAAAGCGTTTTATGACCGGTTTAACGTGCCGTGTCGTTTTATCGGCCATACCATGGCGGACGCGATGCCGCTGGATCCCGATAAAAACGCGGCCCGCGATACGCTGGGCATCGCTCATGATGTGCATTGTCTGGCGTTGCTGCCCGGCAGCCGCGGGGCGGAAGTGGAAATGCTCAGCGCAGATTTCCTGAAAACCGCACAGATTCTGCGTAGCCACTATCCGGATCTTGAAGTGGTGGTGCCGCTGGTTAACGCGAAACGCCGCGAGCAGTTTGAGCGTATCAAAGCGGATGTCGCGCCGGATTTGCGCGTGCATCTGCTGGATGGCATGGGTCGTGAGGCGATGGTCGCCAGCGATGCCGCGCTTCTGGCGTCCGGCACCGCCGCGCTGGAGTGCATGCTGGCGAAGTGCCCGATGGTGGTGGGTTATCGCATGAAGCCGTTCACCTTCTGGATCGCCAAACGCCTGGTAAAAACCGACTACGTGTCGCTGCCGAATCTGCTGGCCGGGCGTGAGCTGGTGAAAGAATTATTACAGGAAGAGTGCCAGCCGCAGGCGTTAGCCGACGCGCTGTTGCCCCTGCTCGCCAATGGCAAAACCAGCCATGCCATGCATGAGACATTCCGCGAACTGCATCAGCAGATCCGTTGCAATGCCGATGAACAAGCAGCCGATGCGGTGCTGGAGTTAGCGCAATGATGGAATTTATCTATCCGCACACCCGATTAGTGGCCGGTGTGGATGAAGTTGGCCGTGGCCCGCTGGTCGGCGCCGTGGTGACCGCGGCGGTGATCCTCGATCCGGCGCGCCCGATTGTGGGTCTGAATGACTCGAAAAAGTTATCGGAAAAGCGCCGTCTGGCGCTGTTTGATGAAATCAAAGACAAGGCGCTGAGCTGGAGCCTGGGCCGTGCCGAACCGCATGAAATTGACGAGCTGAATATTCTGCACGCCACCATGCTGGCGATGCAGCGTGCCGTGGCCGGGCTGCATATCGCCCCGGAATATGTCCTGATTGATGGCAACCGCTGTCCGGCGCTGCCGATGCCCTCCATGGCGGTCGTCAAAGGCGACAGCCGGGTCGCAGAAATCAGCGCGGCGTCTATTATTGCCAAAGTGACGCGCGATGCGGAAATGGCGGCGCTGGATCTGACTTTTCCTCAATATGGCTTTGCCCGGCACAAAGGGTATCCGACAGCCTTCCATCTGGAGCGGCTGGCGATGCACGGTGCGACAGAGCATCACCGGCGTAGCTTTGCGCCCGTAAAACGCGCACTGGGACTGGTGTCCTGATCCTTGCAGCACAATAAGTAAACCGGAAGCTAAAATGGCTGAACCACGTTTCGTACACCTGCGGGTGCACAGCGACTATTCCATGATCGATGGGCTGGCAAAGACCGGGCCGCTGGTGAAAAAGGCGGCCTCGCTGGGCATGCCTGCGCTGGCGATCACCGATTTTACCAACCTCTGCGGTCTGGTTAAGTTCTACGGGACGGGCCATGGCGCGGGGCTGAAGCCCATTGTCGGCGCAGATTTTCATGTGCAGAGCGACATCATGGGCGACGAGCTGACGCAGATCACCGTGCTGGCCGCCAATAACAACGGCTATCAGAACCTGACGCTGCTGATCTCCCGCGCTTACCAGCGTGGCTATGGCGCGCAGGGGCCGTGGATCGATCGCGACTGGCTGGCGGAGCTGGGCGATGGCCTGATCCTGCTGTCCGGCGGGCGCATGGGCGACGTCGGTCGTAGCCTGCTGCGCGGCAACAGCGCGCTGGTCGATCAGTGCGTCTCGTTCTACGAAACGCACTTCCCGGACCGTTTCTTCCTCGAACTGATTCGCACCGGCCGCCCGGACGAAGAGAACTATTTACATGCGGCCGTCGAACTGGCGCAGGCCCGCGGCCTGCCGGTCGTTGCCACTAACGACGTACGCTTTATCGATACCGGTGACTTCGACGCGCACGAAATCCGTGTGGCCATCCACGACGGCTTTACCCTCGACGATCCCAAACGCCCGCGTAACTATTCGCCGCAGCAGTACCTGCGTACCGAAGACGAAATGGTGGAGCTGTTTGCGGATCTGCCGGAAGCCCTGCAAAACAGCGTCGAAATTGCCAAACGCTGTAACGTCACCGTGCGCCTCGGCGAATACTTCCTGCCGCAGTTCCCGACCGGTGACATGAGCACCGAAGATTTCCTGATCCTGAAATCGAAAGAGGGGCTGGAAGAGCGTCTGGAATTCCTCTTCCCGGACCCGGCGGTGCGCGCAGAGAAACGCCCGGAATATGACGAGCGCCTGGACATTGAACTCCAGGTGATCAACCAGATGGGGTTCCCTGGCTACTTCCTCATCGTGATGGAATTTATCCAGTGGTCGAAGGATAACGGCGTACCGGTAGGGCCGGGTCGCGGCTCGGGCGCGGGTTCGCTGGTGGCCTATGCGCTGAAAATCACCGACCTCGATCCGCTGGAATTCGACCTGCTGTTCGAACGCTTCCTTAACCCGGAGCGTGTGTCCATGCCTGACTTCGACGTTGACTTCTGCATGGAGAAACGCGATCAGGTAATTGAACACGTGGCCGATATGTATGGCCGCGACGCGGTATCGCAGATTATTACCTTTGGTACGATGGCGGCGAAAGCGGTGATCCGCGACGTGGGCCGTGTTCTGGGGCATCCTTACGGCTTTGTCGATCGTATCTCGAAACTTATCCCGCCCGATCCGGGGATGACGCTGGCGAAAGCCTTTGAAGCCGAGCCGCAATTGCCGGAAATCTACGAGGCCGACGAAGAAGTCAAAGCGCTGATTGATATGGCGCGCAAGCTGGAAGGTGTAACGCGTAACGCCGGTAAACATGCGGGCGGCGTGGTGATCGCGCCGACGAAAATTACCGACTTTGCGCCGCTGTATTGCGATGAATCAGGCCAGCATCCGGTCACCCAGTTCGACAAGAACGACGTGGAATATGCCGGTCTGGTGAAGTTCGACTTCCTTGGTTTGCGAACGCTTACTATCATCGACTGGGCGCTGAAGATGATCAACCCGCGCCGGGCCAAACAGGGCCTGGAGCCGATTGATATTGCGGCGATCCCGCTTGATGACAAGAAAAGCTTTGATATGCTGCAGCGCTCGGAAACGACCGCCGTGTTCCAGCTTGAATCGCGCGGCATGAAGGATCTGATCAAGCGTCTGCAGCCAGACTGCTTCGAAGATATGATCGCGCTGGTGGCCCTGTTCCGTCCTGGCCCCCTTCAGTCCGGCATGGTGGATAACTTTATCGACCGTAAGCACGGGCGCGAAGAGATCTCTTATCCGGATGTGCAGTGGCAGCACGAATGCCTGAAACCGGTACTGGAGCCAACCTACGGCATTATCCTGTACCAGGAACAGGTGATGCAGATCGCGCAGGAGCTTTCCGGCTATACCCTGGGCGGCGCGGACATGCTGCGTCGTGCGATGGGTAAGAAAAAGCCCGAAGAGATGGCCAAGCAGCGTTCTGTCTTTGAAGAGGGCGCGAGAAAGAACGGCATCGACGGCGAACTGGCGATTAAAATTTTCGATCTGGTGGAAAAATTCGCTGGCTATGGCTTTAACAAATCGCACTCCGCCGCCTACGCGCTGGTGTCTTACCAGACGCTGTGGCTGAAAGCGCACTATCCGGCTGAGTTTATGGCGGCGGTGATGACCGCCGATATGGACAACACTGAGAAGGTGGTGGGGCTGGTGGATGAGTGCTGGCGCATGGGGCTGAAAATCCTGCCGCCGGACATTAACTCCGGGCTGTATCATTTCCACGTTAACGATGACGGTGAAATTGTCTATGGCATCGGCGCGATCAAAGGCGTGGGTGAAGGCCCGATTGAAGCCATTCTCGAAGCGCGTAATAAAGACGGCTATTTCCGCGAGCTGTTTGATTTATGCGCCCGTACCGACACCAAAAAGCTTAACCGCCGGGTGCTGGAAAAACTGATTATGTCCGGGGCCTTTGACCGCCTCGGGCCGCACCGTGCGGCGCTGATGAATGCGCTGGGCGATGCGCTGAAAGCCGCCGATCAGCATGCGAAAGCCGAGGCTATCGGCCAGGCTGACATGTTTGGCGTGCTGGCTGAAGAGCCGGAGCAGGTGGAGCAGTCCTATGCCAGCTGCCAGCCGTGGCCGGAACAGGTGGTGCTGGATGGCGAGCGTGAAACCCTGGGTCTGTACCTGACCGGGCACCCCATCACCCAGTACCTGAAAGAAATTGAGCGGTATGTCGGCGGCAATCGCCTGAAAGACATGCACCCGACGGAACGTGGGAAAGTCACCACGGCGGCGGGGCTCGTCATTGCTGCGCGGGTAATGGTCACCAAGCGCGGCAATCGTATCGGCATCTGTACGCTGGATGACCGCTCCGGACGTCTGGAGGTGATGTTATTCACCGACGCGCTGGATAAATATCAGCATTTGCTGGAAAAAGACCGCATACTTATCGTCAGCGGACAGGTCAGCTTTGATGACTTCAGCGGCGGGCTTAAAATGACTGCCCGCGAAGTCATGGACATTGACGAAGCCCGGGAAAAATATGCTCGCGGGCTTGCTATCTCGCTGACGGACAGGCAAATTGATGACCAGCTTTTAAACCGACTCCGTCAGTCTCTGGAACCCCATCGTTCGGGGACCATTCCAGTACATCTCTACTATCAGAGGGCGGATGCACGTGCGCGGTTGCGCTTCGGTGCAACGTGGCGTGTCTCTCCGAGCGATCGTTTACTCAACGATCTGCGTGGCCTTATTGGTTCGGAGCAGGTGGAACTAGAGTTTGACTAATACAGGAATACTATGAGTCTGAATTTCCTTGATTTCGAACAGCCGATTGCTGAGCTGGAAGCGAAAATCGATTCCCTGACGGCCGTAAGCCGCCAGGATGAGAAACTGGATATTAACATCGACGAAGAAGTGCATCGTCTGCGTGAAAAGAGCGTAGAACTGACGCGCAAAATCTTTGCCGATCTCGGCGCATGGCAGGTCGCGCAACTGGCGCGTCACCCGCAGCGTCCGTACACCCTGGATTATGTCCGCCTGGCATTTGATGAATTCGACGAGCTGGCAGGTGACCGTGCTTACGCTGACGATAAAGCCATTGTTGGCGGGATCGCGCGTCTGGATGGCCGTCCGGTGATGATCATTGGTCATCAGAAAGGGCGCGAAACCAAAGAGAAAATTCGTCGTAACTTCGGCATGCCCGCTCCGGAAGGCTATCGCAAAGCGCTGCGCCTGATGGAAATGGCAGAGCGTTTTAACATGCCGATCATTACCTTTATCGACACCCCTGGCGCTTATCCGGGCGTCGGCGCGGAAGAGCGCGGTCAGTCTGAAGCCATCGCCCGCAACCTGCGTGAAATGTCGCGTCTGAACGTACCGGTCATCTGCACCGTCATTGGTGAGGGTGGTTCCGGCGGCGCGCTGGCGATCGGCGTTGGCGATAAAGTTAATATGCTGCAGTACAGCACCTATTCCGTTATCTCTCCGGAAGGTTGTGCGTCCATTCTGTGGAAAAGCGCCGACAAAGCGCCGCTGGCCGCTGATGCCATGGGCATTATCGCGCCGCGCCTGAAAGAGCTGAAGCTGATCGACAGCGTGATCCCGGAACCGCTGGGCGGCGCGCACCGTAACCCGGAAGCGATGGCTGCCTCCCTGAAAGCGCAACTGCTGGACGATCTGGCGGATCTCGATGTGCTGAGCAAAGAAGATCTGCGTAACCGTCGTTACCAGCGTCTGATGAGCTACGGCTACGCCTGATACGCGTCATTATTCTGAAAAGCCACACTATAGTGTGGCTTTTTTTATACCTGCCGTTTACCTCAACTATCATTAGCGGAGGTTTTTTGCAGGAGTGACGCGTGAATATTATTGCCATTATGGGAACGCATGGCGTTTTTTATAAAGATGAACCTATAAACGAACTGGTCATCGCACTGGAGAAACAAGGGTTTAAAATCATCTTCCCGCAGAACAGCGCCGATCTGCTGAAGTTTATTGAGCATAACCCGCGCATCTGCGGCGTGATTTTTGACTGGGACGAGTACGGCATTGAGCTGTGCAGCGATATTAATCAGCTCAACGAATATCTGCCGCTGTATGCTTTTATCAATACCCACTCAACGCTCGACGTCAGCGCCCACGATATGCGCATGGCGCTGTGGTTCTTTGAATATGCGCTGGATGTCGCTGACGGCATCGCCACCCGCATTGAGCAGTACACCCGCGAATATCTTGATAACATCACGCCGCCTTTTACCCGCGCGCTCTACACCTATGTGAAAGAGGGGAAATACACTTTTTGCACGCCAGGGCATATGGCGGGAACGGCGTATCAAAAAAGTCCGGTGGGCTGTTTGTTTTATGACTTCTTTGGCGGTAATACGCTGAAAGCGGATGTCTCGATTTCCGTCACTGAGCTGGGTTCGCTGCTCGATCATACCGGTCCGCATCTGGAAGCGGAGGAGTACATCGCCCGCACCTTTGGCGCCGAGCAGAGCTATATGGTGACCAACGGCACCTCGACGTCCAACAAAATCGTCGGCATGTATGCCGCACCCGCCGGCAGCACGCTGCTGATTGACCGCAACTGCCATAAATCCCTCGCTCATTTGTTGATGATGAGCGATGTCGTGCCGCTGTGGCTGAAGCCGGGGCGTAACGCGCTGGGGATTCTGGGCGGCATTCCCCGTCGTGAATTCAGTCATGAAAGCATTGAGCAAAAAGTGGCTACCACCAGCGGGGCGGCCTGGCCGGTGCATGCGGTGATCACCAACTCCACCTATGACGGGCTGCTGTACAACACCAACTGGATCAAGAAAACCCTCGATGTGCCGTCGATCCATTTTGATTCCGCCTGGGTGCCTTACACCAATTTCCATCCCATCTATGCCGGAAAGAGCGGCATGAGCGGTGAACGCGTGCCGGGGAAAGTCTTCTTCGAAACCCAGTCGACGCATAAAATGCTGGCGGCGTTTTCGCAGGCCTCGCTGATCCACATTAAAGGCGAGTACGACGAGGAGACCTTTAACGAAGCCTATATGATGCATACCACCACTTCGCCGAGCTATCCGCTGGTAGCCTCTATTGAAACGGCGGCGGCAATGCTGCGCGGCAATCCCGGCAAACGGCTGATCAACCGTTCCGTTGAGCGGGCGCTGCATTTCCGTAAAGAGGTGCAGCGGCTGAAAGATGAGGCCGACGGCTGGTTCTTTGACATCTGGCAGCCGGAGGAGATCGATGAAGCCGACTGCTGGCCGGTGGCGCCGGGGGAGAGCTGGCACGGATTCCGCGATGCGGACGCCGATCATATGTTCCTCGATCCGGTCAAAGTGACCATTCTCACGCCGGGTATGGACGAGCAGGGCAACATGAGCGATGAAGGGATCCCTGCGGCGCTGGTGGCGAAATTCCTTGATGAACGTGGCGTGGTGGTGGAAAAAACCGGGCCTTACAATCTGCTGTTCCTGTTCAGTATCGGCATCGACAAAACGCGGGCGATGGGACTGCTGCGCGGGCTGATGGAGTTCAAGCGCGCCTACGATCTGAATCTGCGGGTGAAAAATATGCTGCCGGATCTCTACGCGGAAGATCCCGATTTTTACCGCAATATGCGTATTCAGGATTTGGCGCAGGGCATTCATCAACTGATCCGTCAGCACGATCTGCCGCGCCTGATGTTACAGGCCTTTGACGTGCTGCCCACCATGCGTATGACCCCGCACCAGGCCTGGCAGCAGCAGGTGAAAGGCGAGGTGGAGACGGTGGCGCTGGAGGAGATTGTCGATCGCGTGTCGGCCAATATGATCCTGCCTTATCCGCCGGGCGTGCCGCTGCTGATGCCGGGGGAGATGATCACAGCCAGAAGCCGCGCCGTGCTCGATTTCCTGCTTATGCTCTGCGCCATTGGCCGCCATTATCCCGGCTTTGAAACCGACATTCACGGGGCGAAGCGCGATGAAGAGGGCATCTACCGGGTACGAGTCCTAAAACAGGGCTGACCCCTTGCAGAGCGCCGCGGGCGATCGTAACGTGCAGGGATCGGAAAAAGGAGACAGCATGCTCGGCTTAAAACAGGTTCACCATATCGCGATCATCGCGAGCGACTATACCCGCAGTAAGGCGTTTTACTGCGACATACTGGGCTTTAGCTTACAAAGTGAAGCCTACCGTGCGGAGCGGGACTCCTGGAAAGGCGATCTGGCGCTGAACGGCCAGTATGTGATCGAGCTGTTTTCATTTCCGTTTCCGCCGGCGCGTCCGAGCCACCCGGAAGCCTGCGGTTTACGCCACCTGGCGTTCAGCGTGGATGACGTTGAAGCGGCGATCGCGCATCTGGAAGCCCATAACGTGACCTGCGAGCCGGTACGTGTCGATCCCTTTACCGGCAAACGTTTTACCTTCTTTAACGATCCCGACGGTCTGCCGCTGGAACTTTACCAGCAGTAACGCTTGCCACTGTGGAAGATGCCCGGTAACGTGCCGCCATCTTCCTTTTTAAACGATCATCATGACTATTTCCGCTCTTGCACAGTCCCTTGAACCGCATCGCCAGTTGCTGGTGGGGTTCAGCGGCGGCCTCGATTCAACCGTACTGCTGCACCAGCTGGTGTGCTGGCGCGAACAGCAGCCGGAGGTATCGCTGCGCGCGATCCACGTCCATCACGGTCTGAATGCCCGCGCGGATGAGTGGGTGGAACAGTGCCAGGCGCTTTGCGAACAGTGGCAGGTACCCCTTACCGTCGTGCGCGTGACGTTAAACCAGGCCGGGCAAAGTATTGAAGCGCAGGCGCGCCAGGCGCGCTATCAGGCTTTTCGCGAGGCGCTGTTGCCCGGCGAAGTGCTGCTTACCGCCCAGCATCTGGACGATCAGAGCGAAACTTTTCTGCTGGCGTTAAAGCGCGGCAGCGGCCCGGCAGGACTGGCGGCGATGCCCGCTTCTCTGCCTTTCGGCGATACGCTGTTGCTGCGCCCGCTGCTCCATACCCGCCGGACGGCGCTGGAAGCCTGGGCGCAGCAGCACGCGCTGCGCTGGATCGAAGATGACAGCAATCAGGATGATAAATACGACCGCAACTTTTTACGTCTGCATATTTTGCCGCGTCTTAACGCCCGCTGGCCGCATTTTGCCGACGCGGTGGCGCGCAGCGCAGCACTATGCGGCGAGCAGGAGCAGCTGCTTGACGAGCTACTGGCGGAAGAACTGGCCGCGCTGACCAACGAAGCGGGTGCGCTGCATATCGCCCCGCTGATGACGAAAAGCGCCGTCCGACGCGCAGCTATCCTGCGCCGCTGGCTGGCGCAGCAGGGCGCGGCTATGCCATCACGTGACCGGCTGGCGCGCATCTGGCAGGACGTGGCGCTGGCGCGCGACGATGCAACCCCCGGCCTGACGTTGGGCGAGGGGGAGATCCGTCGCTATCAGGGACTGCTCTGGTGGGTAAAGGTGCCGCAAAGTCAGCGCGACAGACAAATCGGCTGGGATGATCCCTTTCAGCCGCTGGCCTTACCCGCGGGCCTGGGAGAGTTGCAGCTTATAACAGGCGGCGAGATACGTGCCCCGCGCGCCGGTGAACGGGCGACAGTGCGTTTTTACGCGCCCGGAATGCTGCATATCCTTGGTCGTGCCGGGGGGCGTAAGCTGAAAAAAATCTGGCAGGAGCTGGGAGTGCCGCCCTGGCAGCGGGATAGCACGCCAATTCTGTTCTATGATGAAACGCCGATTGCCGCGGCGGGGCAGTTTATAACGCGGGACGGACTGGCGGAGGGGGAAGCCGGTTTTACGTTGCGGTGGAAAAGATAACGGGCAGCCAGGCTGCCCGCTTGATTGACTCAGGATTCGCTCACCACAACGGTGCCGATTTGCGGATGGCTGAAGCTGGCTATTCTGTCGAGGCGGAGTTCCCGCGTCGTGCCAGCGGCATCAGCGACCAGATATTCAACGTTCTTACGCATCACCAGGTCGCTGGCTTTTGCCTGCAAAACTTCGCCGTCTTTGAGTTCCAGCGTCAGTAAAAGATGATGCTGGCAGGCGAGCTCGAGGTTGTCATAGTCATCACAATTGATGGGTTGATAAGTATCATTCATTGACATAATCGCTCACCAGTAAGTTCGCGGCAGCATAAGCCGCCTTTTCCCTGACAGACTCCGAAGTCGCACCATCTGATGCCACTTCATTGAGTACGTTTAACACGCAGCCCAGCGCATCGGGGATATACCCTAAGTCTCCGCTGGCGATCTCCGCATACCGCTTGCGTATTAACTCACAGTAATTTTCCACATGTCCTCCTGTCAGTGTGCTGACTTCACCATGGGATGTAAGTTTAAGCCTACGAAGATAAACTCTGTTTAGCAAGGTGACTATACCACACTCATTGGCGCATTATCAGCGTAGTAAGCGGTCACTACTTTAAGAGTAAACAGCGCTTTATCCCTTAATTCGCTACAATGGGGATAATTTTGTGCAGGAGTGGTGTCATGGCGTTAAAAGCGACAATTTATAAAGCGACGGTCAATGTGGCCGATCTGGATCGTAATCAGTTTATGGATGCTACGCTCACGCTGGCCCGCCATCCTTCTGAAACCCAGGAGCGCATGATGCTGCGCCTGCTGGCGTGGATCAAATATGCTGACGAGCGGTTACAGTTCTCCCGTGGCCTGAGCGCCGAAGATGAGCCGGAAGCCTGGCGGCATAACGATCACATGGGCATCGACCTGTGGATCGAGCTGGGCCTGCCGGATGAGAAACGGATCAAAAAAGCCTGCACCCAGGCCAAAGAAGTGGCGTTGTTTACCTATAACAGCCGTTCTGCGCAAATCTGGTGGCAGCAAAATCAGACTAAGCTGGCGACCTACAGCAACCTGAGCATCTGGTATCTGGATGATGAACAGCTGGCGAAGCTCAGCGATTTTGCCGGGCGTACCATGACCCTGCAGGCCACCATTCAGGAGGGGGCGATCTGGCTGTCTGATGCGCAGAATAACCTGGAGATCCATCTGACCACCTGGCAACAACCGGCATGATCACGCTGTCATCGAATGTCACTATCCCGGACAACGAACTGGAGATCACCGCGATCCGTTCTCAGGGCGCAGGCGGGCAAAACGTCAATAAAACCTCCACGGCCATTCACCTGCGTTTCGACATTCGCGCCTCCAGCCTGCCGGAGTTCTACAAAGAGCGCCTGCTGGCGGCGACGCACCATTTGATCACCGCGGAAGGCGTGGTGATTATTAAGGCGCAGGAGTACCGCAGTCAGGAGATGAACCGTGAAGCGGCGCTGGCGCGGCTGGAAGCGTTGATAAGAGAATTAACCGTGGTACAGAAAAGCCGACGTCCGACGCGGCCCACGCGCGCGTCCAAAGAGCGGCGTCTGGCGGGCAAAGCGCAGAAATCGACTGTTAAATCTCTGCGCGGCAAAGTTCGCCCATAAAAAAAGCCCGGTCAGGTTAACGTGACCGGGCTGTCGTTTGCCGGGTGGCGACTGCGTCTTACCCGGCCTGCATGAGCTTATGTAGGCCCGGCAAGCCTGCGCCGCCGGGCAATAACAATCCTCAGCCTTTAATCGCCCTGACCAGATACGGCAGGATGTCGCCGGTTTTGATCATCTGCTTTTCGCCGCTACGACGGTATTTGTACTCAATTTCGTCGCTGTCGAGGTTACGATCGCCGATAACGATAGTGTGCGGAATGCCGATCAGCTCCATGTCTGCAAACATCACGCCCGGACGCTCTTTACGATCATCCATCAGCACTTCAATGCCCTGCGCACGCAACTCGCTGTACAGCTTCTCTGCCAGTTCCTGCACGCGGAAGGATTTGTGCATGTTCATCGGCAGGATCGCCACCTGGAAAGGCGCAATGGCGTCAGGCCAGACGATACCGCGTTCGTCGTGGTTCTGCTCAATGGCCGCAGCCACCACACGGGTCACACCGATACCGTAGCAACCCATGGTCAGCGTAACGTTACGACCATCTTCACCCTGTACGGAGGCTTTCAGCGCTTCGGAGTACTTGGTACCCAGCTGGAAAATATGACCCACTTCGATACCGCGTTTGATCAACAGCGTACCCTGACCGTCCGGGCTCGGATCGCCGGCCACCACGTTACGCAGATCCGCGACTTCTGGCGTCGCCACATCGCGATCCCAGTTGATGCCAAAGTAGTGTTTACCGTCAATGTTCGCGCCTGCGGAGAAATCACTCATCGCGGCAACGGTACGGTCGATAACTACCGGGATCGGCAGGTTAACCGGACCCAGCGAGCCAGGGCCTGCTTTAACCAGCGCGCGGATCTCTTCTTCGCTGGCGAAGGTCAGCGGGCTGGCCACCTGCGGCAGTTTTTCGGCTTTGACTTCGTTCAGTTCGTGATCGCCACGCACCAGCAGGGCAACCAGCGGATATGCGCTGTCTTCCACTGCTTTTACCAGCAGGGTTTTCACGGTTTTCTCGATGGGCAGATTGAACTGCTCAACCAGCTCGGCGATGGTTTTCGCGTTCGGCGTATCAACCAGCGTCATTTCTTGCGTCGCGGCGGCACGCGGCGCTTTCGGGGCCAGCGCTTCGGCAAATTCAATGTTGGCCGCGAAATCGGAGCTGTCGGAGAAGATCACATCGTCTTCGCCGCTCTGCGCCAGCACCTGGAATTCGTGCGAAGCGCTACCGCCGATTGAGCCGGTGTCAGCCTGTACCGCGCGGAAGTCCAGACCCATACGGCTGAAGATTTTGCTGTAGGCCGCATACATGGCGTCGTAGGTTTCCTGCAGGGATTCCTGAGAGGTATGGAAAGAGTAAGCATCTTTCATCAGGAATTCACGGGAACGCATCACGCCGAAACGCGGGCGCACTTCGTCACGGAATTTAGTCTGGATCTGGAAGAAGTTCAGCGGCAGCTGTTTGTAAGAGCTGAGCTCGTTACGGATCAGGTCGGTGATCACTTCTTCATGCGTCGGGCCGAGCACGAACGGACGTTCGCCACGGTCGACAAAACGCAGCAGTTCCGGGCCATACTGCTCCCAGCGGCCGCTTTCCACCCACAGATCGGCGGGCTGAACAACCGGCATGGACACCTCGATCGCACCGGCGTTGTTCATCTCTTCACGCACGATGTTTTCGACTTTCTTCAGAACGCGCAGGCCGGTCGGCAGCCAGGTGTATAACCCTGAGGCCAGCTTGCGGATCATCCCGGCGCGCAGCATCAACTGGTGGCTGATGACTTCGGCATCGGCAGGTGTCTCCTTCAGAGTGGAGAGCAGATATTGGCTAGTACGCATGTAGTTACGGTTCCATTTGGACGATGAGCACAGGCTCAAAACGAGCCTGACACAAAAAAAGTGGTTTAGTTTATCAGCCTGGCAATGATGCCAAAAGAGAGCGCACTAAAATTAGCGCGATTCCAGCGCAAAGACCTCAAATCCCGACGGCGTTACGCGCCAGCGCACGTTAAAATCCAGCAACCATACGGCATAGGTTTTGCCCATCTCTTCTTCTTTGCGGTAGGCCGGGCGCGGATCCTGGGCCAGTACATCGATGATGAACTGTCGCAGGGCAGGGTAGCGCTGCTCCAGCGCCGGTAACTGCCGGGCAATGTCTTCGGTAAAAAACACCGGCATATCCGCCTGCGGCGCAAGCTGGGCGTAGCTGGCTTTCGCGTCGGGTAAGGCTTCGGCGAACGGCAGATAGGGCTTGATGTCGATCACTGGCGTGCCGTCGACCAGATCCAGACTGCCGAGCTCAAGAATGACCTGATCTTTCTGGCAGCGAATGCCTTTTAATTCAACCAGCGACATGCCGACCGGATTCGGGCGGAATGTTGAACGCGTGGCAAACACGCCCATTCGGGCATTGCCGCCGAGACGGGGAGGGCGCACCGTTGGCCGCCAGCCCCCTTCCATCGTCTGATGGAAAACAAACAGCACCCACAGATGGCTGAACGCCTCAAGGCCGCGTACGGCATCGGCCTGATTGTATGGGGCAGTAAGATGAAGTTCGCCGCGACTGTTTACCAGCCCTGGCTGGCGCGGTACGGCAAACTTCTCTTTATAGGGCGAACGGATAACGCCTATTTGCTCAAACGAAAAGGCACTCATTTTGCCGTAATGTTAAGCGCAGTACCGATGCATACCGCCTGACGATAGCAGCCCGGCGTGCCGCTGGTAACTTCACAGCTGTGCTGTAGCACGGCGTTGGCGCGCATTTTAGAAGCGTTAATCTGCATGCGTTTACGTGCGGTCGGGATATTCGGCGGGGAGTCCTGATTAGACGCCTGGCAGGAGTCGCCGGACACTTCACCCAGATCGCGGAACGGTTTACCAACCAGCTCTTCGGCATTGGTGATAATTCTTACCGGGGCCGCGCGCGGCGCTTTTGGTTTTTCCGGCTCGGTTTTTGTGGTTGTAGCGGTGCCCCTGGCCGGTTCGACGGGAGATCTGCTTAGCATGGAACAGCCGCTCAGCATGAGTGCCAGTAAACAGATCGGTAAAGCGCGCATAATATATCCTCAGTAAATAATGGCATTACCAGGTATTGAAACAGGAGAGTACAGAAATGACAAGGCGGGCTTACGCCCGCCTTGAAGGATATTACAGAAAAAAGCGATTACCAGCCTTTAACCGCGCCGCCGTTAAAGACTTTGTTGGCTTCCTGGTAAACTTCATCAGACTGGTAAGCCTGGATGAATTTCTTCACGTTTTCCGCATCTTTGTTGTCTTCGCGGGAAACGAGCAGGTTGACGTACGGGGAGTCTTTATCTTCAACGAAGATACCGTCTTTTGCCGGCGTCAGGTTGATCTGGCTGGCGTAAGTGGTGTTGATGACGGCCAGCGCAATCTGCGCGTCGTCTAACGAACGCGGCAGCTGCGGCGCTTCCAGTTCAACAATCTTCAGGTTTTTCGGGTTTTCCACCACGTCCAGCACGGTCGGCAGCAGACCGACGCCATCTTTCAGTTTGATCAGACCCTGTTTTTGCAGCAGCAGCAGGGAACGGCCCAGGTTAGTCGGATCGTTCGGTACGGCAACCTGCGCGCCTTCCTGCAACTCATCAATAGATTTGATTTTTTTGGAGTAGCCGGCAATCGGGTAGACGAAGGTGTTCGCCACGGAGGTCAGCTTATAGCCGCGATCTTTGATCTGCTGATCCAGATAGGGTTTGTGCTGGAAGGCGTTCAGGTCGATGTCGCCTTTGCTCAGCGCTTCGTTCGGTAGCACGTAATCGTTAAAGGTCACCAGTTCCACGTCCAGACCGTATTTCTCTTTCGCCACTTTCGCGGCGGTTTCCGCTACCTGCTGCTCAGCGCCGACGATCACGCCCACTTTAATGTGGTTGGGATCTTTTTCGTCCTGACCGCAACCCACAAGGGCCAGAGAACCAATCAGGGCACCCAGTGCCGCAAAGGTCTTGAATTTAAACGCCATGCTATTTCCTTAACTCTCAGAGTCGATTGTGTTGTTTATAACGTTATTTGTGAGTGACAGCCCGGACGATACGATCACCCGAGAACTGGATCAGATAAACCAGCACCACCAGCAGTACCAGCACCGTATTCATCACGGTGGCGTTATAGCCGATGTAACCGTACTGATAGCCAATTTGTCCCAGGCCACCGGCACCCACAGCACCGCCCATGGCGGAATAACCCACAAGGGTGATCAGGGTAATGGTAGCCGCGTTCACCAGACCAGCAAGGGCTTCCGGCAGCAGGACCTTACGAATGATCTGCATCGGCGTGGCGCCCATCGCGCGTGAGGCTTCGATAAGTCCGGTCGGGATCTCCAGTAAGGCGTTCTCAACCATACGGGCAATAAAGGGCGCTGCGCCCACGGTCAGCGGTACGATAGCCGCCTGCAAGCCGATGGATGTGCCCACAATCACGCGGGTGAAGGGGATCATCCAGACCAGCAAAATAATGAACGGAATGGAGCGGAAAATATTCACCAGCGCGGAAATGCTGCGATACAGCTTTGCGTTCTCGCTGATCTGACCGGGACGGGTGACGTACAGCAGTACGCCTACCGGCAGCCCGATCACAAAACCAAAGAAGCCGGAGACAAAGGTCATCGCCAGCGTCTCCCAGACGCCCCGCGCCAGTAACCACATCATTGGCTCAGACATAACCCAGCACCTCTACTTTTACATGGTGTTCCTGCAGCCACGCAATGGCGGCTTGCGTATCCTGTTGTGTGCCGTGCATTTCCGTCAGCATGATGCCGAACTTCACGCCACCGGCGTAATCCATCTGCGCGCTGATAATGTTGTTGTTCACATTAAAACGGCGTGCGGTTTCAGAAAGCAGGGGAGCATCCACCGACTGACCGGTAAATTCCATACGCAGCATCGGCACGCTGGTGGCGCCCGGCTCTGCCGTCATGCGCTGCTGATAATCTTCCGGAATGTCCAGATGCAGCGTGGACTGAATAAACTGTTGCGCCAGCGGCGTTTTCGGATGCGAGAACACTTCGCTGACGGTGTCCTGCTCGATAAGCTCGCCGTTGCTGATCACGGCCACGCAGTCGCAGATACGTTTCACCACGTCCATTTCATGCGTAATAAGGAGGATGGTTAAACCAAGACGGCGGTTAATATCTTTGAGCAGTTCGAGGATGGAGCGGGTCGTCGCTGGATCCAGCGCGCTGGTGGCCTCATCACACAGCAATACTTTGGGATTGCTGGCCAGCGCACGGGCAATGGCCACACGTTGTTTTTGACCGCCGGAAAGATTCGCCGGATAGCTGTCATGCTTATCGCTCAGGCCCACTAACTCCAGCAGCTCGGTGACGCGGCGTTTGATTTCAGCGGCGGGGGTGTTGTCCAGCTCCAGCGGTAATGCGACGTTACCCGCCACGGTGCGCGAAGCAAGCAGGTTAAAATGCTGGAAGATCATGCCGATCTGACGACGGGCTTTGGTTAACTGGGATTCGGTCAGGGCAGTTAAATCCTGACCGTCAACCAGCACGCTGCCCTGCGTCGGACGCTCCAGCAGGTTTACGCAGCGGATTAAGGTACTTTTCCCCGCACCTGAAGCGCCAATGACGCCATAAATTTGACCGGCAGGAACATGCAGGCTGACATTGTTCAGCGCCTGTATAGTGCGGTTCCCCTGCTGGAAGACTTTGGTGATATTCGAAAGTTTAATCATTAGATTATTTTTATCGTTTAAAAGTTAGCCGTGGCATTTTGTTCTGCCGGATACGGGCGATGACCGTAAACAAAACGGATGTTAAGGCATCCAGACGTCTATTTCAATGTAACTCTGTATGATGAGCACTTTCTTGCGTTCAGAAACATGAGATACTAACGCCATAGGTCTTATATAAAGGAGCAAACCGGTGGCACAGTCAGTACCCGCAATTTTTCTCGATCGTGATGGCACGATTAATGTCGATCATGGTTATGTCCATGAGAGTGATAACTTCGAATTTATCGATGGCATCATAGATGCCATGCGCGAACTGAAAGCAATGGGCTATGCGCTGGTGGTCGTCACCAATCAGTCCGGCATCGCCCGCGGTAAGTTCAGCGAAGCGCAGTTCGAAACGCTGACCGAATGGATGGACTGGTCGCTGGCGGATCGCGGCGTCGACCTGGATGGCATCTATTACTGTCCGCATCATCCGGAAGGAAGCGTGGAAGAGTTCCGCCAGGTATGCGATTGCCGTAAACCGCAGCCGGGAATGCTTATCTCCGCGCGCGATTTTTTGCACATTGATATGACCGCTTCTTATATGGTTGGCGACAAACTTGAAGATATGCAGGCTGCCGCTGCCGCAGGTGTGGGTCATAAAGTATTAGTGCGCACGGGTAAACCCGTCACGCCTGAAGCAGAAAACGCAGCAGATTGGGTGATAAATAGCCTTGCTGACCTGCCTGCGGCGATTAAAAAGCAGTAAAAATAAGCGTTGTGATGAAAAGGTGAGCGGTTGAAACAAAAATGCAGTTTTATGCTTGTCATCCCGTCCGG